>JALOMI010000013.1 GCA_025455465.1 Cyclobacteriaceae bacterium | reverse complement strand
TCCAGTTTCCCATGATAGTACAGCACAATGCCCAATCCAACAATTAGGCCGAGCGATCCGATGATGCTCCAGATGGTTACTGCAGGGCTTGCAATATTGCCGGCTTCTGGATCATAAGGCCAGTTATGTGTATAGCTATAGGATTTACCGGGCCGTTCTGTTCCGCAAACCCAGGAACCCCAGAAAAAGAATGCACTAAGTTGCCGGATAGCTGCCGGGTCAGTCAGGTATCCTGCCGGAGAGAAAGCCTGTTCATGCTGCGGATTGGTGAATACCTGGTAATAATAATTGGCAAGCGTTTGTACGGCATGGACCTGCCCTTCGCTTAACACAACGGAATTCGTTGCTTCATGATAGGTATTGGTTTTAATTTCTGCCTTTACTTTTTCTGAAATACCCAGACGAAGTAAATCGGTTTGGTCAGTGTTTGCCTGCAAAAGTTGCTGCTGATAGTAATCTGTCATAAACACTGCCGTATAATGAAGTGCCTCTGCCGTGTAGTCCGGCCCGCGGTATGCTCCATCGCCAAACATACTCCCGTATTCCATCAGGGCATATTGTTGAAAAATCATTTGTCCTTCCTGGATATCCTCCTGGCTGATGATAATGCCTCCGCTCTTGTCTTTGAAATCAGGTACGGGCGGTGCTTCGGTATAGGTATGCAGGCCCATCATAAATACACCGGTTATACTGATGACGAATATGATTAACAGCGGAAACCACCAGTTTTTTGGGTTCAACAGGTATTCGATTAAATTTTGCTTACTCATGGTCTACTTAATTAGTGTGGCCAAACATAATAAAAGACTAAAAACTCTTAAAATAAATCATAGAAAAAGATAAAAAAGTCTTAAAATTGTGTCGGATACGAGGGTGACCGTTCACCAGAATAACGAAGGATATGCAATTCAGATTTTTGATCATCATTTTGCTGATTGGTTTAGTAGGCTGTCGGCATAGCCATCGGGAAGATGAGCAGCGTAATGAACTTACCGAACAGGTAACACTGAATGATGGTAAGCGGTGGCTTGCCAATGCCGAAACCACAGCCGGAATTAAGGCTATGATCAGTGCCATCGATACAACCGATCCACTGACCACCGAATCAGTAGCCACATTAAAAGATGTATTGCAGGAGAATTTCGCCTCCATCCTGAAGCAGTGCACCATGAAGGGAGAAGCCCATAATCAGTTACACCACTACCTGGTTCCGCTTAAAAAGGAAATCGATCAGTTATCAATTGAAAACATCCCTGTTGTTCGTGCTCACCTGTTAAAGTATGACGTCTATTTTAACTGAGGAAGGAGCCAGGCGTTAACGTTTCTTCCGGCCCAGTTTAAGAAAGACATGACCGGCAATTAATTCTTCGGTTAATTCCTGTATGGTTTTTTCGCGGATCATTTTCTTGACACGGTCTTTAAAAGGTTTTACTTCCCGATGTACCGGACAAGGAAATTCATCAGAACATTCATTCAACCCCAGTACACATGATGAGAGCACTTGTTCACCATCTATTGCTTTAACAATAGCAATCAGGCGGATTGGCTTAGCCTTGGGATCAATAAAGAATCCGCCATTCGGTCCCTTAATGGATGAGATAATTTCTTCGCGGGCTAGTGTTTGAAGTATTTTAGCCGTAAAGGCATGAGGCGCATCAATGGCTGCAGCGATTTCTGTGATTCCTATCCGCGAACCCTGATGACTCTTAGCGGTTATGTATAACACTGCCCGAATGGCATATTCACAGGCTTTTGAAAATAGCATCTAATTAAATGTAAAAATATACTGTGGGTGATTTACAAAAATTTTACAGCAGGAACAAACCGGAAGCTGCACGCAATTTCAGTATACCTGGTAACTTTACAGCCACCAGCAGACTATGAGGCCATTTAAATTTCTGTTTCTATTTTTCGCGGTTATCAACCTGATCCTGGGAATGATTTCCGGGTTGGGTCGCCTGGGCATAATTATGCCGTTACCGGAAATCTACATTCATCATGGCGCCATTATGGTTGGTGGTTTTTTGGGAAGCCTGATTGCGCTGGAGAAGGTGATTCCTTTAAGGCGGAAAATCTATTTTGTGGGTCCGTTACTAAGCGCTGGCAGTTTACCGGTGTTCATGGCAGGATCATTTCAGGTAGCAGTTTGGATGTTGATACTGGCCAGTATAAATTTTATAATGGTATATGCCGCTTATCTGAAAAAGCAATTCAGTCTTTACCTGGCGCTGGCTATGATCGGCTCAGGCTGTTGGCTGATCGGTAATGTATTGCTGCTGTGGAAGCGATTTTATCCGATGGTATTTCCGTGGTGGATGGGCTTTCTTTTGTTTACCATTATATCCGAACGGCTCGAGTTGTCTCGTTTTCTGCCGGTAAGCAAGGCACAGAAAAACTGGTTGTATCTATTTCTTGCCCTTTTCGTTATCGGGCTATTAATTCCCTTTCATGGGGCAGGAACTGTTGTTACCGGTTTCGCATTGATTTTTATGAGTGTTTGGTTGATGCGTTATGATGTTATTCGCATTACATTGAAAAAGGAAGGACTTGCAAGGTATACAGCAGTTGCTTTATTAACGGGTTATGTTGCCTTGTTGCTTAATGGTCTCTTTATTATTGCACTCAAAGAGGCAACGTATGCCTACGATATTGTTGTTCATACATTTTTTCTTGGTTTTGTGTTTGCTATGATCTTTGCTCACGGTCCCATTATTTTACCGGGTGTGCTCGGCCTTACCGTTAAACCGTATCATCCATTGTTTTATTTGCCATTGGTATCACTGATGACCTCGCTGCTCATTCGAATTGCTGCAGATGCTTCAATCATTCCCATAGTTTACCGGGCATTGAGCGGTTGGATATCCATGGGTAGTATCATCCTTTATTTCTTATTCATGATCATCTTTACCCTGCGTTCAGTTGGATTTAAAAAGTCTTCTTAAGTTTCCACTGGTATTTTTCATTCTGGCTGCCGGCATTGGTCTCTTATTACGCGCCCATCATTTTTGGCCGATTGACGGATTCACTTATCCGTACTGGTTACACGGTCACTCGCACGGAATGTTTTTAGGGTGGATCGTTAATGCACTAACGATAGGTTTTGTTGCCCGGTTTTTAGATGAACATCAGCACCCTCGTTATGTTCGATTATTACTGTTGGTGAATGGCGTGCTGGCACTCATGCTTATTTCCTTTCCGTTGCAGGGGTACGGTCTCTGCTCTATTATCCTGTCCACGCTGCATACCGCGCTGGTATGTGTTTTTATTTATTGGTTTTACAGGGATACCCGTTACCGGAAGGGCCAGGTAGCGGTTGACTTCGCGCGCTTGTCGTTGGTATTTTTTTTTATATCGGCAGCAGGACCATTGGTATTGGGTGTGTTAATGGCCAAGGGCCTGGGGTATACACAAGAATACTATCTGGCGGTTTACTACTACCTGCACTTTCAGTATAACGGGGTATTTACTTTCGGAGCACTGGCATTGTTTTATCAATGGCTCGAAACCAGCGGAATGCCGATTGAACAATCCAGTGCAAAGCGATTCCTGCTTTGGCTTTTTATTGCCTGTTTTCCAGCGTATGCTTTGTCAACACTGTGGACAAATCCTGGTACCGTTATCGTATTGATTGGTGGGATTTCGGCAGGCATGCAAATCATTGCCTTCTTGTATTTTATCCGGTCGTTCCGTAAGAACATCAGCACGTGGCTTCGGGTGTGTAAAACATCATCACAAATACTTCTTTATGTGGCCTTTCTTGCCTTCGGTGTGAAGCTTATCCTTCAGTTGCTATCGGCACACCCAACGATTTCACTCATGGCCTATGAAGTACGTAACTATGTTATGGCCTATCTGCATCTCGTGCTGCTGGGTATGATTTCCTTTTTTTTGATGGCATGGTATCAGGAACAGTTTAAGAAAACTGATTATCACCCAATATTGCTGATACTGCTCATTGGCGGATTTTTGTTATCCGAAATCATGCTGATCGGTACGGGATGGATGCCCAGGGATATCATTAACGGTTCATTACTGGTAGCTTCTATCGGAATGTTGCTCGGCATCGCTGGCCTAAGCCTGATGTTCATTCATATAGAAACAAAGAGCTAGTTGTGTTGCTTGTGCTTCTGAATCAGCGTTTAGTTGTAAATGAAGCGCTTACTTAAAACTATCGCATTCCCGATAGGCGTTGATCACCGCCATTTCTCCTTCTTTTCCTTTGATGGAGTTGCCGTGCTCCATGCCCATCACTCCGCGGAAGCCCTTATTATAAATGTGCCGGAATATATTCTTGTAATTCAACTCACCGGTGGTTGGTTCATTCCTGCCGGGATTGTCGCCAATCTGGAAGTAAGCAATTTCATCCCAGCACAGATCGATGTTGGGGATGATGTTTCCTTCAGTGATCTGCTGATGATAGATATCGAAGAGAATTTTACACGAAGGACTGTTCACCGCTTTACACAAGGCATAGGCCTGCGGAGAACGCGCCAGAAATAAACCCGGATGATCGCGGTACGGATTCAACGGCTCCAGCACCATCACCAGGTTGTGCGGCTCGAGAATTTCACAAGCCCTGCGCAAGGCCTCCATGACGTTGGCAGTCTGGTAGCCCATCTCCAGGCGCTTGTCAAGAGCACCGGGTACTACCGTCATCCATTTGGCGTTAACTCGCCTGGCCACGTCTACGGATTCTTTGATTTCTGCCAGAAACTGATCCCGTTTTTCCTTATTGCCGCTGGCCAGGTTGGCATCGTTCCAGGCAATGTTGTGGGCCACGAAAACGCCCATTGTCATCCCCAGTTTCGCCAGTTGGCTGCCGATTTTTTCCTGCAGGGCCGGTGTGCGCTGCCGCATGCCATTATCCTCAACAGCGCGGAATCCCTGGTCATGCATGAATTTTATTTGATCGAGAAAATCATTGCCGGCATGGGCGGCAAACATGCCGTCATGAGGTGCATAGTTAAGCTTGAAAGTTTGCGCTGCAGTCTGATTTTCGGCTCTAGCGATAGTGGTAATGAAGGAAGGCACGGCAGTCATTGCCAGGCCCTTTCCGAGAAAATTTCTTCGTTTCATGACGCTGCTTTTGTTTGAGTCAACATTTTAATATCGAACATACCAAAATCATATCAACAATAAACATAATGTACTTATACCTAAAATTTTACAGTATACTCAGTCAACGCCATGGCCAATCTTCGGCCTGGGTTTGGCATGTGCGGATTGGGCACAGCGCTGGATGAGTATCCGGGGCCATGCGGCCCAGGAGCATTTAACCTGGTGCATTATACGGATATTAAGTTCGTAAAAATCAGTTTCCGCTAAGACAAAACGCATTGCCGGGCCGGGCTTTATTTGTTACCTTTTTTCCATGAAATACCTTGCCATCCTGGCGCTTGTTTATAGCCACTGGCTTTTCGCACAGGATTTTAAAAAATACACCTATACGCATCCGGGCACGGCTGTGAGTTTTACGATGGTGGCCGTTCCCGGTGGAAAATTCACCATCGGCAGCAATACCAAAAATCGCCCTGAGGATGAGAGCCCGCAAAAAACCGTAGAGGTGAGCCCGTTCTGGATGGGAGAAAAAGAAGTGACCTTTGCGGAGTGGGATGTCTTCTTCAAGGACCAGGAAATCCCGCAAGGCAAAAAAGTGGATGGCATCACCCGGCCTACCACACCCTATATCGATCTCACCAAAGGCATGGGGCGCCAGCCACAGCAGCCGGTGAACAGCATGAGTCAGCTGGCCGCCATGATGTACTGCCGGTGGCTGTATCACAAGACCGGAGTTTTTTATCGTCTTCCTACGGAAGCAGAATGGGAGTACGCCTGCAAAGCCGGATCGAAAAGCGACTATCCAACGGGTACTGATCCATCCAAACTCCAGGAGTATGCGCTCTTCAGCGATAACAGTGGTGGTCGCTACCATGCCACAGGCAGCAAGAAGCCGAATGCATTTGGGCTGTACGACATGCTGGGCAATCTCGCAGAATGGACTATCGACCAGTATGTTCCGGATTATTACGCCTCCATCACTTCAAAAGACCCCATCACCAAACCGGGTTCAAAGTATCCGCGCACGGTACGCGGAGGATCCTTCAGCGATCAAGCAACCGATTTGCGATGCACGATTCGAATTCCTTCCGATCCTGACTGGAACCGCAATGATCCGCAAGTGCCCAAGAGCAACTGGTGGCTGACAGACGGAGGCTTTGTTGGCTTTCGTATCGTGCGGCCGCTCGTTCAACCATCCAAAGAAGAAATTGAAGCCTTTTATAATCAGTATTTAAAATAATAAAATCACCTAGCTATGACCTCACCGAAAACAACCCGCAGGGATTTTGTCAAACAATCCGGCCTGATTGCCGGAGGCATGCTCGCAGCACCTGCACTGGCCAATGCCGGCACCTTTTTTCATACATCCGTTAACGACACCATCAAAGTAGCGGTGATCGGCTGCGGAGGCCGCGGCACCGGTGCCGCCATGCAGGCATTGGTTGCCAAGCCCAATGTGCAACTGGTGGCTATGGCTGATGCTTTCCGAGACCGCGTAGATGACTGCTATAAAGCGCTGATGTCGGATGACCTTTCTGACTGGAGTGGTGTGAAAGGGAATGTGAAAGACAAAGTGAAGGTTACGGAAGAAACAAAGTTTGTCGGCTTTGATGCGTATAAGAAAGCCATACCGCTGGCTGATGTAGTCATTCTTGCAGCCCCTCCGGGTTTTCGTCCGGCTCACTTTGAAGAAGCGGTACGCCTCGGTAAACATGTGTTCATGGAAAAGCCGCTGGCTACCGATCCGGCCGGTGTGAAGCAGATACTCGATGCTGCACTAATTGCCAAGCAGAAAAAACTAAATGTAGTCGTTGGACTTCAGCGGCATTATCAGTCATCCTATCGGGAATTGTACAAGCGCCTGCAAGATGGCATGGTCGGGGATATCGTTTCGGCACAGGCCTGGTGGAACGGTGATGGCGTGTGGGTGAATCCGCGCAAGCCCGGGCAGACGGAAATGGAATACCAGATGCGTAACTGGTATTACTTCAACTGGCTCTGCGGAGATCACATTGTGGAACAACATATCCATAACCTCGATGTGGTGAACTGGTTCAAAGGCGCCTATCCGGTGAAAGCCCAGGGTATGGGCGGACGTGAAGTGCGCAAGGGCAAAGACTTCGGAGAAATCTTCGATCATCACTATGTGGAATTCCACTATGCTGACGGATCCATCATGAACAGTCAGTGCCGGCATATCAAAGGCACCATGAGCAAAGTGGATGAGTTCATCATGGGAACGAAAGGAAACATTTACTGCGGACAGGCACGCATTACAGACCGCACGGGCAAGGAATTATTTGCATTCGACCGGAAGAAGGAAAATAATCCGTACCAGGCAGAACATGATGAGCTTTTTGACGCAATCACGAAAGGACAATACAAGTTTGAAGATGCTGAGAACGGTGCCAAGAGTACTCTAACGGCTATCATGGGACGCATGGCTACCTATTCCGGACAGGTGATTGAATGGGATAAGACGCTGAACTCCGGCATCTCCATTATGCCGACTGTCTACGACTGGAATGCCAAACCTCCGGTACTGCCCGATGCCAATGGTGAGTATCCGGCTGCTGTGCCCGGCATCACAAAATTTTTTGCATGATGCTGGTATAAATCATTCTTTAAAGGAACTGACTTAAAAGTAGTTGATTATGTCATCGTGAGAGGCTGTCTCAAAAGGCAGCCTCTCTGATTTTTATACTTGTTTCCAGCTCAAACGAGTACCTGATTTTTCACAACATACACTGTTGAGACAGCCTCGTGGCGATCTCCTTATAACATATGCCGACAGATTGGAGATTTTTCCTTCGTTCGAAATGACGGCAAACCGATGAGTCAGCCTTTTTAGCTCAATTCACTAAAAATACAATCAGGCTTTTTGGTCCGTGTGCGCCTAACACCAATGATTGTTCGATGTCTGCTGTCTTTGAAGGTCCGGCAATAAAAGTACCCAATCGGTAATCAGCATGCCCGATTCGATCATAGGCTTCATGAAGGTGTGAAACAATACTGTTTCGGTGCAGCACCAGGGCCAAATGTTCACTGATGTAAGGCAAGGCGCTGTTTAGCATGTGTTCTTCGGTCAACCAGATAGCGCCATTTTCGGCTACGCCAAAATTTCCAAGCATTACCGTGACAGAAACATTGCTGAACGTGTGCGGGTCGGAGGGTTCGGCAATAGTTTCAAAGCCGGGCAATTCATTGATCGTGTTGATGATCCTGGCCGGTTCAGGAAATCGTTTTTGTAAGTGCTGTTGAATTTCCGGATATCCGGAGCAATGAATTACTTCTCCGCCAATACCCGTTACAGTTTTGACGAATTGTTCAAATATGTTGCTGGAGACGTTATCCGGATAATGAATATCAGGCATCGGAATTTCTCCCGGCTGGTTTTGCCTGACAGCAGACAATATTTTTTCCCGGCTAGTCATGTGATCGATTGTTTACATACCAATCGCGAAAAGATTGCTTCGGAGGCATAGGCAATTCGCGCTGTTTGGTCCACGGGTTAAACCGGTTATTCATCAGGCCCGGAAAGGTGCGCATAATCCACCGCGCCACTTTACCGGATACGCGAAAGAGCCAGGGTTTTGATAGAACCATGCCGGTAAGCTGAATGCCTGCTTTCTTCGTGCTGCTTGCATGACCGTTTTTAATTAGCACCTGCCGCCACGTGTAGAGTTGCTGATGGATGTCGATCTTCACCGGGCAAACATTCGTGCATGAACCGCAGAGGGTGGAGGCGAAGGGAAGGTCGGCATGCTTTTCCATATCAAGGGCAGGTGCAAGAATGGAGCCGATGGGTCCGGCAATGGCTGTATGGTAACTGTGCCCCCCGCTTCTGCGGTACACCGGGCACGTATTGAAGCAGGCACCGCAGCGAATGCATTTCAGGGCATTCCGAAAGTCATCACTGCCGAGGCGGGTGCTTCGTCCATTGTCCACCAGTACGATGTGCAACGCTTTTCCCGGGCCGGGTTTTTTAAAGTGACTCGAATAGGTGGTGATGGGTTGCCCGGTGGCACTACGTGCCAGCAGCCGCAGAAATACACCCAGATGGTTACGCTTCGGAATAATTTTTTCAATGCCCATGCAGGCGATGTGAACATCCGCCAGCTGAGCACCCAGATCGGCATTGCCTTCGTTGGTGCACACCACAAACTCACCGGTTTCGGCTACTGCAAAGTTTACTCCCGTAATGGCCACCCGCCTCATCATGAAATGTTCGCGCAGATGGGCGCGTGCTGCCCTGGTTAAAAAATCCGGATCGGCATTGCCTTTGGGTGTACCGAGGTGTTGATGGAAGAGCTCACCGATTTCTTCTTTCTTCCAGTGGATGCACGGCAGCACAATGTGGCTGGGCGGCTCACCGGCCAATTGTACGATGCGCTCCCCCAAATCGGTATCAACTACTTCGATGCCCTGCTGAAGCAGGTATTCATTCAAACCGCATTCTTCTGTTAGCATCGATTTACTTTTCACGATGCGATCAACGCCATGCTCTTGAATAATCCGGTGAACAATGCGGTTGTGTTCTTCCGCATCGGCTGCCCAATGTACCTGAATGCCGTTGGCCAACGCTTGTTGCTCAAATTCAAGAAGGTAAGCATGCAGATGAGCGAGTGTGTGATTCTTAATCTGCGAGGCAGTCTCCCGAAGCTGCTCCCAGTCGGGTACCTGCTGCGCTGCCTTATCGCGTTTTTCACGCACCATCCACAAGGTCTGATCGTGCCAGTTAACCCGATTGATATCGCGGTTAAATTGTTCAGCAAGTTCGGCATGTGTTTGATGTTGCTGCATCAGGCTTTTGAATTCAGGATCTCTGCGATATGGATTACGTTCATTGAACTGTTGTCCCGTTTCAGCAAACCTTCCAGGTGCATCAAACAACTCATGTCTGCACCGGTGATGTATTCCGCGCCATTTTTCAGATGATCCGCCATACGGTCTTGTCCCATCTTCACGCTCACCGCTTCTTCAAAAACAGAAAACGTTCCGCCAAAGCCGCAGCATTCGTCCTGGCGGTCCAGTTGGATCAGCTCGAGACCATCGACCAGTTTCAACAATTGTTCCGGCTTGGAATATTTTGGCGCCACCAACTCCGACATCTGCGCCAGGTGCAATCCGCGCAACCCATGACAGCTTTGATGCAAACCGACACGATGCGGAAATTTTGCTGACAGGGATTTCAGTTGAATCACATCCGTCAGAAATTCAGTCAATTCGTAAACTCGTTTACGAATTGATACCGCCTTTTCCTCAGACTGATCATCATGCACGTGTTCTTTGATATGCAACGCACAACTTCCGGAAGGGCAGACGATGTAATCAAAACGCTCAAAGTTGCGGATGAAATTTTTGGAACAGTCTGCCGTAAGGTGTTCAAAACCTGAATTAGCCATCGGCTGTCCGCAGCAGGTCTGCTCCAACGGATACGATACGCGCAACCCCTGCTTCTCCAGCAGTTCGAGGGTGGCAATTCCTACCTGAGGGTAGAACTGGTCAATGTAACAGGGGATGAACAGACCGATGTGCATATCAGGTCAGAATATCGGAATAGTTTTTCAATCGGATGATATCCGCAGGAATGGATTTTTTATTCCATCTTGAATGGATGGCCATGGCCGCACCGATAGCAGAAGCCTGCGGCACATGGGCAGCCGATACAATGTGTTGCGGATATGACTTCGCCAGTAATTTCATATACAGTTCATTCCTGCTGAAGCCACCATCAACGTAAATACGTTTTACTGCGGTGTTTTGCAGCACCAGGTTGGTGGAATCTACTTGCTTTTTCACCAGGTTTTTCATGAAACACGTATAGGCTTCTTCACAGCTGGTAAATGCATGAATCTTAGCGGAATCATAAGTCTGATTGTTTGCTGCATTTACAATCAAAGCATCATCGTTAACCTTCAGAAAGAAATCTTCAGCAACATGAAAATATGCTGCGAGTCGCTTTACTTCCTGCTCATGCCATTGTCCGGCAAACTGACGGGAGGCTTTGATCGGTGTTCCCGTGTAGGCGAGGTAGCATAAACAATCCTGTGTCAGCTCCTCGGCCGTTAACGGTGTTGAATTGAATGGATTCAACGTAATGCACCATGTGCCGGTAGCGATTAGTACAAAAGGCTGTTGAAAGACGGTGAGGTAAGGAATCAATGCAGCTGAACTGTCGTGAAGTCCAATGCCGCAATGGAGCTGATGATGATTGTCTGCGATGATGGAGACATGATCAGATGGAACGATGGGTGCGAGTTTATCGTACACGCCTTCTGTTATTACCCACGGGTGATAGGTGTGTTTGGAAAAATCCCAGAGGTTGGTATGACAGCCAATGCTGGTGATGCCGGATACGGGCTTGCCGGTAAACAGGTAACTGCAGTACTCGGGAAGATGCAGGGCATAGGCCATCCGTTTAAATAATTCAGGTCGTTGATGGCTAAGCCAATACAACTGCATGCCGGAGTTCAGATGGCCAAGCACGGGCGAGGCTGTAAGGCGTGAAAAGTCTTCCTCTCCGCCATAGGTATGATAAAATTTTACCTTCAGTTCTTCCGGATACGGCTTCAGGTAATTGTAGAGCGGTGCGATGATTTTTCCGGAGGCATCCAGGTGTACAAAGCCCGCGCCATGGGCAGCGAAGTTTACAGCGCGGATGTCGAATTCTTTTTTCTGCCGAAGCTGATGAAACGCATCCTTCAACCAGCGGGTCAGTAAATGAATGTCTTCACAGGGAAAACCGTCTTCGTCCGTTGTCTCCGGCAATACTACCGACTGTTCATGATTGAGCTGGTAATCCTCATCGAAGAGAAAAACCTTCTTGTTGGTTTTTCCTATGTCGAATACAGCGATGACCGGAGTAGCCATAAGACATTTGTTATAAACCGGTGGCAACGGTTTTTGATCCACGTTCCGAAATCAGCTGCTGGCGAACATGCAGCTCGCGTAAAAGCTGCAGCGGTTGTAGTGCTGCACCTTTTCGAAGCCGCGCTTCCGCCACCAGTGGACGCACATCAGTGCGATAGGCCTGCTGTAAAATTTCCTGGGCTTGCGTTACATCGTTCCGTTCCTGTGCGCGATTTAGTTCTTTCCGATCCACGAGCAATGCCTGGGCATAAGCAATCTTGATTGCTTCTACCGACTGCAGTAAATCTTCCAGCGGGTCTTTCACGTTGTGTGAGGCATCAATCATCCAGCCCAGATCCGTAGCATGATTCATCTGGCGGGCATCCATGCCTTCCACCAGTTCATTGAAAATCAAAAAGAGTTGATAGGGATTGATGCTGCCCACCGTTAAATCATCATCTCCATACTTTGAATCATTAAAATGAAAGCCGCCCAGTTTGCCTTCCATCAGTAACAAGGATACGATTTGTTCAATATTGGCATTAGGCAAGTGATGCCCGAGATCGACCAGCGTGTAAGCTTTCGGTCCGAGTTTGCTGGCGTATAGATAGGACTGTCCCCAGTCGCCTACTGTCATCGAGTAGAAGTTTGGTTCGAAGGCTTTGTATTCAATGAACATCTTCCAGTTGGTTGGAAGTGCTGCATAAATTTCCTGCAGGCTTTCGAGCGTTCGCTGAAACGCCTTTCTGAAATTCAATTGCCCCGGAAAGCACGAGCCGTCTGACAACCACACGGTGATTGAATTGGAGCCGAGCGCTTTGCCATATTTGATTACTTCAATATTGTGGTCAATAGCCTGCTGACGAACTTTGGCATTGACATGCTGAAGGGAACCAAACTTATAACTATACTTTTGATGGGGCTGGTCCTGAAATGTATTGGAGTTGACCGCATCGAAATTCAAGCCATGTTCTGCGGCCAGTGCTTTTATCTTTTTGTTGTTTGAAGGAATATCCCATGGAATGTGCAGGGAAATGGCACCGCTGGATTTATTCAAGGCATGCAGCAACCCCACATCTTCAATTTTTTCCTCCAGTGAACGCGGCTCGCCTCCACCTGAAAATCTACCGAAGCGGGTGCCACCGGTGCCCAGCGCCCAGCTGGGAATGGCAATCTGAAACTCCATCAGCTTGCGGATGATACGCTGCGTATTGGGAATTTCACGGGATAGCTGTTTTACTTTCCGCACATGCGAAGCGATCAGCTTGTTGTTGTGTTTTTCGATGTGTGATGATTCGATTCGCATGGGATTAAATTTTGAATCTAGTAATCTTTTATGGTACGCGGCTGCTTTTCATTAAAAAGCTCTTCGCGTTCTTTGTGAAGCTCTTCGCGTTCTTTGCGTGAAAAAAATTACAACGCAGAGAACACAGAGAAAATACAATACAAAGGCCGCAGAGCGTTTCGGTTATTCAAGATAAAAAACTTCCTTTAAGGGGATACTCACGGGTGAATTGTCAGGGTTAGTATCCATGATGTCTTTCATGTAAGCCCACCATTGTTTCATCACCGGATGAAGGTGTAAATCATCCATCCGACCGGGATGTTCAACCTTCAGCACACCAAACAAGTCATTGGTATCCGGTTCAAGAAAGATCGAATAGTCAGCAATGCCGGCTTCTTTCAGCAGTGCTTTCAACTCCGGCCAGAGTTCATCATGCCGCCTTTTGTATTCAGCCTCCTGGCCGGGATGGAGTTTCATTTTAAAAGCGAGTCGGTTCATTATGATTAGTTGTTTTTTTATCTAACAAACGCCATCGCGATACCTCCATCCACATTCAGCACATTACCAGTGGATTTATTCAGCAACCCGCCCACAAAGGCAAAGCACGCATTGGCGATGTCTTCCGGTAAAATTATTTCATTTAGTAAAGTGCGCTTCGCATAATAGGCGGGAAGTTCTTCCACTTTAATTCCATATGCTTTCGCGCGGCCTTCCGCCCAGGCGCCTTCCCAGATTTTACTGTCGCTGATGACGGCATCGGGGTTCACCACATTCACGCGAATTTTATCCGCACCCAATTCCGCTGCATTCAACCGGCTCAGATGCAATTGTGCCGCTTTCGCGGAACCATACGCTGCATTGTTCGGACCGCTGACCAGGGCATTCTTGCTGACAATATTGATGACATCCCCACCCAAGCCCTGCATGCGCATCACTTCCACACCGGCCTGGGTCACCAGGAATTGTCCTTTCACCAGAATATCATAGAGTAAATCCCAGTCTTTTTCGGTGTGTTCTTCCAGCGGCTTGGAGATGGAAATGCCGGCACAATTCACTACTATGTCAACACCGCCAAAGGCCACGGCAGTTTTTTCAAAAGCCTCCTTGATTTGTTCTGCTTTCAGTACATCGATGACAACCGATGTATAGGCATCCTTTCCGTATCTGGCTTTAAACTCGGCATCTGTCTTATTCAGCCGTTCCGTATCGTTATCATTGATTACCACACACGCCCCTTCTTCGATAAATTTTTTTGCGATGCCCTTGCCAATACCACCGGCACTGCCGGTGATCAGCGCAATCTTGCCGGTAAGGGGTTTGGGTTTCGGCATCCGCTGCAGCTTGGCTTCTTCCAGCAGCCAGTACTCAATATTAAACGCTTCCTGCCGCGGCAAGGCCGTGTATGCTGAGATGGCTTCTGCTCCGCGCATCACATTGATGGCATTGATGTAAAACTCAGCAGCCACGCGCGCAGTCTGCTTGTCTTTCGCGAATGTGAACATGCCGACACCGGGATACAGAATGACTACCGGGTTGGGGTCGCGAATTGCCGGACTGTTATCATGACGGCAATCGTGATAGTAATCGAAGTACATCATCCGGTAGGCATTAAAAGCAGGCAGCAGTTTTTCCTGTACGGCTTTGGCATCATTCAGGTCTTCTTCCGGATGAAGGTTTAGAACCAGCGGACTTATCTTGGTACGCAAAAAGTGATCGGGACAGCTGGTCCCCATCGGGGCGAGCCTGTCCAGGTCATTGGAGTTGATGAATTCCAGCACGCGATCGTCATCGGTGAAATGACCGATCATTCTGTTTTGGCCGGAGCATAATCCGCGCAATACAGGTGCGAGTGCAGCAGCCTGTTGTAAACGTTGATCTTTAGGTAACGCATTTAATTTCGTGCCCCCGAATACAGGCCGTTTCTTTCCATAGTGTTGCTGCAGGTACTCGGCACAAATCTCAATGACTTCCAATGTATTCACATAACTTTCATAGGCGGTGTTGCCCCAGGTGAACAAGCCGTGTGAGCCCAACATGATGCCTCGAATGCCCGGAT
The DNA here is from genome assembly GCA_025455465.1 of Cyclobacteriaceae bacterium. GTDB lineage: Bacteria > Bacteroidota > Bacteroidia > Cytophagales > Cyclobacteriaceae > UBA2336. The sequence goes on along the minus strand of JALOMI010000013.1, from coordinate 9,158 downwards.
TATCATCGAGGCATTGTTTGAGTTTCAGTGCCAGGTCAAAACCAGGGCGTTGCCAATCCACCCAACCGATTGTTCCGCCAAATAATGATTCGGTAATTTTCTTTCCGTCTTTAGCTGCGGCTATCGCGATGGCGGCATCAGGATGAAGGTGATCGATGTGTTTGAAGGGAAGAAAAGCGTGCAGGGGCGTATCGATCGAAGGCGCTTTGGAGTTGAGGTCGTAAACGCAGTGATTGAATAATTCCACCATCTCATCTTCATAGTCGATGCCGCGGTACACATTCACCAGGCTGCGCAACCGGTCCACATATAAGGCAGCCAGTCCGCTGCGCTTTAATGTTCCGATATCTCCGCCCGAACCTTTTACCCACATTACTTCCGTTTCTTTTCCGGAAAGCGGATCAGCGGCCATGGCTTTGCAGGAGGTGTTGCCACCACCGTAGTTGGTCAGGCGCAAATCTGCGCCCAGCAGGTTGGAACGATAAATCAGTAACGCTACCTCATCTCCTTCAAACTGGGCGGCTTTCGCTTCGTCCCACAGATAGCTGACGTGTTTGAATGTTGTTGTCATTGGAAGTTGATTTTACTGAACCACGAAGACACGAAGGCACAAAGATTCACGAAGCTCCTGGTGTTTCTTAGCGTCTTTGTTCCTTAGTTGTTCAAAAGTTTACTTGATCGCATTACCATAGCCCACCACCAGCACCGACAGCAGAATGGTTGCTATGCCGAGGATAATGGTGGACTTTGTTTTCGTGCTTACACCTTTCCACTCCTTCAAAAGGATTCCCCATCCATTGGCAATCAGAATGATGAAGGCCATGTGCAGAATCCACGAGCTGGCTCCGTTGCCCAGTTTGCTTTCTCCCATACCGTAAAAGAAAAACTGCAGAAACCAGGTAGTGCCGGCCACGGCTGAGAAGAAATAATTTTTCAGTAAGGGTGTTTTTCCGTTCCAGTAATCACCAAACGATCCGTTGCGTGCGTTGAGGATCATGCACCAGATGAAGTTGGTGGCGAGTCCGCCCCAGAGCAGTACCACGTAGGTAACATTGTTCTGAAACAGCGGATTCAAGCCGAGAGCCACCGCTGTCTCCGCCATTGGTTTTCCAGCTTCAATACCGAAGTTGAAACAGGAACTGAGAATACCGGACGTAACGGCTACGATCAGCCCTTTCACAAGGCTGAACTCCGCCACGCTCTTTTTCTTTTCATCCTCGGGCAGTTCATTTTCCTTCATCATCCCGGCACGGCCGCAGATGTAGATACCCAGTAAACAGAGTACAACTCCGGCCAGTACAATCTGCCCCCATGTTTCTGTGAGCAAATCGTTAAAAGTGGTCTTGCCTTCAGCAGGAAAGAAATTGTAGTAAATAGAGGGCACCAGTGCGCCAAAGGCTGAACAGAAACCAAGCACTACTGAATTGCCAAGCGACATGCCGAGGTAGCGTACACCTAATCCGTAAGTAAGTCCCCCAATGCCCCAGAGTATGCCGAACAGCAATGTGTATTGTACCGAAGAAGCCGATGCATTGCGGATGATATCGGAAAACCCGGGTAGCGTGAGCCATGCAGCCAGGGGCGGAACAATCAACCAGGAAAACAGACCGCCTATAATCCAGTAGCTTTCCCATGACCATTCACGCACTTTCTTGAACGGCATGTAAAAACTGCCGGAAGCAAAGCCCCCGATGAAGTGAAAGATGATGCCAAGAATGACGGGCATGAGCAGTAATTAACGGACTATTAAATATAAGGAGTAATGATGTTGCGCATACCTGTTTTGACTGAATCGTTATAAAAAATGCCGGCATGAAAACCGGCATTTAAGTAATCTTTTGTCCATGTTAAGTGCTACGGATTAACCCAGCGCCTTCCTGCAATACTCCAGGCACTTTTTCACTTCTTCAATTGGGCTGGATCCTTCCGGCACCCGGTACTCCAGTTCGATGGTTGCCGGGAATGAGTATTTATTTTCCCGCATTAACCGAAGCGCATCGGCTATAGGCGTGTCGCCATTACCCCAGGGCAGGTTGGCTCCGCCATTTGTTTTCGTCTGCCGGTCTTTGATGTGCATACTGACGATGCGGTCATGCTTTTGCCTGATGATATCCAGCGGGTTCGGATTGCCAGCCGCCACGAAATGCCCGAAGTCGAGATTCAGGGCATTAGCTGGTGATTGGGCAAGTGCTGTATCCCAAAGGGTAAATGTCTGCTGCTCATGACCGTGATAGCCTACTTTCATACCATACTTCTCAGCAGCCTTTCCCAGTTTCAGTGTATGTGCATCGTTTGACGGATGTTCAAGGGTGATGTGGGAGGCACCAAGCGCTTTCGCTGCGCGAAGACCATAGTCAATATCGGCATCGCTGTTTTGTGGTCCGAAGGCATCGGGTTTGAAGGCATAGATTTCAATGTCGGCCTTCTTGTACATATTTTTAAATTCCTCGAATTTAGACATCGGTGCCTTTAATCGCCATGTTGCCATTTCTTCACGATAGGCTTTGGTTTTGGCTTCAGCTTCGGCCAGAGTTTTCTTTTCTTCCTCCGTAAGTTCTTCCTTTTGTTGCCGCTTACGCCATAGCGGAAACATGGCCCGAAAGTCCACCGGATTTTTCGGGGCTCCCGCGAATGATTCCGCAGGGCCGCCCATCATTTCAACATGGGTTATGCCGCATTGGCGGATGTAGTCCAGTGTGGCCTCTGCACTCTGATCAGGAAGATCACGGAATGAATACGTGATGACACCGATCTTCACCCCTTTGATCGTTGAATCTGCCCGGGAAGATTTATTGATGATGAACGGAAAGCCAAAGGTCTCGTGGCTGCTGATAAGCGTTCCGGCCGCGAGAGCAGAAGCCGTTCCAAGAAATTGGCGTCTGGAGGTTTTGGACTTCATAGGGTGATTGTTAGGAATTCGTGAATCAGTCTACACATATTTTTCAGACCTAACGCTTATATTTTTTTGAGCGGTCATCATTAATAACCCCTTTCCAATTCAACCCAAATCCAAAATCATAGGCATTATTCTGATCATCAACATACACGGTCAAATCATACGGTACATCTTCTGCCTGTTTTTCTACGGTTTCCATGCTGGCCGGCATCTGCATGGGCAATAAGGCCGAAGGCTCAACTGCACCCGTGAGGATATCCAGCAACGCCTGATCCTGTACATCGAAATGCACCAGGATGGCGTTGGCATTCTTTTCGAATTCGGTAAACACCATCGGATGGCTCATGTTGATGGCAACAATCACGGGCTTGCCCTTCATCTTCCTGTAGGTGTCATTGATCATCCCCAGGTCGGTGGTGTTGGTGGCGGTGCTCTTTTTGTTTTTGTAACTGCGGTTGGTAAACTTTTCCATCGGATCCCCGCCCGCCAGGCTTTGTGCACGGGCCTCTTTTGCGGTGTACTCACCGTATTGCAGGGAGACCGGCACATAACCGGTGCCGCCCTTTTGCACATCTTCGCGGCTGTATCCTATTCCTGAATTCGGACTGCTTACAAATACCAATGCCAGATCCGCTTCATCCGGATTATCGGTTACGTTGAAATATTTTTTCACAATATCCAGGCTAACCGGGTATTCCAAACGCTCCGGTGTTTCCATTCCCAAAAAGTTTCTTCCGGCCGGTGTGTATTTTTTCGGTATGTACACGGTTTTGTTTTTCTGCAGCGGCAACACGTTCGCTTTATTTTTCAGCATCACAATGGATTTCAGCTGCATGTCGTAACCGGATTTCATGTATTCCGGCTTGCCCACCGTGGCTTTCGATTCTTCCGGATTCAAATAGGGATTCTCAAACAACCCGGTTCGGAAGATGTTCAGCAACAATCGCACAGCCGACTGTTCAAACCGCTTCCGCATAAATTCTTCACCATGTTCTTTCACACCCATGTTGTACGCTTCGATCACCGGACCTTTCTCATTATTACCACCAAACTGATCCACACCGGCCATCAACAATTTATAGTGGCGCTCGGCCACGCTGAGCTGTTCCACACCCCAGGGCTTTCCGCCAATGAACATATCGAGTACGGTGGCATCTCCGGTAACACCCCAGTCGGTGCATACTACCCCATCGAATTGATACTTATCGCGCAGCAAATCCTGAATGATGTAGCTGTTGTAGGCATTACCTACGTTCTCTTTATTCTTCGTATCCTGATTCCAGGAGATCGTGTAATACGGCATCACCGCTGAAGCCATTTTTGTTTTACCGTTCAGTTTGAAGGCGCCTTCCGTGAACGGAATCAAATGCATGGCAAAATTATTTCCCGGGTAGACTGCATACTTACCTATCGCATAATGCGCATCGCGGCCGGCTTCACCGCTGCCACCACCGGGCCAGTGTTTCACCATGGCATTCACACTTTCGTATCCCCAGCCATCTTCGATTTCTTTTTCACCGGTTGAGGTTTGAAAGCCATCAATATACGAGCGGCCTATATCCGCAGAGAGATAAGGATTTTCACCAAACGTACCACTCACCCGCAGCCATCGCGGTTCCGTGGCGATATCCACCTGGGGTGATAAGGCAGTGGAAATACCTAAGGCGCGGTATTCTTTCGCGGCAATTTTTCCAAACTCTTCCACCAGTGCAGGATCAAACGTAGCGGCCATGCCTAATGAGCTTGGCCACATGGAAATTCTTCCCCCGGCACCTTCATTGTATTCGGTGCTGGCCACGGTGCCATGGCGCGGGTCTGAACTCGTATTGGCCGGAATACCTAAACCAATGCCTTCCACCAACGCCTGCATGTTGTTGTTCCATTCCGCGGCTACTTCCGGACTCTCCACCTGCGTGATCAGCACGTGGCGAAGATCATCGTTCGTTAAAAATTCTTTTTGCTGATCAGACAGATCAGATGCTTTTGCACCGCTTTCACTGAACGTCTTACCGTTATAGGTAGCCGCAAAGAATCCGCGGCTCTGTGCCGGGATGGATTGATGCCGGCTGTACAGCATCAGCCCTGCGATTTGTTCAATGCTCATCTGCGAAGCCAGATCGTTCGCCCGCTCGGCTGCCGGCAGGCGCCAGTCTTCATACTTGTCCAGCTGGCCGTTTTTATTCAGGTCTTTAAACGCAAGACGGTCAACGGTAATAATTTTTACTCCGGATGCGGGCGAATAACCCAGTGTTTTCCCGCCTTCGTTCGATACGATTTTTACACCGTGCGATTCTGTTTCTGTCCACTTCGGTCCGCAGGCTGTTAATAAAACTAACGCGAGGCCGAACAGGAATAGTCTGTTAATGGATTTCATAATTATCGGTTTGGATTGATTTTTTCAGTATAGGAAAGTCCGAAGCCAAAGGGAAAGAGAGGATTTCCGGAATCGTAGGGAACATCTTCTTTCTGGTTACGCACGGCCTCCATGGAAGATGGTAGTTCGATGGGTAATTTTCCGGATGGATTGAATTTACCAAAGACCACATCAAGTATGGCATCATCAGTGGCGCCAAAATTGACGAGCAAGGCTGCGCTCTTGTCAGCCAGTTCAGGCATCACGGCCGGGCGATCCAGGTAAACATTGAGAATGGTAGGCACTTTCTCCATCAGTTTCAGTAATTCTGTTTTCTCAGGATCTTTGAAGTCGAGTGAACCGTGATGAAAGAGCTTTTCCAAAAAACTGTCACCATAGGGTTCATAGGGTGTCGCTGTCCGCACAATGGCGAAGTCGGCTTCTTCCGGTTTGTTCACTACGTCACCATATTGTAAGGCGATGTTCTTGTCGATGTTCAAAATATAGATTTTCGGTTTGCCGGAAAGCGGAAGCACGGAACCTTGCGGGGTTTCGTTGTTCTTCAGCAGCACGATGGATTTGCGCTGTGCCAGTTTTCCGGCTTCCATGAATTCTTTTTTACCTACGATTTGCGCTGCCTTTTCTGAATCGACATAGGGATTATCAAACAATCCCAAGCGGAACTTATCGCGCAAGAGCCTGCGCACCGACTGATTGATACGTTCCTCAGCAATCTTTCCTGTCTTAATGAGTTCGGCCAGCATTTCCACCAGGTCCTCTCCGCCAAACTGATCCACACCGGCATCAATGGCTTTGACCAGCTTTTCTTCTTTGGTGAGGTGTTCCACACCGTGATCGGCCGCTTCCTTGATCATGATCCATCCGATTTTGGCATCGCTGATCAGCCCCCAGTCGGTACACACCACACCGTCAAACTGATATTTCTCCCGCAACAGTCCGGTGATGATATCCTTGTTGAAACTGAAGCCTACATTTTCGGAAGTCTGGTCCATAGGTATACCATAGTAAGGCATGATCTGCGCAGTGCCGGCAGCAAAGGCGGCTTTAAAGGGAATAAGGTGGTAATCAAACTTTCCTCCCGGATAGACTTGCCCTTTCTGAAATTTAAAGTGCGGATCAAGTCCTTCTTTCTGCGGACCACCACCGCTGAAGTGCTTGGTCATGCAGGCCACGCTGTATGCATTTAAACTGTCACCCTGAAATCCTTTAACATAGGCATAGGTCATCGTTGCTGAAAGATTGGCATCCTCACCAAAGGTGCCGTTGATTCGGGGCCATCGTGGTTCAGTCGCGAGATCAGCCATGGGATGCAGGGCAACGCGAATGCCGGTAGCGAGGTATTCCTGCCTCGCGATATCACCAAACTGATAAACCAATAATGAATCTCCGGTGGCGGCCAGTCCGAGTGGCTCAGGCCACATCGAGTAATCCCCACCAAACATGGCCACAGCCTCGCTGTTCATCACATGGTTGCGCGGATCGGATGAGATCGTTACCGGTATGCCCAGTCGTGTACGTTCCGCGAGTTTCTGTAAATTATTATACCAGGTGGCTGTGGCTTTGGCATCCGGCACACCAAAAAGATTAAAGTGATTCATTTTTTTCTTTACCACCATCGTGGAATTGGACGGTCCCCAGGTGAAGAAGTCAGTCAGTACAGGTGCTTCAGTGAGTTTGCCTTCCGGATGCACACCCGTGAAGGTGTGAAACATCATGCCGGCTTTTTCTTCGACTGTCATTTGTTGAAGGATGTCTTCGATACGGGCATCAATAGGCTGACGGAAATCTTCATAGGTATCGAGTCTTCCGTTCTTATTGAGGTCGCGGAAACCAAGACCATCGAGAGTAAGTATCGGAGCTTCCGGTCCGAGCTGGGCCATATTCCGGCTGGAAGTTATGCTGGCGGAGATATACCAATAAGCGATAGCGCCAACGATCAGAACAATCAGTACCAGTACCAGGTACAGAAAGAATTTAAGCACCTTTTTCATGGGGAGGATTCAATGTGTACAATAAACACAATAATAGTCGGAAATCATGGAATATTCAATGCGGTTGTATAGCTTCGGCCGGGATTAGGGAAATCAGGTTTTAAGAATATGCGTAAATCGGGCAGTACGGAAGTATTTACATCACTGGATGATTTTTATCAGCGCGGGGATCAGGTCTATTTGCCGCACCTGTCGGTCGATTGCGCCATCTTCGGCTTTCATGAAAATCAGCTTCGTGTGCTTTTACTGAAGTGGAAAGGGGGGAAGTGGTGCCTGCCGGGAGGATTCATTAAACATAAAGAGTCTGTCGATACAGCAGCCCACCGGATTTTGCAGGAACGTACCGGCCTGACGGATCTTTACCTGAAGCAGTTTTATGTATTCGGTGATCCGAAGCGGGAGAAAGAAAAGAAGAATTCACCGCATTGGATCGGCAAACGGTTTATCTCCATCGGGTATTACGCCCTGGTGGAATTCTCGAAGGTTCAACCCCATCCGGATGTGTTCAGCGAAGCCTGCGAATGGTTTGATATCGATGAAGTACCCGGGCTGATCTATGACCACAAGGCTATTATGATGAAGGCACTTGAAGCACTTCGTTTTGATCTGAATGATCATCCGGTCGGACTGAATCTGTTGCCTAAAAAATTTACCATGCCGGAATTGCAGCGGTTGTATGAAACCATTCTGGGTGAAAGCATCGATCGCAGAAATTTTCAAAAGCACATGCTGTCGATGGATATTTTAATACGCCTCGAAGAACGCAAGACCGGAGGTGCACACAAGGCACCCTATCTGTATCAGTTTGATAAACGGAAATACATGCTGGCCCTCAGGCAGGGATTGAAGCTGGGCTGGTAGCCGGTTGTATCGTGACGGTTAGGTGGAGCATGTGCAAATCATTATCTTGATCAACGTGAACAAATGCCTCATCCTACTTTCTCTTGAGTTATGAAAATCCGATTACACACAATCCTGCTTGCATCCCTGGTTAGTCTTTATGTTGCTGCGCAACATCCTGCCAGTGAATTAAAACCCTGGAAGGCACAGTGGATCACTGGTCCTGGTTCCGCGCTTAACCTGTGGTCGGGAGTGTATCCGAATGAGCTGAAAGAGTATGCAGTGTTCAAATTCCGCAAAAACTTTTCCCTGGAGGCAAAGCCTGCTTCCTTTGTCATCCATGTCTCTGCGGATAACCGCTATAAACTGTATGTGAATGGTGCGCTGGTATCATTAGGCCCGGCACGGGGTGATGTGTTTCACTGGAATTATGAAACCGTGGACATCGCAGCGCACCTGAAAGCCGGTGACAATGTGCTGGCCGCGGTGGTATGGAATGACGGACCTGACAAGCCGGAAGCACAGATTTCATTAATGACAGCCTTTATCGTGCAGGGCCAATCTGCTTCAGAAGATATCCTCAACACGAATGCTTCCTGGAAATGTATCAAAGATGAAAGCCATCAGCCCTTGCCGGTGAGATCGGCCGGATATTATGTGGCGGGCCCTGGTGAGTTGTTGAACATGCATCAGCACATTACCGGCTGGGAAAAGGTTGGGTTCGATGATTCCGGCTGGAAGCCTGCGCGGTTGGTATTGCAAGGATTACCCAAGGGGGTGTTCACCTTTGCACCCACTTCGTGGATGCTGGTGCCTTCACCGATACCGCAGATGACACTGCGTGAACAACGGATGGAATCGGTGCGCAAAGCCAGCGGTGTGAACGTGCCCGCAACTTTTCCGAAATCAAAAACACCGGTTACCATCCCCGCCAAGACAAAAGCTTCCTTACTCATCGATAACGGTGTGCTCACCAATGCCTACCCGGTGCTGCAATTCAGCGGTGGCAGTAATGCCACATTTTCCATTTCCTATGCAGAAGCGTTATACATCCACA
>JALOMI010000148.1 GCA_025455465.1 Cyclobacteriaceae bacterium | reverse complement strand
AGCGTATTTGCGGCTGCCGTTACCTCAGTGTTTGCAGTAATGGTGACCGCGCCTGTGCCCAGATTCAGGTTGTTGCTTCCATCAAAGCTGAAATCGGCATTCCAGTTCTGCGCATTGTTTGCTGATAAAGTTATCGGTCCTCCACTGGAATTATCGAGCGCTCCTCCATTGATGATGAGTGTACCCGAGCCTATGGCCGAAGTGCTGTTGATATGCAGTCTTCCACTTGTCAGCGTTGTTCCGCCACTGTACGTGCTCGTACCGGATGAGGCGTAAGTTCCGGCACCCTGCTTGATGAGTCCGAATGCACCGCTAACTGCCGATGAAATCAAAAGATCGGGATTGGCCGTACCGTCTGCCACCGTCAGTGTTCGTGTACCTGTCAGGGCAACCGGTGCACTGATTGTTGCTGTGTTTGCGCTTGCGTTTGTTGTGATGTCTCCGCCAAGTGTCAAGGTACCGGTTCCGCCAATCGAGGTGCCTGTCAGGCTAACCGATGCAACGTTCAAAATGTTGTTGGCTCCCAGGTTAAGGTTTCCGCTGCTGCCTGTCAGTGCATTGCTTATTGTAACACTGCCCGACAGATCTACTGTATTATTGCCGCCACCACCGGTGTTGTTGATCGTCAGACTACTTACTGTTGCAGGCAGGCCGGCACCGGTAATTTGGTTGGTATTACCTATAAAGATATAATTAGCGGCAGTAGAATACGTTCTCGTGCCTGTTACCTGAATACTTCCGGTGGCTCCGGTAGTGGCGATTCCATTTGCTGAACCAATTTGCAGGGTACCTCCTGCGGCCAATGTGAAATTGCTGGTCCCCGCACCACTTAGCAATCCTCCGGATGGAATTGAAAGATTGCCGTTCACCAGGAATGTCCTTGCTGTACCTCCAGCATTGAGTATTGCGGTACCTTCGACTGTGCCTGATCCGGAAGCAGCCAATGTAAAGTTGAGACGGCCCCCCGTTACCCCTATCGTAAGTGTCTTACCCGAACTTACCACGAAAGACCCTGTAACTGTGATCGTATTTCCACTGGTTGCAGCCTGGAGTGTACAATTGCCAATTACGGAAAGACTGCTCAGGCTTATAGTCGGGACATCGGTGATATTGGCTGACTGGTCGCTGTTGATGATCACAACATCACCAGCCACAGGAGCCACACCACCCGACCAGTTTGCCCCAGTGGCCCAGCTGCCACCCGTTGTTGGAAGCCATGTCTTCTGTGCATGGACCGAAATAGCAAGGAATAAGAAAAGACCCAGCGCCATCAGGCGCTTCGTAAAAAATAGAATATGGTGCGCTCGTTCGGGTAGAGACAGGTACATAGGCTCTAAGTCAGGTCTGCGTCATCACGTTTATCCAGCAAAATAGCGAATAGTAATCAAAACCGTCCATTCGAACGAAGTTTAATCAACGCTATTTTCTTTTGATTGCTCAAGTCCATCGTTGCCGCAATTAAAATATCACCATTTGGCAGTTCCGACACGGCACTGCCGGTATCATCATTGCCGGGGGTACCGAATGTTACTTTCTCGTCCGGCCAGGAATATTCCAGGTTAAGATTGATTTTTCGTAACACAATGTCCCGCGTTCCATTGGCGGTATTAATTACATTGCTGAGCACGAGGAATTCGCTTGAGCCGGCTGGTGTTACATTCACAGCAACCTCCGGCCTGTTTTCTTGCAAAAAAATATCGCGATTTATTTGCTGAAACTGTGAACGTAAGGATACTACATAAACCCGTTGCGAATTGAAGGTATTGTTAATATCACTTTGTGTACCTGCAGCCAGCCAGGTTCCTCCGGGAGAGAGTGTTGAGGCAGCCATCCGCTCATTAAAATCGGGTTTACCGCTAAAACGGGTTTTTACTGATGCCGGATCACTCTTAAAACGTCTGAAAATAAAATTCTGGTCAGCAATATTGTCATTGGCCTGTAACTCATCCGAATAGCCGACATAACTCAGTGAATCAGAATCTGCATCATTTTGAAAAACCTTAATTGCTGCCCCCCCATTGGATCTCCCTATTCTAGTTGTGCCTCCTTCAACGACTTCACGCTGAACATTAAACCTTATCAACAACAAATCTTCAGTGTCCAGCGTCAGATCCGGATTAGCCTGTTGCTGATCTATGTCTGTTGTCTTACCGGCAATATAATAACCTCCATCCCGTAAAGGGGTTATAGCATTAGCATACTGACTGGAGAGTCTGTTGAAATCGAAACTAAATAAAACCTCACCATCCGCGTTTACAATTCTTATGCGAATGAGGTAGTCAACATCATTTTTAATCGCATTGGATAGTACAGCATAATTTCCGGCATCCGGACCGGCAATAATTCGTTCAATATCGGCTGCAATCTCATTTTCATTTGATTCAAAGGCGATCTTCACCTCTTCATCCCCGATGGAATTCGTTCGGATAAAGTAAACCCGGCTGCTTTGATTTTTGTAGGATGTCCCCAATAGAAATATTTTGCCATCTTCAGCCACCAGCATATCGGCTGCTTCCTGATCACCATCTTCCCCGTAATAGCGGATGAAATAGTCTTTGAAAACAGGATCAACCGAAGATGATGTATCGCAGGAAAAAAAGAATAGTAATGACCACAGCAAACCAACTCCACCAGTATTAGTAAACCAATTCCTCATGCCCCTTTGCTTAAGCCTTTTAAAATCGTCCGTGTCCTCGCAGTTTTCAATTTTCGCGGTTTATAAAACGGTTTTACATAACCCACGCTGATCGCCAGATTATCCAGCCGGAAATAATCATCGGTATGCCCGTATTCTACCATCGGACCTGCTGATGAATAGGTGGTTGTTGGTATTACCAGATTGGTCATTCCGAAAGAATACCGCAAATCAGCAAAAAGAAAATCAAGTCCGATCTTATAACGAACACCACCCCCAACAAAAACAGAATAATTGAACTTATTTCGGAATTCCATAAAATCAATTGACGGGCTTGGTATGAAGTTGGAAATCGGTGGTTGTCCTTCAATAGGGTTGATATCATTCTTAGTCCAGTCTATCTGTCCATTGTCACTGATTAACCATTGTAACGCAAAACCTGCATAGCCGTAAGGTCTTACTATTCCTTTTGTATCAGTATATTTTACGGCTATAGGTAACGTTAACCAATGCTGCCGGTCGGTAAAAATCTTTTCATCCAGGTTAAATTTGACTTGCTTCTTGGTGTAGGCTGTTGTTGCATAATTCAATTCGACACTAAGAGCCAGCTCCGATCGAATATTTATATCAAAGCCACCGCCTAACAACAAGCCGGGTTGAAGACTGTAATTATTTGTGATGTTTATTTCACCGCTGGGATTGATCTGGTGGATAACCCGAACCGGTGACGTATTGCCTCCTAACCTGACAAAAGCAGAAATAACAGGATCTGCCGTGAACTTCCGGCTAAGGTAAACGACATCGATAGGATCACGTGCTGTATCGGCAACAAATTCCGGATTGGCACGAAGCAAATCGAGATAACTGTTCTCCGCTCCCACCGGATCATCCTGAAGTAAATTAACCTGGGTCAAGAGCAAATTCGCTCGCTGTCGCTGTTCCCGGGAAAAACCATTCTGTAGACAGGGTTGAAGAATTTTGGCGATGTTGTAGAACCTGCCGGAATTAAACTCAGTGGCCGCCAGATTCAGTGTTTCTTCACAGTCGTCTGTGGACTTCTGAGCATAAAGCAATCTGCTTACGGCACTGAAAAAAATGAGTAAAACAATGCGCTTGCTGAAAATCATCCGGGGCCTTTTAATAGTCGCTGATCAACAGGTTTACACATGTTGTTTCAAACGGAATGTCACTTCCAACATATTTACTCCATTCATCCGGAGTCATGTTTCGCTTCATCAGCGGACAAATATTTTGAGCCAGCAATTCCGGATCTGTAGGCCATACCCTGATCTCCGAATCATGACAGGCTGCAATCAGGTATTTCGAATCCCTTGAAAATTCAATATCCCATATAAAGCCCTTGTTATTATCCATCTGGATGGGCAAGTCTTCCGGCACATCCAACACCCACATCTGCATGCGTCTGTCTGAGCCGGCACTGGCCAGCAACTTTCCATCAGGGCTGAACGCGACATCGTAAACTCCTGCACGATGCCCTGCGTATTGACGGATATCCTTGCGTTGTGTGAGGCTATATAGTTTCACCAGGCCGCGCTGATCGTTCTTTTCATAGGTTCCGTAAGCCAGCATGGAGCCATCCGGACTGTATTTCACTGACAGAAACTGTGCGGCAGGATTTTCCACCAAAACATTCACTTCCCTGGTGTCCAGGTTCATTAATACCAGATGACCGCTCCAACTTACACCTGCTAACTGCCTTCCGTCTGCACGAATATCAATTGATTTCAACTCATAGGCCAATTTCACGAGCAGTTCTGTTTGGCCTGTCTTGAGATTTACCTTATACAGTGACTGATCGGCCTTGCTGATTAGTGCATGTGTGTTATCTGGTAAGACTGCAATAGCATTGGTTCCGCTGGTAAGGTTGGTAATCAGCAAAGGCTTTGCCGAGGGATTCGTAAGATCATAAACCTGAATGGCTGCAGAGTCGGTACCATTAACAAGGTAGTGTTCATCGGAAGAAAGCGCGATGACTTTATTCGGATACGGATTCTGATATGGAGTTACCAGGCTTGTTCTTGCTTCATAGTCCCCTGAGAAGATGCGCCCATCTGCACCGGCCGCATAGTATATATTTTTATTTCTGGATACAGCCACTGATGTCATCCGGTTGCGGGCCACACCCGGTACACGAACCGCATTATAGCTGGAACCTGCATTGACGGTTAATGCATGATAAAGAGCATTATAGATATAAGGATCGTACCGCTTTCCGTCATAACGCCTGTGGAAATGGTACGATTGCATGGCCAACGCACCGGCAAGGTCTTTATCATCATCTTCCTGCACAGACTTACCGGCCATAGCCTGGGCAATGGTTAGCATATAAAGCCGGTTGGCAATTTCAAGGTTCTTCTGCGCTTCTACTGTTTTGCCATCGGCAAGAATCCGTGATTCCTTTTCCAACTCACCGGCTTTCTTTGCCAATTGCTCCTGGGCAAGAGCATTCTGATAACTGCGGTATGCCTGGTCTCTGGCTACCTGGGCATCTGCCAGCGCCTTCTCCAATTCAAGCTGCTTCTGATCAAGTTCCCGGTTTCGTTGTTCAACAAGTTGCTTTTGGTCTTCTGCATCCTTTCTGGCGATATCGGCTAACTCCTTTTCCTGAAGGGCAACGGCCTTTTGCTGCTCGGCAGCAAGGGTAGCGATATCCGCTTCAACTTTTTGAAGGTACGCCAGGATAAAAAACAGAATTGCAATAATCGCAGCAATACCCAGAATGATAGCCGTGCTTCGTGTACGTCTGAGCGTGCGCGACTGCAGCAACTCCTGATTCTTGAGTTCAGACTCGTAATAAATTCTGCTGGTATCCAGGAATACAACCACACGCTCAAAAGCTTCATTGTAGCGCTGAGCCCATTCCCGGGTAGGTCGTTGTTTTTGCTGCCAATTCAGCGCAAGCTGTAAATCGGGAGGCCTCCACAAACTGGTTTTACCGATCTGGTACATTTCAGCCGCCTCCGATAATCGCTTGTACATGGCTGCTGATTCAAATTCTTCATTCACCCACAGATCAAGGCGGTTCCAGATGCGCATTAAACTCTCATGCGAAAGTTCAACCATGGTATCAGCAGACAGTGGCACAGTATGAACTGGCATAAGAAATGATCTGCCAGGCTTTCTGAAATGTTCAATTACCTCAATCACTTCATACACATCGGCTTCAGCCAGTTCACCAATCAGTGATAGCTTGCATGGCCTGCGCATACCCCTGTTATCCGCACGCTTTTCGGTTATGCTTTTAAAAAGTATTTCTGCTATTTCCTTCTGTCTTGAAGTTAGCTCTTCAAATATTTCGTTGGCGTGTTGGGATAATGCCTGACTGATTCCGCCAACAGCCAGGTAATGCCGCAGATCAATCGGCTCCCCTTCTTCACGGTTGTTCACCCCGGAGTCCCAGGTGCGCATCATGGCATGCTGAAGAATCGGCAATTGATCCTGATCATGCCCCATGTCATTTAATAACCTGGAAACTAAACGGTAAGAAATCCTTCCACCCGCCACCTCAACCGGACCTCGAATCGCCATTTTTCGCTCCACCCGTGTCATCTGCGGTACCAGGTAGTTACTGTTATTAATCAATTCTGTAAGTCCAGGGAATGCTGCACAACGTGCGATAAAATCGGAGCGTAAGGTTACACCAAAATAAATGGGTATTTCTTGTTGCTGTACTGCTGTTACAACCTGATTAACAAAGTGCTGAAGCTCGTTGAATGTTTGATCGGAAGATTGGTTATCATGGAAACGGAATATTTCTTCAAACTGGTCGATCAGAATGAATACGTTATCCTTAAATTCCTCCTGAATTATCCGGCAAACTTCTACCAGGCCATAGGTGCCATAGGTTCTCAAAACGGATTGATAGAAGGTTTTTACGGTATGACGATCTTCTGCTGCAACGCGCTTATTTTCAATGAGATAATCCAAAATAGAATCGCATACGTTGGACGTAGGATCGGTACCTGGACGGGTTAAAATGATATGCCAGTTGGCACTGGAATGAACAATGAAGCCACCTTGCAACACCGGTATCAGACCGCATGACATCAGGGAGGATTTACCACTCCCGGAATAACCCATTACGCAGACAAAACGGTTGACGGAAAGCTTCTGAAGAATCTCATCGATCTGTCCTTCGCGGCCGAAATAAAGATTGCTTTCATCAGGTGAAAATGGTCTCAAACCGGGAAAAGGATTGTACTGATCAGGACGAATCTCAGATGACCATTCTGATACTTGCTCACCTTGTTGCTGACGGGAAGAACTAAGCATAGGTGTTAGGTACTAACAAATGGAAAGATAGGGAATTGATCTTTACAATTGACATGGGGTCTTGTGTTATTTTAAAAAATGAAGACCAGTTTAAAAAATTGTCCTGTCGACCTTAGCAAGATAAGTTATCTTCTGCTATTTTAAAAATTATAATGCATGCAACAAGCGGTCAGCTAACTGAACATCATCCGTAAGCAACTCATAAAATAGTTCCTTGTTCAAGCCAATCAACTGCACATCTGTCTTGGCTACAATGAAACATGTGTTCAGAAACTGCGGCATGGAAACATGTTCTCCAAGAAACTGTCCGGCTGAGAACCCGGCAATACGCGCACCCTTTTCATAGAAGTCTACCTTGCCGGAATTGATGATATAAAAATCATCATTGAGTCTGTCATCCAGCACAAGGCTTTCTCCTTCTTTTAGTTTCTTCTCACTGCTGAAATCAGCAAGGTAGGTCAGTGTGATTCCGGGTACTTCCTGGAAGACTTCAATACTTTTGAAAAACATGACTTTGCCGAATAAGCTAAGTTTATCTTCTAAGATGATGGAATCGAGGTTACGCTTTTGTTCGGGCTTTAAACGCTTGACATGAAAATGATACTCATCCGGGTTGATCTGATAGAGAGCCCACGCTGCCACTTCACAGATCAACTGATCCGGATTAAACAGGTGAGCCACCAGGTCAATTTTAAAATCAGCTATCCGCTGGTTCCCGATCTCGTATAGCGAACATGCTTTTGTCCAGCGATTAGATTGTGTAAAATCACGATTGATCAAGAACTTTAAAACCAGTTTGGAATCCAATCGGATTCGCGGATAGTATACATCCAGCCGGGCAATCTTTTCCTGATCGCTCAGCTCATCCAATACAGGTATCACGCGTTGTTTAAGTTGCTCGGATAAAAAGACATCCAATAGTTCAATGGCATAAGTTATTCCTTCGGAAGTACCACTATCGATGTTTTCTTTTACCAGCTGGATAGAACGGGTATCATAGAGCATCGCCAGCAGCATATAGATGTGTTCGATGTCATTCTGAATTTCCCAGCGAAGGGATTTAATGATTTCGGATCTGAAACCGTCAGTACCCAACTCTTGTATAGCACTCAGGTTCCACCGGATATCCGCAATATCCGATTCAATTGCATACTTGATGCGCGTTACCTGCGCGATGTTAGCTTTAAACCCGCATTCACCCAAGCTCAACAGCACTTGCGAAACGATGACTTTGTTCGGATAGTCAATTTTTCCCCAAAGCATTTCCCGGGCTCGTTGTCCGCCAATTTTCCCCATAGCCTGT
>JALOMI010000147.1 GCA_025455465.1 Cyclobacteriaceae bacterium | reverse complement strand
TCCGCCGTTGCCCGCTCCTACGGGGATAATCTCATTCACCGCGCTGCAGATGTTGCGTTGAAGGAAAGAAGAACGCTCATTCTTATGTTCAGGGAAACTCCGCTGCACCTGGGACATATCGAGAATATGGCGCTGGTGACGCGGATGGGGGGCATCATCCTGCCGCCAATACCGGCGTTCTATAACAGGCCCGGCACCATTGATGAAATTGTCAATCATTCTGTCGGCAAGGCACTTGATCTGTTTGGCCTGGAACACCGGCTGTACAAACCCTGGGGAATAGATGCCTGATGAGGACCGCCATTTGTTCCATGAGCATCGCTGCCGAAACTATTGCACCCCCCAAAAAGAACCGAGCGCGCAAACAAGGAGAACTGCTGCCGTGATAACAATGCTGACAGGTAAACGCTGGTTGCTCATTCAGCGGCTGCGGCGCAGGTTCTCCTTTCGCTCTCAGGAAAGCTGTTTGGCCTGGGTAAACAATTTATTGTCGGCAAGGAATGTACGGTTAAGACCGGCCGGATGACGAATCAACGATATACGCTGACCATCGTACTGATAGATTCCCTGAAACGTGCAGAAAAATACCTTGTTATCGAAAAGGAAAACATCCCATACCTCATCAAAGTCCTGAAGATCAGGCGATAGCATATCCAGCAGGGAAACGTATTTCCAGTTGTCTTCAAAGTATCCAAAGTCACCTTGTGAGCCCACATAGAGCCGGTTTGAACTTTCATCGAAGGCCAGGGACCGTTGCTTTTTACCGGTATTACGGGCATAGGTTTTCCATTGGTTGCCATTGAAAGACAAAACGCCAAGGTTGTTGGCGACATAGAGGGTTAAATCCCGGTTCTGAGCAAAGTCAATATTCTGAATGCCAGCCCCGTAATCGGTGGGCGAAAAGTTCTTTATCGGGTATTTTCCGCTTAGAGCCAGGGCCGGAATTGCAATCGTTAGCGAAGTGAAAAGGAGAAAGCACTTCATCAAAATTTCGGGCAACATACCACTAACGGCTCTATTTTCTGACTTTGTATAGCTCATGTGAAACATATATATCTGTAAAATCCCTTTTAAAATCGTAAAAATGAAGTTTTGTAGTAGTGATGTGAAAGCAATGATGTAGTCTTTTTTTTCATTTTCCGGGTTTCAATGTAGTTATTTCAAACGATTTCGGATCGCTTAAAACCGAACCTATTATGAAGAAAATCTACCGAGTGCTTTTGCTGCTGATTATCACTACCTCAGCCTATGCACAGCCCGCGCGAGTAGCAGTTGTTCAGGACCCTACCGGAATGAGACTGCAGGTCAATGGCAAAGACTTCATGGTCAATGGTATGAACTGGGATTATTTCCCGGTCGGTACCAATTTCAATTACAGTTTATGGCGGCAACCCGATGACATCATCATGGCTGCCCTGGATGCCGAAATGCCCCTGTTGAAAAATATGGGGGTCAATGCCATCCGGCAATATACCGGTGTTCCTGCCCGGTGGATTCGTTATATATATGAGAAGTACGGCATTTACACCATGCTCAACCACTCGTTCGGCCGCTATGGCTTAACCCTGGACGGTGCCTGGGTAGCCAATACGGAATACTCCGACCCGCGGGTAAGAAAATTACTGTTGGCGGAAGTCACCCAGATGGTTGAAAGTTACCGGGGTACACCGGGCCTCCTGCTCTACCTGCTGGGCAACGAGAACAACTACGGTCTTTTCTGGGAAGGTGCCGAAACAGAGAACATTCCCGTGGAAGACCGGAAGTCAACCACAAGGGCAACAGCGATGTACAAGCTATTCAATGAGGCAACCCTCGCGATGAAGAGCCTGGATACGACTCACCCGGTGGCTATCTGTAACGGTGATTTGCTCTTCCTGGAGATCATTAAAGCGGAGTGCAAGGATATCGACATCTTCGGCACGAACATGTACCGTGGTGTTTCCTTTGGCGATGCCTTTCAGCGGGTGCGTGATGAACTGAACAAGCCGATCCTGTTTACGGAGTTCGGGGCCGATGCTTTCAACGCCATCAAGAATGCAGAAGATCAGGAATCGCAGGCTTACTTCATGGTCGGCAACTGGAAAGAGATCTATGCGAATGCAGCCGGTCTGGGAAAGGCCGGTAATTCACTGGGCGGTTTCACATTTCAATTCAGTGACGGCTGGTGGAAATATGGTCAAACGACCAACCTGGATATACACGACACGAATGCATCATGGGCTAATGGCGGGTACTATCATGATTATGTTGAGGGTGAAAATAATATGAACGAGGAATGGTTTGGCATCTGTGCGAAAGGCCAAACTACCCCGCGCGGATTATATACCCTTTACCCCCGAGCCGCCTACTATGCACTGAAGGAGGCCCATACCCTGAATCCCTACTCGCCAGGTCTTACACAGGACGATATTGAAACTTTTTTTGGTTCCATCCAGCTGGTTGATGCCATGCTGAAAGCGAGAGGTGACCAGGCCGCTTTAGCGGGTGAGCAATCTCAACTGCTTCGGGTAAGTCAAATGCGTGCGCAATTCACCACGTTTATGACGGGAGGTAATCTGATCACGACACCAGATGTACCCGATCCGGATAATGTAACCTTTCCCAATCAATTGGGCTTTGACCACATGGAGTCCTTCTTTGTTGGTGTAGAAGCACAACCTGCATCCAATGTGCGTGCGAATGTTGTGTTCAACGTGCTGGGCAATGTGGCGCTGAATCCGATCAATGAAATATTCTATGAGAACCGGGGGCGACCACTCAATGTACAAACCCAAACGGGTGTCCAGATACTAAATGCACTTGGCAACCTGGCTGTATACAGGGCTGAATATACCTGGAATCACAAGCTGTTTGATCTTAACGGCTTTTACCGCACCGGGCATTACCACTGGGGGTACGAAGGAGATTTCTTCGGTCTTTATCCGGAGGCGAATTACGGTCCCAACATCGATATCTATAACGGCATGGCCCCGCAAGGCATTGAAATCACCGGAAAGAAATCACTTAAAGGTTTCAAAGTAGCATTTGGCCGAGAACTCTGGTGGGCCGCGAACCCGGCCGTACTGGTAAAATACCAACGTGAACTGGGCAAACTAAAAATGACCGGCATTTTTCATGAAGACCTGGAAGAGCCGGGAGTTGCCATCAGTTCAATTGCTATACCCCAGCCCAGAACACGCAGGGTAACCCTGCAGGCTGAAACAAAATTATTTGACAAGCTGAAAATAGAATTTGGCGGTATCTGGGGTGGTCAGCCACTGGTAGGCCGGGAATTCCAGGTGGTGCGTGGGGAAGAAGGAAATTACCAGGTGTATGTCGACAAAATTCAGGAATCCGATACGTGGGGTGGCAAAGTCAAATTTAGTTTCTCTTCCGGCCGTGTGAATTGGTATGCCCAGGCTGCCGCCCAGGGATTGGTAGCCAATGGCGGTTATGATTATACCAGAACATTTACCGGCTGGTCGCTGAAAGACAGCGGCAGCGGCAATAAGAACCTTCTGTTAACCGGTTTTACGTATCTCATGGGCAACTGGCAGATTGCTCCCAACTTCATGTGGCAGAAGCCACTGGTTGATCCCATTCCAATTGATGTCGTCTCTCCGGCACGTTCAAGAAATATTCTGGATGATCCGTTTGTAGTGCGTTCGAACAGGGAAACTGTTGGTGGCGAAATTCTCCTGACCTTTGATCCGACACCCGGCACCTGGATGTATGAATGGGATAACGACCGTGCTGAAGATGCCAAGCTGGCAGCCAATATCGGCTTTGTATATCGCCACTTGCCCACCACCATGGATGCGGCTGTTATATTTCCGGGAACAGGACGTGAGCCCGTTGCCGCTACCAATGCTCCTCCGGCACTCGATCTCTGGGAAGTCAACTCCCGGATTGTTTCTAAGGTCAATCCGCAACTTGGACTAATTGCCAACCTGTACGGAGGTAATGGCCAGGCCAATGGTCCGGATCCGCGTACGATTCAGCGCTATGGCGGAGATCTGCGGGTAATTTATAAAACCATGAAACTCGCCTCACACCTCAAGGTCAACGACTGGGGCCCCTTCGACTACCACCGCGATTTTAACTTAACCTTTCCGTTGCAGGTCATGGTCGACCTCTCAATGGCTGTAGGAAAACAAGATTGGTTTATTCTTCCCAACACCACCCTGGGTATGATGTTTACCTGGCGATCATTAAATGAGTTCTCACCACGATACCTTCCTAATGCCGCGGAAGAATTTGCACCCGCTCCTATCGTAAGCCCGGTTGGTTATCCGAACGGTAACGAGTGGGAATTCAGAACCTACCTGCATATCAATGTTGGAAAATAAATGCGTGTAAAATGAAAAGTATCAGATTAATATATTCAAGGATAGCGCTGTTCGGGTTCATTGCATTCACCTTGTCCAACTGCGAAAGAAATTTATCAGAGGATGTCGTGTTTGCAAAATTCTCCACCAACCCGACTGTTTTTATTGACGGGTTTAGCGCAGGGTTGGAATACCGACCCTTTGACGGCTCCAAGCTGGATGCCTTTGCCGTGGATACCGAAGTAAAATACCGGGGAACAGCTTCCATGCGGTTTGATGTACCTTATGAAGGAGATCCTTCCGGTGCTTTTGCAGGCGCCATTTTCCCGGACTACGGCAACCGCGACTTAACCGGATACGATGCGCTTACCTTCTGGGCTAAAGCATCCCAGAGTGCATCGATTAATGAAATCGGTTTTGGAAACGACTTTGGCGAAAACAGATACATCGTTACGGTGAACAACCTGCGCATCAGCACCGCGTGGACCAAGTACATCATTCCTATTCCTGATCCAAGCAAGCTGGTGGCCGAAGCCGGATTGTTCTGGTTTGCAGAAGGTCCGGAAAACGGAAACGGTTACTCATTCTGGATTGATGAGCTGAAGTTTGAACGCCTGGGAACGGTAGCACAACCCAGACCTGCAATTTTCCTGGGGCAAAACGCAGTGGTGGATACCTACATCGGTACTCCCTTTTCTATGACGGGACTAACGCAAACATTCAACCTGGACAACGGGGTGAATCAAACGGTACGCGCAGCGCCTGCCTACTTTACGTTTAAATCAACCAATAATGATGTGGCCCGTGTCAGTGAAGATGGTGTTGTATCCATCGTTGCACGGGGCACCGCAGTGATTACCGCTACCCTGGCCGGTGTTCGTGCACAAGGGTCTGTAACGGTCAACTCGTTGGGCAATTTTGTTTCTGCGCCTACTCCCACCCGAAATCCGGCCAATGTCATCTCCGTATTCAGTGATGCCTACACCAACATACCGGTTGATTTTTATAACGGCTTCTTCGCGCCCTTCCAGACAACACTCGGTGGCGCAGTAAGAATCGGAAACGATAATGTCATCCGCTATACCCAGCTGAATTTTGTGGCGACTGAGTTTAAAAATCCTACGGTCAACTTGTCGCAGATGACGCATTTTCATGTGGATATACAGATACCCGAAGGCATTGATGCCGGTGACTTTATTGCGATTGAATTGGGGGACTTCGGTCCGAACAATGTGTTTGGTGGAGGAGATGATTCCAGCGGCCGCGTAACCATCGGCAGTGGTTCACTCACCAGCAACGCATGGATCAGCCTGGATATTCCGCTGGCCAGTTTCGGATTGACCAGCAGAAACAATATGGCACAGATCTTCTTCATATCCGATGCCACCATCTCTACACTCCTCGTGGATAACATGTATTTCTACCGATAAAGATTTTAATAAAGAATAAAATGAATCAGCGAAATCAACCAATGATGGGAATGAACATACGAATATGGGTTCGCTTTGTTGTTGCCGGTGTACTTATTGGCATCGGTAGCTGTTCAGACTATGAACAAACGGTAGCGACCCTGAATCAGCTTGTGATGCAGGATGAGTTTGACGTTAATGGTGCTCCCAACAGTGAAATCTGGGGTTATGAAATCGGCACCGGTGTAAACGGCTGGGGCAACAACGAGCTGCAGTACTATACCAACCGCAGGGAAAATGTGGTGGTTCAAAACGGATACCTGATCATCACTGCCAGGAAAGAATCCTTTGAAGGATCAGCATATACTTCCGCCAGGCTGATAACGAAAGGTAAGTTTGAACAGACCTACGGTCGGTTTGAAACACGAATGCGTCTGCCGTGGGGACAAGGCATGTGGCCGGCTTTCTGGATGCTGGGCGCGGATATCGATACGAATCCCTGGCCCGGTTGTGGTGAAATAGATATCATGGAATATCGCGGACAAGAGCCAACTATTGTACTCGGCAGTGTGCATGGTCCAGGTTATTCCGGTGGTAATGCCATTTCTAAAAGTTACGAATTGAAGAATGATCGATTTGATACAGGATTTCATGTCTTCGGAATTGAATGGGGCCCCAACTACGTTAACTTCTACGTTGACAATGTGCTTTACAATCAAATAACCCCAGCGGATGTTACGGGTGAATGGGTCTTCAACAAACCATTCTATATCCTGATCAACCTCGCGGTAGGCGGAACCTTTGTTGGTTCTCCGAACAGTGAAACTGTTTTTCCCCAGACGATGCTGGTTGACTATGTACGAGTCTACAAATAATATCTAATAAGAAAAATCAATGATTATGAAAATAGCTACCATAAGCGCTGCGCTGATCTTGTTGTTCAGCACGATTGTATTCTTTGCCGGATGCACCGATGAAGATGAATTGCTTCCGCAAGTTACAGCTGAATTTACCTATACGGTTAATGAAGCAACCGGTACGGTAACCTTCATTAACACGTCAACCAATGCCACAAAATACCTTTGGGATTTTGGCGATGGGGAAACTTCCACAGAAATCAATCCGATCAAAACCTATGCGACCGGTTCGTACACGGTGCGCCTCACCGCCAGCAATGTGGCCGGGGCATCGGGCGCTTATGAAGACAACCTGGTGATCAATGTCAAGTTGGGCATGTCATTGCCCCTGACGTTCGACAATACTAACGTTAATTATGCAGCGACTGTGTTTAACGGTGCTTCGTTCACCATCGTTGATAACCCGTCCCAGTCGGGTTCCAACAACAAGGCAACCAAGGTGGGTTCAATAACCAACAGCGGTGCAGCCTTTGAAGGCATTTTCTTTGACCTGGTCAGCGAAATCAACCTGTCCACCAACAAGCGGATAAGCATGAATGTATGGTCTGACAAGGCATTAAGCGTTTTGGTCAAACTGGAAGAAGGATCTGCATCTGCCGTTGAAGTAAGCAGCGCGCATCCCGGCACCGGATGGGTAACCATGGCGTTTGATTTTACGTCATCAGCCCGGTATTCGCGGTTAACGATATTTATTGATGGCCCCGGCACAACAGCAGGAACATTTTTTATTGACGATATTGAACAACAAGAGGTTGTTATACCCTGTACTCCGGAAACCGCGCAATCGCTGGCAGCCGCCAGCTTTAACCTCACCTTCCAGACCGATCCGGGAACTGCCATTGGATCGTTCGATGCCGTCTACACGTACGCGAACAATCCGAACATCGCCAATGCTGTAAACAATTCCTGCAAGGTGGGTAAGATCGACAGGAATGGAGGAGCGCTCTTTGCCAACAACCAGATCACCTTCGACTCCAAACTTGATTTCAACACCCATTCCGGTCTGAAACTGAAAGTATTTTCCAGCACCACAGCGTACAATGTATTGGTTAAACTGGAAGACAAAACGAACCCTGGAATCAATACAGAATTGAGCCGCACAACAACAGTGGGTGCCAATCAGTGGGAAGAACTAACCTTCCCGTTTGCCAGCAGTGAAAGCGGAAAGTATGATAAAATAGTCCTGTTTTTCCAGCTGAATACCAATACCACGGCAACCTATTTTATTGACGATTTCGCCTACTACGGAACAGGAAGCGGATTAACCGCACCGACAGCAGCAGCGCCCAATCCTCCGGCACGGGCTGCAGGAGATGTGATCTCGATTTTCAGTAATGCATACACCAACATCACGGGCGTGGATTATAATCCGAATTGGGGTCAGGCTACCGTTGCAACAGTCATAACGGTGGCCGGCAATTCTACACTGAAATATGCCAACCTGAACTACCAGGGTACTGACTTCAGCGGCAATGCACAGAACGTATCCGGAATGAATTTTCTCCACGTTGATTTCTGGACCGCCAATTCCACCGCGCTAAACGTCAGCATTATCAGTCCGGGGCCGGCCGAAAAGGCAAAAGCCCTCACGGTGCCCACCAAC
>JALOMI010000146.1 GCA_025455465.1 Cyclobacteriaceae bacterium | reverse complement strand
GTCTGGGCTTAAGTTATGTGGCCAGCGTCATTCGCAGCCACGGTGGCACCATCCAGGTGCAAAGCGAACCGGGCAAAGGCAGTACCTTTATTATCCATTTGCCCCGTTAAAACAAGAAAACGTTTTTCTCTGATCATGGCCAAAACACGGATACTGTACGTTGAAGATGAGCCCTTCCTGGGGCGTATTGTCAAGGAAAGTCTCGAAAGCCGCGACTTTGCGGTGGGCATGGTTACAGACGGGCAGCAGGCACTTTCGGTTTTTGAATCCTTCAAGCCTGACCTCTGTGTTCTCGATATCATGCTGCCCGGAAAAGACGGCTATGCCATCGCATCAGACATTCGTAAGCAAAATCCCACCATCCCCATCATTTTCGTTACCGCTAAAACGCAGACCGAAGATTTGCTGAAGGGATTTGGCGCAGGCGGAAATGATTATATCCGCAAGCCGTTCAGCATCGAAGAGTTGATCGTCCGCATCGGTAACCTGCTGGTGCTCTCGCGGCAAGCACAACCTGCCCTTGCTGAATCCATCGCTGTCGGAAAATTTATATTTCACCAATCGCGGTACGAACTGAGGCATGGTGACCAATCCCGCAAACTATCCCACCGGGAGGCCAGTCTGCTTAAACTGTTGTGCGAACACAAAAACACAACCATCAACCGGAAGGATATCCTGATGCACCTGTGGGGTGACGATTCCTTTTTCAACTCCCGCAACCTGGATGTGTACATCACCAAACTCCGCGAGTATCTGAAAGATGATCCGGGCATTCAGATCATCACCATTAAAGGCATTGGCTACCACTTTACCACCCCCTGATCGAAACCATTAGCATGAGCAGCTCCGGCAGTTGTCCGTGTGTTGCTTTGCAAAAACCGGTCAATCATTAAATAATACTGCGGCCAGTTTGAAGGTGATGCCGTAAAAATTCTTCAGGTCGAAATATTCACTTTGATTGGTGGTGTAATCAAAAGCAATTCCGGCTTTGAAGCCAATGGAAGAATAGGGCTTTACCCGAAACAGCAAACCGACTTCGGGGCGCACCAGAAAAGCCGGCTGATTATCCGAATCATTATAGACGTTGAAGTACTGCCGGTACTCGGTAAAAGATGCGCCTGCGCCCAGCAAGGCATAAGGCACCAGTCGCTCTGAAGCGGTGAAGTAGTATTGACCGTTCACCACGGCTGAGTAATAGTACATGTAGTTGTAGATGTCGGTAGTGATCGCACCTCCGAGGTAGGGATATGTTGTTAACGGCACATAGTCTTTCATGATGCCGTAACCGGCATCAAAGCCAATCCCTAGGCGTTCATTTAAAAAACGGGTATAACCCAGATGCATGCCCTGTGTGCTCAATTCACTCACATAGTCCTTATACAAAGGTTTCATACCCGACCAGCCGATATAAAAACCGCTCTCCGCTATCTGTGCGGACGATCCGGCAGCATACATCGCCAATACCAGCAACAATATTCTTCTTTTCATCACAGGCTCTTTTTAATGTAAGGTGACTGAACAAATGCCTGGTTAATGGCCGTAAGGGATTTTCCGCGGAGATCATCGGTGGAAATCAGGTCACCGATAGCGGCATTCCAGATTACTTTATAGCGGTTACCATTGGTTGCAAAATTGGCGATGTCTACGATCTCGATGACAAGCGTGGCATAGTTGGCGTAATACGTGCTGACGAAGGGCCTGTAGTAACCGTAGTATCCAAAATAACCTCCGGGATAAAAAGGCGGGGCGCTCACAAACTGGGATACCGACAAATTCTGCAAGACCACAATATTTACTGCAAACGAAGGATTACCATTTTCGTCTACCTGCTGATAGCCGGCACTGGCCAGGTTCTTTTTTACCTCACTGATCACCGGTTTCACATACCCACCGGGTACATTGATATTCACACCATCCACCAGTACGGTATCCCTGGTGGTGTTGGAAACCAGGCCGATGGTATCTTCACGGATCACAAAGGAGGAGTAGGTAGTAAAAATATTCGAAGTGCCGGTAACCGACTCCACATCATAGCGGGTCTGCACAACCATGTACCGCACCAGGTCGGCCATATCCGGCTGCGTGTTGCAGGAAACAAACGCAACAAGCAGCAGTAAAAAAACTGATATTTTTTTCATCACCATGCTGTTTCTTCTCTCAACGCAAGTATACAACAGTAATTGCTTTCATCCCGTTCGGATTGCACCAATACGGTCATCGCTTTTTATTCAGCAACGCAGCCTGATCCAGAAGCTGCAGCACGCGGGCAAAAGTTTCTTCGCGCGGATATTCCCGGTTGGCCAGCACGATGTAGAGCACATCGGTTTCCGGCATATAGACGTAATGACAGAAGAAGCCTCCCTGCGTTCCGGTATGCCCGATGGTCTTTATGCCATTCACTTTTTCGATAAACCACGACCACCCGATAAACGGTTGGTCATCTGCCTTCCAGTTCAACGGCTTATCCACGGTGCGGGAGGCTGCGATGGTTTCCGGCCGGGCAAAACGAAACTCCCGGATGGCTTTCTCATACAGGATGAGCTCATCCACTGAACTCCACACGCCACCGTTACCGGCAGCAGCAAAAGTGGGCTCTTCACCGTAATCTTTTTCCTTCCATTGTTCACCACTCCGTACATAAGCATGAGCGACACCTGATTCAGGATGCGGTCCATCGGTTATGGTGGACTTCATCATATCCGCAGGGATCAAAATGTTATCCTGGATATACTGCTGCCACTTGACACCGCTCTTCTTTTCGATAATCAGCGCCAGGGCATTGAAGGCCGGGTTGGAATATTCATAGTGTTCACCGGGTGTGAAATTGAGTTTATCGGCCTGCAGGATGGGTGCCCAGTTTTCTTCGTCCCGGGCGGTGAGGTAAAACACTGAGTCTTCTTTCACCTTGCGCAGATCCGGCAATCCGGAAGTATGGGTCAGTAAATGCCGAATCGTCACCTGGTCTGCAATGGCTCTGTTCCTGAACTCCGGAAAATATCGCGACAGCGGATCATACACGGAAAGTTTCCCTTGCTCGCGCAGGATCAAAATACCGTAAGCGACAAATGTTTTACTGATCGAACCGAGATTAAACAGCGTGGATGAGGTAACCGGTTCGCGTGTATTCAAATCAGCCAGCCCATATGATTTTTTAAATAACACCTGATCGCCCTGAAGGATAACCACCGAAGCACCCGGCTCATTGTTAGAAAAAATACCGGAAAAATACTGGTCGAACCGATCGGCTAATGACACCTCCGGCTGGCGGCAACTGGCGAGCAGCAACACGAAGCTGCAAACCAAAAACGTTATCGTGTGATTCTTAACCTTCATCATAACGGCACACAAGTTAAGCGCAAAACAAAAATGCCGGTGATCACTTTTCCATGACAACGCTAACGTGACTGTGTTATGAAGAACATCGCAGTTGAATAACCGGATGGCCTGTGGAGAGAACCCGTAACCGGGTCATTCAGGTTTGTTGGAAAATGGTGGGATGTACTGGATTCGAACCAGTGACCCCTTGCCTGTCAAGCAAGTGCTCTAAACCAGCTGAGCTAACACCCCTGCTTCTGAGAACGCGGTTGTTCCGGCAGCCTGATGCCCCGCAAAAACCGGCATAAAAGTATACAATCTGATGGATGTTTTCGGATGCCTTCGTACTTTGTACAGTGAAAAAATAACCATGAAAAAATATTTCTTGCTGCTGCTAGTCGCCCTGGTCCTTACATCCTGCTCGACATCTTCCGAACAGAAATTACCCACATTTAAGCTGGTGCCGGCCGACCGGTTTGTGTTTAAGTCGTTTGTTGACTGTAACATGTCAGTAGCCTGGGTGGGTGATACGCTGCGGATATTTCCGGGCAAATACGGTGAAGACCCCGTGTGGGGAGAATCGGAAGGCATCAAGTATGCCGAGGGTACCAACCCCGACCAGGTGTTTCTTACACCGTATGAAGATTTTAAGGTAACGAAACTGCCACCGAATTCCCCTCCGGGAACGCCCGGCCTGCACGGTGCCGTATGGTTTGAAACCCTTTATCAGGATGTGAACGACCGCTCCGGAAAAACGCTCTATGCGATCTACCACAATGAAAACTATCCGGAAACGCTTCCTTACGATTCGGCAACCGGTGAAGGCTACCTGGAAAAGAACTGGCCACAAGGCCTTCGCGGGCCGGAGTCTGCAGCGGCTGTTTGCCGTATCGGCATTATGAAATCAACCGATGGGGGCAAGAACTGGGACAATAAGGGTATCTTCATTGAAGACCTTCAACCCCGCATGATTCTGAAGCCACACAATTACTCCAATACCTTTGCCGGTGGCGTGGGCGATCCTTCAGCCGTAGCCAGCGGTGATCATTTATATCTCTTCTATGGAGAATACGGTTTCCCCGGTGTATATGATTCAGCTACCTACAATCCTGATGTGGAAGCCAGCGGTCAGTGCATCAGCGTGGCCCGTATCAAATTATCGGACCTGGAAAATCCAGTGGGGAAAGCTAAACGCTGGGACGGTACCGGCTTCAACGCACCGCACAACGGAGTCGGCAAGCCGATTCCCTCCCTGCAGATCACTCCGGAAGAAGGTGGAGGTCCGGCCTCAGGAAAAGGACAATATCATTGGGGTCCGTCTGTCAGTTGGAATTATTATCTCAACTGCTGGGTGATGCTGATGGGCAAAGTGGAAGACACTTCCTGGAAAGGCAGCAGTATCTACATCTCCTTTAATATGAATAAAGATTTAGGAGAAGGGGATAATGCCATTCAGTGGAGTAAGCCTCAGTTGGTGCTCACCAAGCCCGGCAGGGTGTTGTGGTATCCGGCCCTTCAGCCGATGAATACCGAAGAAGACATCAAAAACAAAAACACCTCGATGAAGACCGGCAAACGTGCCCGGCTGTTTGTGAAAGACAGCGAAGCCAACGAATACAGCTCCATGTTCATGATTGAATTTGAGAAGTAATTATCCCCGGAAGTTAATCTTACTGTGCGTGCCATCGCAGTAAGGTTTGTTGGCTGAGGCACCGCACCGGCAAAAAGCGGTGGCCTTATGCTTTTTGGTGAGTGTGCCTTTTGAGTCCTTCACGGTAACATTACCATAAACCATTAGCGGACCGTTGGGTGTGGGTTCCACAATAGTTTCGGAATCAACGCTCACAGTCGTATCCTGTGTGTCGCTATTCATATAATAGCTTAAAGCACCCGATGGGCATTTCTTCACCTGGTTGATAATTTGTTCTGAAGTACCTGCCCCGGGTACAATCCAGGGCCTGCGTTGAGGGTTGAATACCTCACCCAGACCACGAAAGCATATCCCGGAATGAATGCAACTCTCGGGCTTCCAGACAATGGTGACCTCACCATTCGTATATTTTTTTATGATGTCTTTCATGGGCAGTTGGCTTGGTTCATAATTATTGTCGGATAATGAAGGTACACTATCTCCCTTGAACGGACAGTGCAACATCAATTTCAACCGGGTTGACTAACGTTTTATGCACCGGACACAGTTTGGCTATTTGCAGCAGCCGATTACGCTGTTCGTCATCAACGTTGCCAATGATATCAACGTGTACCGAATAGACTGTCTTACCATCGAAGGGACCGTTTGAAACTTCAACCCTGATCTCACGAACATCCCAGTTTTTTCGGTTGGCATACATGCGCAGGGTAATGGCAGTACACGAGGCCAGTCCCATCCGAACAAAATCACCCGGACGCGGGCCGATGTCCTGACCGCCTGCGTCTTCAGGCTCATCCGCAATCAGGGCGTGCGAGCGTGCCGTTAATTCAGTTTTGTAAAGGTCGGTGCCGATGATTGCCGTGGCACTTCTGATTTCATTCGTTTCCATGATTAAAGCTACGATTCAAAACGAAACCTTGAATCGTATGTCGGCTGCGCGGTGCCAGTTCGCGTTGTTTCAGATTTTCCGGAAGTTCTTCAGGGTGACCCGGGTAGCCGATTGCCATCACCACACCCAGCTCATAATCCTCTACCGGTATACCCAGGTTGTACACCAGTTTCTCACGGTCGTAACCACCCATCTGATGAACGTTTAGTCCCAGGGCCGTTGCCTGCAGGGAAAGAAAGGCGTTGGCTGCACCCAGATCATATTTTGCAGACCCGTTCGGGCGATCATTGCGCAGGTGCTTTTTCCTGGCCAGGCTCACAATCAGCAGCGGAGCATTCGCTGCCCACAGGCGATTGCCTTCCATCAGCGAATCGCAGATGCGCTGCCACAATTCCGGCTGATCTTTGGTGGCGTAGATATAAAACCACGGCTGTTCATTCATGCTGGAAGGCGCCCAGCGGGCCGCTTCAAAAAGGGCATCGATTTTTGCCGGTTCTACCGGCTTATCCGCATAAGCGCGCAGGCTTCTGCGGTTCTCTATTACCTCCAGTACCGGATGTTCGGTTACGGAAGAGGTCAGTATTTCTTTCACTAATAAATCCATACGTATTTAAGTCAAGGCGCTTCTATAACACCGTCTGGCGGTTAAAGTTTATCCGTCCACCGCGGAATACCCCACAATGCGAGACCACCTGAGATGATGTGCATCGGTCCAACCAGCAGCGGAAAAGTTTCATCCGGCAGTGTTCCATCCTGAAACGGTGGCGGATCAGCTACCGGATAAAAGCTGGCAACAAGCAAACCGAGACCGAGTGCGATCCATACTGTTCGCCCTCTAGGAATAAACTTAATCAGCATAAAGTAAACCACCGATCCGACCAGTACCGGTAAAACGGAAGAGAACACAATAGCGATGGCAAAGCCTGCTGGAATGGTAGCCCCCAGCGCATACGCGACAAGACTCCAGAGATTATTGAACCCGGCACCAATAATGCCGGCTATACCACCGGCTTTTAACACGCTCACAAAAGTGACTTCTTTTCTCATCGGTTGATCAGTTGATGTTTCAATCTTCTATCAGTACGCCCATTTTCCCCATCTGGTAATCGCGCATGGCCTCCAGTATCTGCGTCTGGGTATTCATCACAAAAGGTCCGTGCGAAGCGACCGGCTCTCCGATGGG
This sequence comes from Cyclobacteriaceae bacterium, assembly GCA_025455465.1. Taxonomy (GTDB): domain Bacteria; phylum Bacteroidota; class Bacteroidia; order Cytophagales; family Cyclobacteriaceae; genus UBA2336. The sequence continues at coordinate 1,232 of JALOMI010000146.1, read as the reverse complement.
TTCACCGCTCATGATCAGCAGGCGGGTATCTTCCAGGGCTGTAAGTGTGATGCCGTCTCCATCCTGATTAAAATGGACCAGGTGTTTATCTTCAACGAGCCCAAAGCCACTCACGCTAAGCTTTCCGTCCAGCAGATAAATGAACGCAGTATGGTGTGCCGGCAGCGAAAGTGAGAGTTCCCCTCCCTGACGGACAGCAGCCGTTGCCGAATTGACCGCGATTTGCGGCTTTACCGGTCCCTTCAGGCTGAGCAATTCACCGGAGAAAACACGTACAGTCACGTTAGAATCATCGCTTTGATACACAGGGACCGATTCGGCCTGTACTGCAACGTAAGAGGGCTGATCCATCTTGTGTTTTGCCGGTGTGTTGATCCAGAGTTGAATAATTTCCTGCCGTCCACCGATGTCAAATATATCAGTTGGTGGGCGTTCGCTGTGAATAATTCCCCGGCCGGCATTCATCCATTGTGCCCCACCGGCATAAACTACACTATTGTTGCCGCGGCTGTCGCGGTGATGCACGCCTCCCTGAAAAACAAAGGTGACTGGTGAAAAACCCCGGTGCGGATGCGGGGCAACGCCACCGTGCATGGGATCGCGATAAGTGGGTACCTTTACATTGGCATGATGCAGGAGCAGGAAAGGATCAAGTTGCTGCACTTGGTGGGTGGGCAGCGGCTGAAGTACGGGCAAGCCACCCATATCCACCGGGTGGGCATACAATAATCTGGCAACGGAACGTGTTTTCATGTCATTCTTAATCTAAGTTAATACAATTGTTGTATATACAACTATTTTTGCATCAAATCCGTTCATGAAGTCACCAATTCCTTTTGGATAATGAATGATAAACAAACGTATTTATGAATAAACAACTCGTTACCGGCATTCATCACGTTACCGCCATGGCCGATGATGCCCAGAAAAACCTGGATTTCTATGCCGGCATCCTGGGCCTGCGCATGGTGAAGAAAACCGTCAATTTCGATGCGCCTGATGTCTACCACCTCTATTACGGAAACGAAACAGGAAGCCCGGGCACCATCATGACGTTCTTTCCCTTTGCCGGTATGGCACGCGGCAGGCACGGTAAGGGACAGATGACCGTTACATCCTTCTCCGTGCCAGCCAACAGCCTTGACTACTGGCTGGTGCGGCTGAAGAAATTCGGCATAAAACACACCGAACCGCAGCAACGCTTCGATAGGGAAGTCTTTATTTACTTCCAG
>JALOMI010000340.1 GCA_025455465.1 Cyclobacteriaceae bacterium | reverse complement strand
GATTTTAAAAACAAGGCCTTGCCGGTCCAGATGTTATTGGAGGATGCCAGGTTGTATTCCAAACCGAGGTTGCGGTTGTATTGGGAGTATACCGGCATTTCCGGATCGGACGGAGGTGTGTAATTCAGTGATTGCTTGTTGATAAAAATCATACCGATGTTCGACCGCGCAAACACCCTGCGTTGAAGCGCCAGAACAGCAAAGTTCTGGTCGGGCAAAGCTGTTTCATCCACGCTGCCGGTCTGCATATCCATAGCGCCAATTCGCCAGTCTTTATTCAGCTTGCCGCTCAGGCGAGCTCCATACCGGATCGGTGCATCAAGGCCGATTCTACGGGAGAAGAACGGGCGGATGGTCGGGTAACCGAAGTTGGCAAACAGGTCTCCATTCTCGAGGAAGAACTGCCTGCGTTCGGGGAAGAAGAGTTCAAACCGGTCCAGGTTGGTTACTTGTCGGTCAACATCCACCTGCGAGAAATCCGGGTTAACGGTAAGATCGAGGTTCAGGGAAGACGTGATCCCGATCTTCGTATCAAATCCAACATCTTTCCTATACTCTGTTGGTGTTTCATTTTCAAAATCACGCGACATTCCGCCTAAGGCATACGGAATTACAGACAGGTTCAATCCCGGTGGAGGAGGAGGAGAATCCCATACCAAAATTCCAGTATAGGCCAGCGAAGCCGTTGGAAACTGGCGGGGTACCGGTGCCCACGATGATTTCTCCGTGGTCTTTAAATCCAGCCGGCTGAAGTTAATGCCCCATTCCGAAATTCCTTTTTTATAGCGAATAGTTTTGAAAGGGACGGCCATCTCAAAAATCCATTTGTCTTCATAGTTCTTCACCTGCGAAGACCATTTATTATCCCAGCTCAAATCAACCTTGCCGCCTTCAAACATAGTACCATCCCATTGAGCACCTGCAGCATTCGCTCCAAACGAAAAGCCATTGGTCTGGTCATCGAATGTATCCATGAAGAGGAGGAAGTTGTCGTTCTTTCCAAAGACAAAATCTCTTCGGAGCGATTCGACCATGTATGGCCCGGGAAGCAAGTGATGGTTAACCGCGATTAAATACAGGTTCACATCATCGTAGGTCATGCGTACCTCTGTTCGCACCTCAGCTTTGCTGGTATCCATGGGCAGAACCATAAAAAAATCGGAAGCAACATCGGCTTCAAGCCAGGCTTGCTCATCGAGGATGCCGTCAATTTTTATGGGGGAAGAAGCTTTGCGGATGTGAATTTTATAAGCTTCATTTTTTTTCTGGGCAACAGCAGAAAGATTGAATACTACAAGAAAGGCAATCAAAAGGTGTTTCAACGCAACTTGGAATAATGAAGCAAAGTTAGAATTTCAGGACGTACGAAAGGTACCGTTCAACACGGAATTCTTACTTCCATTACAACCGGGAAAGGTAAAATGACTAGGTTATATCCTTCTTCTGGGATTGATTGTTGATTAAAATGCCTTCAGTCCATTCTGAATTATAGTGCTTCGAGCACCCGCTTTAGTTTTTGCTGAACTTCTGCCGCCACAGGGGCAACCTTATCGTTGTCAACGGCACTCATGGCAGCTACCGGGTCTATCGCTGAAACTTCAATCGATCCACTTTCCAGTTGGCGCAACGTTACGTTGCAGGGCAGCATCGTGCTGATGTTGGGCTCAACCTGTAAAACTTTATCAGCCATTACCGGATTGCAGGCACCTAAAATAATATGAGGAAGATAATCCTTGTTCAGTTTCTTTTTCATGGTGGCCTGGATGTTGATTTCGGTGAGCACACCAAAGCCTTCTGTCTGCAGGGCAGCAATTACTTTTTCGCGGGCTTGTTCGATACTGAGGCCATTCAGGTTTTTCGATGAATAGTATTTCATGGGAGTGGATTTATTGAATTTATAAGTACAAAAGTAAAACCAGGAAGGCATGTACTAAGTGACCTAAGTTACGGAAGGTAGAATGCCCTTGGCTGAATCCCTGTTTCTTGTTCGTTCATCCAGGAACACCAGTGGTTTACTTGTTGAATGGTTTACTAAATCCGAAGCCTGGTGATTTGATTTTAAAACGCACTTAGTATCTTACCTATACCATTCTAATTTTAATTAGTGAAAGCCCTTACGTTTACCGGAGTAGAACACATCACCTACGAAATGATTGACGATCCGAAACTGCTCTCGTCAACGGATGCTATTGTCAGGGTGAAAAACTGCGCCATTTGTGGTTCGGATCTGCACGTGTATTACGGCCGCGAAACCGGTATTGATCATCATACCGCCATGGGGCATGAATTTACCGGGGAAGTGGTGGAAACGGGAAGGGATGTGAAAACAATCCGCGTTGGTGATAAGGTAATGAGCCCGTTTACGACCAGTTGCGGATCGTGCTATTATTGTTCCATCGGGTTAACTGCGCGTTGTGTAAAGGGCCAGTTGTTCGGCTGGATTGAAAATGGAAAGGGGCTGGGTGGAGGACAAGCCGAGTATGTACGCGTACCACTGGCCGACAGCACACTTCAAAAAATTCCGGAAGGCATATCGGCTGAAGAGGCTTTGCTGTTGGGCGATATTTTATCAACCGGTTATTGAGGCTTTGCTGTTGGGCGATATTTTATCAACCGGTTATTTCTGTGCCCACCTGGCGGAGATCAGGTCCACCGGTGTCTATGCCGTGGTGGGTTGCGGACCTGTGGGCTTAATGACGGTGGGCAGTGCATTGCTGCAAGGCGCTGAAAAAGTCTTTGCCATTGATACCGTTAAGGAGCGTTTGAATATGGCCCGATCGTTCGGTGCTGTGCCTATTAATGCAAGTTCGGCTGATCCCATCGCCATCCTTCGCGAACATACTTCCGGAAGAGGTGCGGATGCCGTGATGGAAGCGGTGGGCAGCGGTGCCACCAACAAGCTGGCGTATGACCTGGTACGACCTGGCGGAATAATCTCGGCCGTAGGCGTTTGTACGGATAACTATTTTCCGTTCTCACCGGTACAGGCTTATAATAAAAATCTCACCTACAAAATTGGCCGGTGCCCCGCCCGGTACTACATGGATAA
>JALOMI010000145.1 GCA_025455465.1 Cyclobacteriaceae bacterium | reverse complement strand
TGATGGTGAAGCCGGAACTGCAGGATATGACCTGAACCTAATTATTAATTTTAAAAGCCTTGGTACCTTATTGATTACTACTGAGGGGGGAATGGGAGGTAACGGAGCTTCTGGTAAAACTGGACCCAGCGGTTTAAATGGCTCGATGAATGAAGCCGATGGGGGTCGAGGTGAAAATGGTGGCAAAGGTGGCAATGGCGGCAATGGAGGCAATATTCTTCTTCATTATTGGTCTGATAATTTTTTAATCTCCTTTGCTACTGCAAAAACTAACCAACATCTTATCAAGTTCAACTACAGCGGGGGACGACCCGGACTAGGTGGCGATGGAGGAAGGGGCGGTCGTGCTGGGGAACCGATTATTAGTCTAAACAGTTCAATAACCGGTGTACGTGGTAAAGAAGGATTAAGCGGAACTAAAGGAAATAATGGTTTACCCGGACTTGATGGAGAGCTTTTTTTAAAGCGACTTACCAACTAAATCCGCTGAAGCATCTGGCTGCGGTGCGCATCCAGTTTCAATAAGATGAATAAGAGTATGGTGAAGCCCCACAGGGAGGATCCTCCATAGCTGAAGAACGGCAGCGGAATACCGATCACCGGAAACAGTCCGATCGTCATTCCGATGTTGATGGCAAAATGGAAGAAAAAGATACACGCCACACTGTAACCAAAAGCGCGCGCGAAGCGGCTTTTCTGTCGCTCGGCCAGGTAAATGATGCGAAATAACAGGACTACGAAAAGACTGATAACCAATAGGCTGCCCAACCATCCATGCTCTTCGCCTATCGTGCAGAAAATAAAGTCTGTACTCTGTTCAGGCACAAAGTCAAATTTGGTCTGCGTGCCTTTCAGAAAACCTTTACCGGCAAATCCGCCACTGCCAATAGCAATTTTTGATTGTGTTACGTTCCAGCCGTATCCCAGCGGATCGGCTTCAGGGTTGATCAGCGCCTTGATGCGGTTTTGCTGGTGCGGCTTCAGCACATCGGTAATGATATAATCAACACTCTCAATCACGCCCATCAGCAACAGCGCCCCTATCGTCAGCAAGGCGATGCGCTTGAACTTCTTCTTACCCATAAAAATGGTAATGATGAGCGCAATACCAATGGCACCGTACAAATAGAATTCATTTTCCACCAGTAACGTAAGTACGAAGATGACTGCTGCTGCAAGGCCTACAAGGATCAGAAATGGAGACATGCCCTCGCGGTAAAACATCAGCACAAAAATCGTAAACACAAGGGCAGTTCCGGTGTCCTTCTGAAGCATGATCAGCGCCATTGGCAAACCAATCAGCATGAACAATACAACCTGGTTGCGCAGCTGATCCATGCGAAAGCCTGCTGTACCAATAAATTTCGATACAGCTAATGCAGTAGCAAACTTGGCAAACTCCGAAGGCTGAACGCCAAACGATCCGATTCCAAGCCATGCCTTGTTTCCGCCAACTTCCTTACCGATGATCGGCACGAGCAACAACAGAAACATGATGCCGCCATAGATCAGGTAAGCGGCAGCATCATAGAAGCGCATATCCACCAGCAGAATACCAATGATAATGATCACCGAAGCCGCAATGAACATCAGCTGCCTACCCGAGTTCAGGGAAAGATCAAAAATACTTTGATGCAGCGTTTCATCATACACGGCAGCAAACACATTCAGCCATCCCAAAGTAACCAGTACGGCAAACAGTAATACCGTTACCCAGTCCATGTGTGTAGATATCTTCTCTTCCCTGTGCATATCAGTCGGCTTCCAGTGTTGATGTGGCACGGACAACCCGATCGAGAAATTCGCCTTTCAGCACATAGTCTTCAAGCGCTTTACGCTTCACTTCACCGGTCAGGTATTTTTCTATCATCAAGCTGGCCGTTGATGCCGCGGCACGACCGCCCCAGCCTGCATTTTCTACATACACGGCAATTGCAATTTTCGGATTGTCTTTCGGTGCGAATGCCATGAACACAGAATGGTCAGCTCCGTGCGGATTCTGTGCGGTTCCGGTTTTACCACAAAGAACAATACCTGGAATTACTGCGCGCGATGCAGTGCCAAGAATAGCATCGCTCATGGCATCCTGCACAAAAGAAAAGTAAGCAGAGTCAATATCGGTTTCACGCCTGACCCGAAAGCGCGGATCAATTTCTCCGTCTTCAATGGCTTTTATCAGGTGCGGTGTATAGAAATACCCTTTGTTGGCAATGATGGCTGCGAGGTTAGCCATCTGCAACGGAGTAACCAGCATTTCGCCCTGCCCGATACTCAGCGAATATATGGTGGAAAATTTCCACCGACCTTCACCGTAAATGCGGTTGTATAAACGACTTGACGGCATTTGTCCGCCTTTTTCACCCGGCAGGTCAACGCCAAGCGGAGCACCCAACCCAAACCTTCCTACATATTCGCGCCAGTTGTCAAGACCGATACGTGAATCGGTGAAGGTATTCGTTGATTTATTCTGATTGATAATCCTTCGGAAGGCCTGATGAAAATACGGGTTGCAGGAATACTGAATCGCACCGTGAAGGTTTACGGGGTTGGGATGATTATGGCAATTCACCAGGGAGCGATCACACGGAAACCGCGTTTCATAACTTAATACACCCTCCTGTAATCCGATGAGTGTCTGCACCATTTTGAAAATGGAACCCGGAGGGTACATCGCCATGAGGGGCCGCGGAAACAACGGCTTAGTCGAGTCGTTACTGACCAGGGAAAAATTAGAGCTGAACCTGCGCCCGGTCAGCATAGTGGGATCATAGGAAGGCCCCGATATGAAGGAAAGAATTTCACCGGTTGACGGCTCGATGGCGACAACACTTCCCACTTTTCCTTTCATCAGTTTCTCGCCATAACGCTGTAATTCCGCATCGATGGTGGTGATCAGATTTTGTCCAGGCACAGACAACGTGTCGAACTCACCGTTTTTGAAACGACCTTTTTCAATGCCCTTCACATTGCGAAGTTTGTACCGAACGCCACGCTGCCCACGCAAGGTAGTCTCATAATAACCTTCAATGCCGCTCTGCCCGATGTAATCTCCCTGCCGGTAGATATGACTGCTATCGCGATCAAGTTGTGTTTTGGATATTTCACTGATATAGCCCAGGGCATTGGCCATCGTATTGGTTTCATAGGCACGGGATGTCCGGGGTTGAATATAGAAACCAGCAAACTCATCCAGGTTTTCCTGGATTTTGGCAAAATCATAATTCGATAACTGGCGGATGAAAACCGTTGGCTTGAACTGCGAATATTCCTTTCGTGCCCGCAGGTCACGGAAAATTGCCAACAACTGATCTTTGTTAATGTCGAACACCTCACAGAAGCGGGCCGTATCCAATTGCTTGACTTCACGGGTAACCACCATTAAGTCGTATTCCGGAGAGTTGTAGACGAGCAGATTGCCGTGACGGTCATAGATCAAGCCACGAAACGGATAATCCACTTCTTTCATAATGGAATTGCTGGCCGCCAACTGGGCGTAACGATCATCTATCACCTGGATAGCGAACAGCTTGATCAGGAAGACCAAAGCCACGAGCACAAAGACAATCTGAAATATTTCCTTCCTTCCCTCAATCATAGCCGTTTCCGCGGAAAGATAAACTCAATTACCAGCATGACCAGCACCGTAAATATTGTGCTTACTGCAATTTTGATCAGCGTATCCCAAAAATAGTCAAACCCTCCGGCTTCTGTAAAGAACAGCACCGAATGATGAACAAGAACCATCGGCACGCTGTAGGTTACAAACCACTGAGGACCGAAAGCAGATACCGCAGGTATGGCATTATTGTCGTAACCACCCTGCGGTGTAAGTACCGCAAGCCATCGGTTGCGCAGAAAAGCAATGAGCACAGTGGCCGAAGCATGTAGGCCGAGGCTATCGTAGAAAACATCTACCGCAGCACCCAGTACAAATCCGATAAGCAACAGCCACATGCGCTCCAATTCCACCGGCAACGATAGCAGGAAGGCGATGTAGAGAAAGCAAAATGCGGTATGAAACAATACCGCATTTTTCAGGATCAATACCTGAAACAGGACATAGAGAATAAAAGAAACCAGATGGATTATGCTCAGCCTGCTCATCGCTTCATGTCGGGAATTTGCTGTTCAAGTGAATCCAGTTCGTGCAGCAGGTTGCTGCGAATAACCGTAACAAAGGAGAGCTTGCGGAAATCCTGCGCGAGCCGAACCTTCAATTCATAAAAAGGTGTTTCATCCGGCAACTGAATCTCTTCGATCGTGCCAATCATCATCCCTTCCGGAAATACACCGCTGTACCCTGACGTAACGATGGTATCGCCTACGGCAGGCTTCACATGCCTTGGAATAAAATTCAATCCCACTACACCGGCATCTGCACCATCCCACTGCACTGTGCCGAAGTGGCCGGTGCGTTTCAATAAACCCGACACGCGAAGGTTGATGTTCAGCAGAGAGGTGATGACACTAAAATGCTGAGAGGTCATCCTGACTTTGCCCACAACACCATCCGAACTGATTACCGCCATGCCCGGTTCAATGCCCTGGCTTTTGCCTTTGTTGATTGTGATAAAATTGGTGTAGCGGTCGGTTGAATTATTTACGACACGTGCACTGATGAAATCAAAGCGGTTGATCAGGGAGGAATCCTGAACCGTGTTGGCCTGTGCTTCCTGCTGATGGTACCGTTCCAGTGCCTGCCGCAACCGGATGTTTTCTTCCGACAGGCTGACATTCACATCACGTAAGGCAAAATAATCGCGGGTATTTTGTGAAAAGGTATTGATGGATCCAACCATCCGGTTGGATGAATTGAAAAACTGTGCGCCCTGATATTCGTTGTTGCGGATGATCAACCAGACACAGAGAACTTCCAGCAGTAGAAAAGTAAAGAAGTCGCGGTGCTGATAGATGAATAAAAAGATCCGCCCCATGCGATCAGGTCATCAACACACTGCGATAGTTTTCCAGGTTCTTCAGGGTAGCACCGGTTCCGCGTACCACCGCACGGAGCGGATCTTCCGCCACATGGATAGGCAACTTGGTTTTCAGCGCCAGCCGCTTGTCGAGTCCGCGCAGCAGCGCACCACCGCCTGTGAGGTAAATGCCGCGTTCGTAAATATCGGCTGAAAGTTCCGGAGGGGAGATTTCCAGTGCTTTCAAAACAGCTTCTTCCAGTTTGGAGACACTCTTATCCAACGCAAAAGCAACTTCGGAATATGATATACGGATGGTCTTCGGAATACCCGTCATCAGGTCGCGTCCGCGGATTTCATAGTCATCCGGTCCGTCATCGAGTTCGGTCAATGCAGAGCCAACTTCAATCTTTACACGCTCGGCAGAACGCTCGCCAATCAGCAGGTTGTGCTGACGTCTCATATAATCAAGGATGTCGCGGTTGAACGTATCGCCCGCTACACGAATAGACTGATCGCAAACAATACCCGACAAGGCGATTACCGCGATGTCTGTTGTTCCACCACCTATATCCACAATCATGTTACCGATGGGCGCTTCAATATCGATGCCCGTTCCGATCGCGGCTGCAATTGGTTCGTAAATCATGTAGACTTCTTTTGCACCGGCATGTTCTGCGCTGTCGCGCACAGCACGCTTTTCAACTTCGGTGATGCCTGAAGGAATGCAGATCACCATGCGGTAGGAAGGCGGAAACAGGCGCTTGCCGGTATCAATCATTTTGATCAGTCCGCGGATCATCAACTCAGCCGCCTGGAAGTCGGCTATCACACCTTCTTTCAGCGGACGTATGGTCTTGATGTGGTCGTGCGTTTTTTCATGCATCTGCATGGCTTCGCGGCCAATGGCCAACACCTTGTTGTTGACCTTATCCATGGCGATGATCGAAGGTTCATCCACCACGATTTTATCCTTATAAATAATCAGTGTGTTCGCTGTACCTAAGTCAATCGCGATATCACTGGTGAAGAAATCAAAGAAGCCCATCCCTAAATCGAAAGCTAGTGTTAAAAAATAAAGTTTGAATTTACCAAAATAATCATTGGTCAGTTCAGTAGCGTGCTTTTTTCGTCTGTTTGTCAGTGTTTGAAGTGGCGCGTACCGGTAAACACCATCGCCATGCCATGGGTATTGCAGTAGTCAATGGAATCCTGATCACGTACGGAACCACCCGGCTGAATCACAGCCTTGATCCCCTGCTGATCGGCAATCTCTACACAATCGGCAAAAGGAAAGAATGCATCCGAAGCCATTACCGCATGCCCCAGTTCAAAACCGAATGAATTTGCCTTCTCGATAGCCTGCTTCAGAGCGTCCACCCGCGAGGTTTGACCGACACCACTGGCCAGCAACTGCCCGTTCACCGCCAGCACAATGGTGTTGGACTTGGTGTGCTTGGCTATCTTTGACGCAAACAGCAACGCGCTAATTTCATCAGCCGTTGGCTGACGCTCAGTAACGACTTTCAAATCAATCGCTGAATCGGTTTTTAAGTCGGCATCCTGTTCAATTACCCCATTGAGCAGGCTCTTGAACTGGCGTTTCTCAGTAAGGGGCTGTTTCTGAATCAGCAGCATCCTGTTCTTCTTCGACTTCAGCACCGTCAGCGCTTCTGCAGAATAAGCCGGGGCAATCAGTATTTCGAAAAAAAGTTTGTTGATCTCTTCGGCAGCCGCTGCATCTATTTTGCGGTTGGTGGCCAGCACTCCGCCAAAGGCAGAGACCGTATCGGCCTGAAAGGCTTTTTCGTAGGCTTCCTTCACACTGGCACCGGTGGCCACTCCGCAGGCGTTAGTATGCTTGATGATAACGAAAGCTGTTTCCTGATCAAATTCCTGCACCAAGTTCAAGGCTGCATCCACATCCACCAGGTTGTTATAGGAGAGCTCCTTGCCATGGATCTGTTCAAGCAAATCCTCTAATTTTCCAAAATAAGTTCCTTGCTGATGCGGGTTTTCGCCATAACGTAGCGTTCTACCCTGCTGAATGCTTTTCTTAAAGGAAAGAATTCCCTCCGCGCTGTTGAAATACTGGAAGATGGCCGTGTCGTAATGCGAAGTGACATCAAAGGCTAAGGCTGCGAAACGCTTGCGATCGGGGAGATCGGAAGAGCATTGCTTTTCCTGAAGAAGGGCTGTCACTTCCTCGTACTGTGCACGTGAGGAGACAATCAGCACATCGCTGAAATTCTTGGCGGCTGCACGAATCAGGGATATGCCCCCGATATCAATTTTTTCGATGACTTCCGATTCATTGCCTCCGGAAGCTACTGTTTCTTCAAACGGATATAAATCAACAATTACCAGGTCAATCGGGCCGATGGTATGCTTCACGGATTCCTGTACATCACCAGGCTCATTTCTGCGGAACAGGATGCCACCAAAAACGGCCGGGTGCAACGTTTTTACGCGACCTCCGAAGATCGAAGGATAGCCCGTCAGTTGCTCCACCGGCACAACGCGATAACCCAATTTTTCAATGTACTGCTGGGTTCCCCCTGTGGAAACAAACTCAACACCGGCTTGGCCCAGCAGGTGGATAATGGGATCCAGTTTTTCCTTGTTATAAACAGATATTAATGCACGGGTAATCCTGCGGTTGGACATACAGAGTGTTGGCTGGTTAACGAAAGCGCAAAAGTAAAAATGAATTCAGGAAATGCCGGTCAAATAGCGATAATTGTTTCCCTACCTGCGGTTAGCCAGATAAACACCGCCAACGATGGCTGTCATGCCAACATAATGCCCGGTGTAAAGCTGCTCACCGTCCAGCATGCCCCACATCACCGCTACAACCGGCATCAAGTAAGTAACAGAACTGGCGAAGAGTGGTGTGCTGATTTTAACCAGCCGGTTGAACAGGTACGTGGCAAGGGCTGTGCTTAACATACCCAGCAACACAATATAACCAAAGGCCTGCCACGCGCCCGGGTGCGATGAGAAGCGTTGTGTGAAGTCGGTAAACCCAAAAAGGTATCCAAAAGCCAGCGGTGATATCAACAGCATCGCCACACTGGTAATGGTGAGTGAGCTTAGATCAGCAATTTTGAATTTGATGAAATTCAGGTTCGACCCGTACAGGATGCATGCAACCACGATCAGCAAAGCATAATAATTGATGCCCTCCACCCTCCCGCCCGAGCGGGACAACATCAGCATAAAGGTTCCGGCAAAACCGAGCAAAATGCCTACAACAGCAATGGGCCTGAAGCGCTGCTGGAGGGCCTGAAGCGCTGCTGGAAAAGCGCGGCACCGATCAGCATGGTAAAGATGGGCGTCAGTGTGTTGAGTATGCCCGCAATGGAACTGTCGAGTTGCGTCTGCGCGATGGCAAACAGAAATGCCGGTATGAACGTGCCCATCAGCCCGGCCAGCAGCAACTTTCCCAGATTTTTTCTTTGCAACGAACGGACTTTCAGCATTGCCGCAGGAAATAAAACCGTGGCCGCAGCCGCCACCCGGATAGCGCCTAACTCCTCAGGGGCAAATACTTTGAGGCCCTGCTTGATAAGGATGAATGAGGTGCCCCAGATCAGTGTACAGGTAATGAGCAGAAAAATGGCTTTGCCTTTATGTTCGGGCAACATGCAAACGGTGTGGTGAAGGTTGGAGGTTATTCAACGAAGCATCCGGTAGTTTAGGCCATCACCGGCAGGCCTGAATAAGTTTCTGAAATTTCATTAAGAATGAGAACAATTCATCCGGATGGAGGGATTCTACCAACCGCATCCTATACGGTTTGAAATCCGGCAAGCCTTTAAAATAGTTGGTGTAGTGCCTGCGCATTTCCATGATGCCGGTGCGCTCCCCCTTCCACTGGATGGAAAATTCCAGGTGCCTTCTGGTGGCCTTCACCCGCTCGGGCACATCCGGTGGCAACGGACGTTCACCGTGCTGGAGGTAGTGTTTGATCTCATTGAATATCCACGGATAGCCGATAGCAGCCCGGCCGATCATCACTCCGTCAACACCATAGCGGTTTTTATATTCCAGCGCTTTATGGGGTGAGTCAATATCACCATTACCGAATATCGGAATAGTGATGCGTGGATTCTCCTTCACGCGACCAATCAATGACCAGTCGGCTTCGCCCTTATACATCTGCACGCGCGTGCGCCCATGAATGGTAAGTGCCTGAATGCCGATGTCCTGAAGGCGCTCGGCTACTTCCAGAATATTTTTGGTGCTGTCGTCCCAGCCCAGTCGTGTTTTCACCGTCACCGGCAGAGGGGTTGCTTTAACAACTGCCTCCGTCATCCGCACCATCTTTGGTATATCCTGCAACAGGGCGGCACCGGCCCCGCGGCATGCTACATTTTTAACAGGACAGCCATAGTTAATGTCAATGAGATCGGGTCTGGCTGCAGTGGCAATTTCTGCCGATTGCTTCATGTGCTCGATGTCGCTGCCGAACAGCTGAATGCCGATGGGTCTTTCATAATCGAATACATCCAATTTCTGCAGGCTTTTGGCGGCATCGCGTATCAATCCTTCGGATGAAATAAATTCCGTGTACATCAGGTCTGCGCCATTGGCTTTGCAGACGGCCCGGAATGGCGGATCACTCACATCCTCCATCGGAGCCAGCAGCAGGGGGAACTCGCCCAATTCAATGGAACCAATCTTTACCATGATTTACTTGCCTTGTAATGCCTATCGGGCTGTATTTCTGAGGAATTTAAGCGGTAAAGATAATAGGTAATTCGAAGGATTTGCAGATTTTTGGGCAGGCCTGCCCGAATGGCAAGTTACCTGACGAAGCGTCTTTATGATGGATGAACATCGGCCTGAACGGTCACCTTTTGTAACACTGCTACTCATCATCCTGTTTGTTGGAACCGGATTTCTGTTAATTGGTCCGGGTATCGGCTTGCTGGTGGCCTCCGCTTTTTACGAAGGAGACCTTCTGACAGCATTGCAGTCATCACCGGATAAAACGATGTTCGTGCCGCTGATGATCACCCAGGGATTCGCCAGCCTGGTCGGTCTGATAATTGTCCCACTGGTTTTTATAACTGCAATATCCCGGCATTCACTGACAGCTTATTTCCGGATAAATGAACCCTGGACAATCACTATTCCTTTACTCATCGGTATCGGCATTGCCTTTCAGATTGCGCTTTCGCCCGTAGTGGAGTGGAATATGCAGTTTCAATTCCCCGAATTCCTGAAAGAATTTGGTGCGTGGGCACGAGAACGCGAAGACGCCCTGGCTGAACTGACACGTCTGCTCACGCAGTTTCAGTCTAACGAACAGTTTTTATTCGGTTTCCTGGTCATTGCCGTATTGCCGGGCATTGGCGAGGAACTGGTTTTTCGCGGACTCATACAGCGAGAATTGCTGCGTGGTTCCGGGTCGGTGCACCTGTCCATATGGGTGGCAGCCTTTCTCTTCAGCGCCATCCACATGCAGTTCTTTGGATTTGTTCCGCGCATGTTGCTGGGGGCCCTATTCGGCTACCTCTACCACTGGTCGGGTAATCTGCTTATCCCGATTTTTGCACACTTCTTTCACAACGGCTTTACCCTGGTGATGCTTTACCTCTATCAGCAGGGCAGCATCGGCCTCAACATAGACACGGAAGAATCAGCGCCCTGGCACTGGGTGGCTGTTGCCGTGATCGCCACTGTTGCACTTTTATATTATTTCCGAAAGCTTTACACTGATCTTCCAAACGATTCGCGTGGCACCCATTCTGTCGAAATATAACAACCTCACCCAGCGACTAATCACCGCCATCATCGGTGCTTTTGTGATTATTGCCGGTACCGCCTGGAGTCCATGGGCTTACTTTGCCATTTTCCTGTTCATCTGCGTGTGCTCCATTCAGGAGTTCTATAAACTTTCCATACTGGAAGGACTTTTACCCTTAAAAACCCTGGGCACCATTGGTGCCATTACCATTTTTTCGCTTTCGTTTTTCATCGAACAACAGCTTATTCCGTTCCGGTTTTACTTCCTGGTATTTCCGCTGTTTTCGCTGGTGTACATGATCAAACTGTACAAGAAAGCCGAACAAAAACCATTCACCAACATTGCATACACCTTCCTGGGGGTGTTTTACATTGCGGTGCCCTTTGCCTTGCTTAATCACGCAGTTTTCAGGGATGATGTTTCTGCGGATGGCCTATTGATCAAAGGCTATAAACCTGAAGTGATCATCGGCATTCTGCTCATCCTCTGGGCCAGTGATACAGGCGCCTATTTTGCCGGTACCCTGTTTGGTAAACGAAAACTCTTTGAACGGATATCTCCGAAAAAATCGTGGGAAGGTTTCTGGGGCGGTGCCGCCCTGGCCATGGGCATGACCTACGGTATCAGCCACTTTTTCCATACACTTCCTTTGTTTGACTGGCTCATTGTTGGTGTACTGATCATTGTAGGCGGAACCTTTGGCGACCTGGTGGAGTCCCTCCTGAAACGAAGCATAGAAATCAAGGATTCCGGTAAAAGTCTGCCGGGCCATGGTGGCTTTCTTGACCGCTTTGACGGGCTCTTTATTTCTGCCCCGCTGATCGTTGCCTACCTGGAAGTTTTTTAAGGTATTTAAACCCCGGCACACCCCAACACCTGTTGTATTTACGTTATCTTTGCAACCGATTTAAATCAGTTTTTTTGACGATTTTTTTCAAGGACAATGATTGATTTTTTGCTTCACTTGGGCGCGTCAAAATAAAATCGAAATCATACAAACCATCTATATGGCATACATAGAACCTGCTCCTCTTAAAGACAAAGAAAACCCGTTTGAAGCCATGATGTCGAGGTTTCATGACGCCTCGCAGCTGCTTGGGTTGGAAGACGAAATTTATAATGTGCTGAAATCCCCCGCCCGCCAGGTGATCGTCTCCCTGCCGGTAACCATGGATGACGGCAGCATCAAAGTATTTGAAGGGTACCGTGTAGTACACTCCAATATTTTAGGCCCATCAAAAGGTGGTATCCGTTATGATCCCCATGTAAACCTGGATGAAGTCAAGGCGCTCGCTGCGTGGATGACGTGGAAGTGTGCCGTAGTAGATATTCCCTACGGTGGCGCTAAAGGTGGAATCACCTGTAACCCGCGCCAGATGTCGGCCGGTGAAATTGAACGCCTCACCCGTGCCTACACCGGTGCCATGATCGACATCTTCGGCCCCGACCGTGATATTCCTGCCCCTGATATGGGTACCGGTCCGCGTGAGATGGCCTGGCTCATGGACGAATATTCCAAGACACAGGGTATGACGGTGAATGCCGTGGTCACGGGCAAGCCGTTAGTATTGGGGGGTTCACTCGGAAGAACCGAGGCCACCGGACGCGGTGTAATGGTCTCCACACTCACGGCCATGGAGAAAATGAAAATCAATCCGTACAAAGCAACCTGTGCTGTGCAAGGATTTGGTAACGTAGGTTCGTGGGCTGCACGCCTGCTGGCCGAACGCGGTTTGATTGTACAGGCTATCAGTGATATTTCCGGTGCGTATTACAATGAAAAGGGAATTGATATCGAGGCAGCAGTAGCTTACAGCGCCAAGAATAAAGGCTCGCTGGAAGGATTTCCCGGTGCAGAAAAAATTAATGGTGAGGATCTGCTTACACTGCCGGTCGATGTACTGGTGCCGGCTGCTACTGAAGATGTCATCAAGGCCAGCAATGCTCCGAATATAAAAGCTAAACTGATTGTGGAAGGCGCTAACGGCCCAACCTCCTCCAAGGCCGACAACATCATTAATGAAAAAGGAATTGTTGTGGTGCCGGATATCCTGGCCAACGCAGGCGGTGTTACAGTGTCTTATTTCGAGTGGGTGCAAAACCGCCTCGGTTACAAGTGGGAAGCTGAACGCGTGAACCGCAGATCGGACCGCATCATGAAAGATGCCTTTAACAATGTGTACCGCGTGGCCAATGAATATAAAGTCTCCATGCGTATCGCAGCTTACATGGTGGCCATTGATAAAGTGGCGAAGACATACAAGTATCGCGGTGGTTTCTGATTAACAACGCTAACCGTTTCAAAAAGAAAGCAGCAGGGAGTACCCGCTGCTTTTTTATTTCTGATTGTCTGAATTCAGCTACCTTTGCGGCTTGTGTTAATTCTATAATTTAAACCAGTACAGATATCATGACTATTCACAAGGAAGGACGTACGCTGTTGTTTGTTTTACTGGTCATCTTCGTTGGCATTATCTGGGCATTTGATTATTTCCTTCCGGGGGCCAATGTGTTGCGCAATGTAGTCATCGGTATTTGCCTTGTCATCTATCTGCTGATTTTGCAGTTCTTCCGTAATCCCGTTTTTGAAATAAAAAAAGATCCGCGTGTTGTCCTTGCTCCGGCAGACGGCAAAGTGGTGGTGATTGAAGAAGCCGAAGAGACCGAATACCTGAAAGGCAAACGCAAACAGATTTCCATTTTCATGTCACCCATCAACGTGCATGTCAACCGGATGCCCGTGGGTGGTAAAATAAGTTACTTCAAGTATCATCCGGGAAAATACCTGGTGGCCTGGCATCCCAAATCCAGCACAGAAAATGAACGCACCACAGTGGTCGCCCGAATGGATAATGGCGTTGAAATTCTTTTCCGGCAGATAGCCGGAGCGTTGGCGAGAAGAATCAAATGCTACGTTTCCGAAGGACAAAAACTGGAGCAAGGGCAGGAATTCGGTTTTATTAAGTTTGGTTCGCGCGTGGATATTTTTCTGCCACTGGATGCTAACGTCCAGGTAAAAATCGGTGACGTTACCAAGGGTGGAAAAACCATCATTGCTGAACTAAATACCTGAAATCACCGGGCGCTTTAATCAAGCAACCGCGTTTCCAGGCAACATTTTTTTAAGCGGCCATTCGCTCGTTACTTTTCTCCGTTACAAAATCACCCGCTCCAAAGCGTTTGAGCATTTGTTGATGAGAAACCAGTGCACTCCAGAAGCTTTTATTTTCGATATACGGCACCCCCTGCTCCATCGCTGTCTGCTTGACGATTTCAGAAATGGCCGGATAATGGATGTGGCAAATCTTCGGAAACAAGTGATGCTCGATTTGCATATTCAGGCCTCCGCACAGAAACGATGTCAGCCGGCTTTTCCTGGCAAAATTGGCCGTTGTGCAGAGCTGATGCACGGCCCA
>JALOMI010000144.1 GCA_025455465.1 Cyclobacteriaceae bacterium | reverse complement strand
GCATACCAGGGATTGCGAAGATCATTTGGGATCAGCATAAAATTCATCCGGGAGATTTGTTCATCATCATCTCCAACTCAGGCCGTAATGCCATGCCGCTGGAGATGGCCATGCTGGCACGCGAGAACCGTAACAAGATTATAGCGATCACGTCACTCGAACAATCTACAAAATATCCGTCTCGTCATCCGAGCGGAAAGAAACTGATGGATGTGGCAGATATTGTATTAGATAATCGCGTTCCATCAGGTGACGGTTTGATGCACATTGGCGGTAATCTTACGGGACCGGTATCATCCATGGCCGGCATTTTCCTCGTCAACCTGGTCGCTACCGAAGGAATGAAACAAGCAGCTGCAGCAGGCGTGAAGCTGCCGGTGTATTTCAGTCAGAATATAGATGGGTATAGCAACGAGGAGTTGTATGCTTTGTATGAAAGCCGCATTAAACATTTATAGAGCGCAGTACCTGTTGTGAATTGCTTAATCTCCTATGATTCTATAACATTGCAGTCCTTTTCAGGGGCCCATAGCTCAGCTGGTTAGAGCACCTGACTCATAATCAGGGGGTCGCAGGATCGTGCCCTGCTGGGCCCACCCACAAAACCCGTCACCTGGCGGGTTTTTTTATTGATGACAGAGGGATTCTTGATCCAAGGAAGTAAATGATCCCCGGATTTCACAAATTGGTATCAGCAGGAACACTGAACTGATTGAAATAACCATAGCCTTTAACCTGAGAAATGCGTAATTCCGCTAACTGTCCTGAAAAATACTCAGTCCACAGATAAGAATTGGTTGATTTCCGGAATCGATTGCTGAAGATTATCCAATGCAGATCACAAGTAAAAAACCCCGATTAACGCTCGTTAGGGCGGTTTTTGATATTTCATTCGATTGCGTAACCGAAATCGTAAACGATTGCACAAACGTTTGCGGAAATTTTATTCCTGATTATTCAAGGATTTGAAATAAACTATTGCCTACTTTAAAGCTGAAAGAATTTAATTCCTTCAGTTATGTTTTATTTAACCTTAACAAAAACCTGAACCTATGAGTAGATTTTACCGAAGCTTGTTTCTTGCTTCAATCTTTGCTTTTCTAAGCAGCTCCGCGGTCCTGGCACAGGGTCGAAACGTAACCGGTACAGTTACCGATGAAACAGGTTCAGCCCTTCCGGGCGTGAACATTGTCATCAAGGGCAGTACCTCGGGTACCACTTCGGACATGTCGGGAAATTTTACATTGAGTGTGCCCAATGACAACACCACGCTGGTGTTTTCATTTGTGGGTTATGCCACATCAGAGGTGGTAGTGGGAAGCCGTACCGTGGTTAACGTCCAGATGACGATGGACGTTCGTACACTGTCGGAATTGGTTGTGACAGGGTATGCTACCCAGGAAAAGAAAGACCTTACTGGTTCAGTAGGTACCGTTAAGCCTGTAGATCTGGTGTCTATTCCGGTTGGAAACGTGGCTAACCAGTTGCAGGGCCGTATTGCCGGTGTAACAGTAGTCGGTGATGGTCAGCCCGGATCGACCGCTCGTGTTCGCATCCGTGGTTTTGCATCCTTTACCAATAACGCTCCGCTCTATATTGTAGACGGAGTGCCTACGCAGGATATCTCTACCCTTAACCCTAACGATATCGAGAATCTTTCCGTATTGAAAGATGCCGGTGCCGCATCCATCTACGGTTCACGTGCTTCCAACGGTGTGATCATCATCACCACCAAGCGCGGTACCAGCGGTGTTAAGGTTAATTTCGACATGTACTACGGTACACAGAATCCTGGCAAGCAGGAAAACAGAACCGGTGTTAAGAACATGCTCACCACCCAGGAGTATGCAGACCTGCAGTGGTTGGTATACCGCAATGACGGTTTCAATGAAACCCACCCCATCTATGGTCCTTCTACTAATCCAACGCCCACACTTCCTTCATGGGCAGCCGATACAAGATGGTATGATGAAATCACCCGTTCTGCACCGATTCAGAACTACGACCTCTCCATGAGCGGTGGTAATCAGGATGCTAAATTTTATATCGGTCTCAACTACTTCGATCAGCAAGGTGTTGTCTTGGAAAACTATACCAAACGATTTGCTGTTCGTGCGAACTCCGAATTTAAGATCAAAGATCGCGTAACGGTAGGTGAAAACCTGACTGTAAGCTATCGCCAGTCACTGGGTGTTGGTCAGCTTGAGGAAGGTAGCCCCTTCCAGATGGGTGTGTACAGAACCCAGCCCATTATTCCCGTGATCATGAGCCAGCAGGTTCAGGGTATCAACTACCTCTTCCGTCCTGGTGACTTTGGCGGAACCGGCCTTGCTCAACGCCTTGGTCAAAGTTCAAACGTGGTAGCTGACCGCACACGTGCTGCAGACAACCTCAACTTTGATGTCCGCGCGATCGGTAGTGTTTTCACGGATGTGAAAATCATGGAAGGCCTGAATTTCCGTACAACGTTTGGCGGAACTTTCCAGAATGGTTACTACTCTAATTACACGTTTGCTACCTACGAACGTTCTGAAAATATAGGAACACCTTCACTCAACGAAGGGGCCTACTATAACTCAGACTGGAACTGGACCAATACCCTTACCTATAACAAGACATTTGGATCTCATAAAATCCTTGCAGTAGGTGGTTATGAAGCGGTTAAGTATGGTATAGGCCGTGGTGTAAATGGTATTCGTGCCGGTTTCTTCTCCGATGCGGTTTCCTTCCGTACCCTGAACAACGGTGCATCTATTGTAAATACGTCCTCGTATTTCAACACACCAGTAACACTGGCATCCTTATTCCTTCGTGCAGATTACAGCTTTGCGGATAAGTACCTCCTGAGTGCAACCGTAAGGAGGGACGGTTCATCCGTATTTGGTGAAGAAAACCGTTATGGTGTGTTCCCTTCGGTAACTGCCGGCTGGCGTATCTCTGAAGAAGGTTTCCTTTCCGGAACAGAGTTCATCACTGATCTGAAGATTCGCGGTGGATACGGTACTATGGGTAACCAGTTTGGCGCTAACCCGGCCAACCCCTTCTTTCTCTATGGTGGTTCCATTGCCAGTTCATTTTATGATATCACTGGTTCAGGAACTGGATCTGTCCAAGGTTTCCGTCCTACCCGTATCGGTAACCCGGCTGCTAAGTGGGAAACCAACATTACGACCAACATAGGATTTGATGCCGGCTTGTTCGACAACAAATTAGAAATCGTGTTTGACTGGTATTCAAAAGTTACGGAAGACCTGCTGTTCACCCCTGAACTCCCGGGTACTGCCGGTGGTGCTGGTGCTCCAGCCGTTAACATTGGTAGTATGAAAAATACCGGTATTGATTTACAGTTGATCTACCGGAAGAATTTCACTAACGATTTCCGTTTTGAATCCAACCTGGTATTTACCACCTACAAGAATACCATTACCGGTCTTGCGCCAGGTTTCGAATTCTTTGATTCTGGCGGATCCCGTATCGGTCCTTTTGCCCGCAACGCTGTCGGCAACCCGGTTTCTTCGTTCTTTGGTTACCAGGTATTGGGCCTCTTCCAGAGTGCGTCTGAAGTGGCCAGTGCGCCTACGCAAGATGGCGCAGCTCCCGGTTTCTTCCGGTTTGCAGATATCAACGAGGATGGCATCATTGATCAGGATGACAGAACCTTTATTGGCAATCCGAACCCTGATTTCACTTATGGTTTGAACCTGTCATTGGGTTACAAGAACTTTGACCTGACCATGTTCTTCCTGGGTTCACAAGGCAATGATATCTTCAACTACAATAAGTGGTGGACTGATTTCTGGCCTTCATTCCAGGGTCAGAAGAGCCGGGAATTGCTGAATAATAGCTGGACACCGGAAAGAACGAACACCAATGTTCCGAGGGCTTCTCAAGAGTCGAACTTTTCGACCAATACACAATCAACCAGCTATTATATCGAAGATGGTTCATTCTTACGCCTGAAGAATATTCAGTTAGGCTACAACCTGCCGAAGAATGCCATCGCGAAAGCTGGTCTAAGCAATGCACGTGTTTATGTGCAAGGTGTTAACCTGTTCACCATCACCGGTTACTCTGGATTGGACCCTGAACTGAGTGGTGCCGATACTGCTTTTGGTATTGACGCAGGTAACTATCCGTTAGTGAAGCAATTCCTGTTCGGTATTAATCTTGGATTTTAATTGAAAACAGTTGAAATAATGAAAGCAATGAAATTTTCAAAGTACGCAGCAGCTCTGGGGATCGTGGCCCTGCTGGGCATAACGAACTCCTGTAAGGAGGAATTTCTCGATGTCACCCCGAACGGTGCCCTCGATGAAGCAGTGTTGGCGAATGCCAAGGGTATTGATGCGCTGTTAATCGGAGCCTATTCGATGTTGGACGGTACCTCAGACCAGGGATTTGGCTGGGAAGCAGCCTCTTCCAACTGGGTTTATGGCAGTATTCGTGGTATGGAGGCCAACAAGGGTACCGATGCCGGTGACCAGCCGGATATCAACCCAATTATGACTTTCTCCGAAGCTTCTACTAACCCGTATCTGAACATTAAGTGGAGAGCGATCTACGATGGTATTTCGCGTACAAATTCAGCGCTCAGAACTGTGGATAAGGCGCTTGCAGCCGGCTCGATCACTCAGGCTGAAGCAGATCGCTTTATTGGTCAGGGCCGTGCGTTACGAGGAATTTTCCACTTCGAAGCATGGAGAATGTGGTCAAAAGATGATGGCAGCGGTATTCCCTATATGGATAAGGATACAGACCCTGCAACTGTTAAGAATGACGATCCTACGGTGGGCGATAAGATAATTGCCGACCTTCAGGCTGGTATTGCGTTACCGGAAAACATGGGCCAGGTAGGGCGTTTTAATAAAACGGTTTGCCAGGTATTAACGGCCAAGGCCCTGATGCAGATCAAGAAAGATTACGTTGCTGCTGAGGCATTGTTACAGGCAGTGGTAGGTGCCAATGGTGCTACTACCGGTGCCGGCAAGCGTCCTGATGGCGGTGAAATCGGCCTTGAGCAGCTCTACGGTGACATCTTTGATATCACTAAGCGCAACGGAAGGGAAGCGATTTACACCGTACAGTACTCCGTTAATGACGGTTCAGGTGGATGGAATGGCGGCTGGGGTGAAGTGTTGAACTTTCCCTACAAAGGTGGTGGATCACCGGGCGGTTGCTGCGGTTTCTTCCAGCCTAACCAGGAACTTGTAAACTCTTTCCGTACATTAAATGGTCTTCCGTTACTGGATAACTCGTATAACACGGGTGCTAACCAGGTGAAGAGCGATCAGGGGCTTGGTATCAATGATCCGTTTACTCCTGATGCCGGTGAACTCGATCCCCGCCTGGACTGGACTGTTGGAAGAAGAGGTATTCCTTACCTGGATTGGGGACCTCACACCGGTCAGGACTGGATTCGTGACCAGGGTTATGCTGGTCCTTACAGCCCGAAGAAACAGGTTTACCGCAAGTCACAGGAAGGCCAGCTCACCGAAGTGGGTAACTGGACTTCCGGATGGACTGCCAACGGTTATCGCCTGATCCGTTATGCTGATGTACTTTTGTTGTTAGCTGAATGCCAAATAGAAAACAACAAACTGGCTGAAGCCCGTACTAATATCAATGCTGTTCGTGCCCGTGCCGCAAACCCCAATGGTTTTGTGAAGACGTCTGCTAATGCTAATGCCGCAAATTATGTGATCAATCAGTATCCGAATTCAGGCGCTCCGTTCGATACTCAGGCTAATGCCCGTGTTGCTTTACGCATGGAGCGTAAGCTTGAATTAGGTATGGAAGGTCACCGGTACTTCGACCTTCAGCGCTGGGGTGGTAGCTTCCTTCAGACTGACCTGAACCGCATCATGACCTATGAGCGTGCACTTCGTCCGATTCAGTTTGGCAGTGCAACCATCGGTCCTGAGGATGTGAACTACCCTGTTCCTCAGCGTCAGATTGAATTGAGTAACGGTAATATCCAGCAAAACCGCGCTGGCAGCTAATACGACAGATCTGTTACTGTAAAAAAGGCCGTCCTGCAAGGACGGCCTTTTTATTTTTTGCTTTTTTGGTTGCGATATGTACGCACACTGTAACTTTATCCGTCTGATTAGAAGAGATTGTAACTGATCTATGAGAGCCATGCGATTCGTTTTCTTTGCTTTGTTGCCAGTCATGTTCTACGCCTGTACATCACGCAGTACACGCTTTGAATTACTGCCTCCGGAAAAAACCGGCATTCAATTTATCAATGCCATCACCCAGCATGATACGTTTAACATCCTGCATAACGAATACATGTACAACGGGGGTGGTGTAGGCATTGGCGATCTGAATAATGACGGTCTGCAGGATATCATTTTCACCGGCAACCAGGTGCAGTCCAAAGTCTATCTGAACCAGGGTAATTTTATATTCAAAGACATTACCGACCGGTTTGACGGCCTGGACAACTCCCAATGGTACAGCGGTGTGGTACTGGTTGATATCAACGGTGACGGCTGGCTCGATGCCTATTTTACGTCCACCAACAGCCTGATACCCGAAAACCGCAGAAATAAACTCTGGGTGCACAACGGCCTGGATGAAAACGGACTTCCCTCTTTTACGGAGAGGGCCTCAGAATATGGTATTGATGATGACGGGTACAGCGTGCATGCCGGATTTTTTGATTACGACCTGGACGGTGATCTCGATTTGTATGTGCTGAATAACATTGTCAATAAAAATATTCCCACCAATTACCGGGATAAAATCAAAGACGGTACATCGGTCAACAACGACCAGTTGTACAAAAATGTGGGCAACGGGAAGTTTGAACGGGTAACCGTGGAGGCCGGCATTATCTACGAAGGGTACGGCCTGGGAATTGCTTTCGGTGATGTGAACAAAGACGGTTACCCGGACATTTACATTTCCAACGATTATATCGCCAACGACATTCTCTATTTAAACCAGCGGGACGGAACTTTTAAGAATGTAACGAAGGACTATATTTCCTACCAATCGCGTTTTTCGATGGGCAACGACCTGGCCGATCTGAATAATGACGGCTTCCACGACCTGGTTACACTGGATATGATGCCGGAAGACTATTTCCGGAAGAAGCAGACCATCAACGGCAACAGCTATTTTGTTTACCTGAACAATGAGAAGTATGCGTACGAACAGCAGCATGTGCGCAACATGCTGCAGGTGCACAACGGCTTTCTGAACGGGGAGATGCTGCCGTACAGTGAAGTAGCCCAGATGGCCGGTATGTTTCAGACAGAATGGAGCTGGTCTCCGCTGCTTGCCGATTTTGATAACGATGGCGACCGCGACTTGCTGATCACCAACGGTTTTCCGAAAGATCTCACCGACAAGGATTTTACAAACTACAAAGCCCAGGTATACGGCTTTGTGGCGGATGATGAGCACGTCATCGAACGCATACCCATTGTCAAGGTATCTAATTACGCCTACGAAAATGTTGGGGATAATAAATTTGAAAACCGTACAACGGACTGGGGAATGCACTTGCCGTCATTCTCCAACGGTGCTTCTTTCGTGGATCTCGATAATGACGGTGACCTCGACTATGTGGTGAACAACATCGATGATGCTGCCTTTGTATATCGCAACAATACGATTGGTAAACTCAATGATAATACTTCGTACCTGAGGATTACCTTGCAAGGTGATGAACAGAATACCCAGGCCCTGGGAACGCGGATTGAGTTATGGAACCAGGGAGCCTATCAGTATCATGAGCATTATGTTACCCGCGGTTATATTTCATCGGTTGACCCTGTTGTTCATTTCGGTTTAAAAGCTCCGGCTGGTCAGAAGGATTGGACCATCGACTCGGTGCGCATCATCTGGCCCGGTGCCAAACGACAAACGGTGCTCAAGGACGTAACGCCCAATCAACTGATCCGTGCCACGATTGCCGAAAGTACTGTGTTCAGCGGGTCCTTGTTGCCCCCGCCACCAGCCCATCTGTTGTTCCAGCGTGAACGCTCATGGATATCCTTCAAACACCAGGAAGAAGATTACATCGACTTCTTTCAGAACCAGCGAATTATACCACATAAATTCTCGCAAATCGGCCCGTGCATGGCCAAAGGAGATCTGGATGGTGACGGACAGGATGATTTGCTGATTGGCTCCTCCGACAAGCAGCCCACCTCAGTGTACCTCCAGCAGGGTGGATCTTTCAAGCAAGCCAGTTATGCCGGCTTAACAGAACAAAAGCCCTGCAGCGAAGCCGACATGCTGGTCGCTGACTTTAACGGGGATGGTCGTAACGACATTGTAGCTGTCTC
>JALOMI010000339.1 GCA_025455465.1 Cyclobacteriaceae bacterium | reverse complement strand
AAGTGCATTAAGCAAGTAGAGGGCTCTTCAGTTTTTGTCTAGGGTTATGGATTTCACCCATAAGCACAGGTTTCTTTTGAACCTGCGTTAAATTATACCCTCTATGGTTCAGATGCTGATGGTGCATCGTTTGGACTGAACGTAGTGATTTCTATTTATTTGGGCAGGCAATAATTTACAAGTTATTGCTTTCCTATTATAAGAGTTTGATCTGTGTAAAGATCTGACTTTTTTAATACTCAATTTAAATCTATCCAATAAAAGTTGTAGCGTATCATTAATATAGGGTTAAACCTCATCATTCCCATCAACCTTGCTTTTAGGTCTCGTCAACTATAAATACACTAAGTAGACAAGATGCCCGTCTATTTTTTCTTTCAGCAAATGATAGTCCTTATTGAGTAAGGTGATTATGATCACACCTGGTGATAATCGATGTCATCGTAAAATTCAAGGCGAATAGTCAATTTAATTAGCGCCAATAAACGCGCTGTGTTATGAAAAAAATTCTATTTATTGCTTTACTGCTTTCAGGAAGCACCTTGTTGATGGCGCAGACTTTTATTCCGAAAGCCGGGGTAAGTCTTGCGAAGGTTTCGATCAGTGATGATATTAAAAATGAGTTTTACTCAGATCCCAGCATCAGTTACAAAACGGGATTCATTGTTGGTCTGGCTGTTCAATTTCCTATTTCGGATATGATTTCTATTCAGCCAGAACTCCTTTATCATCAAAAGGGATATAAACTGTCTGATGAGTTTGATGGTTTAAACTATAATGAAACAGTAACCTTGAATTACCTGGAATTACCGATTATGGTGAATTTTGCATTTGGGAACTTTTATGCCAATGCTGGACCATTCCTGGCCTATGGCTTAGGAGGAAAGTATAAATTAGAATATTCCGCTCAGGGAGATACTGAAACATTTGAAGGGGATGTTAAATTTGGTGACGAACCCGATGACCCTGGTGATGACTGGTATGTTGATGTGCCCTTGGAGTATGGCCTAGCTATCGGAGCCGGATATAAATTATTTGACAAAATACTTATTGACGCTCGTTATGGTCTGGGTTTGAGCAGTATTTATACGGATGAAGATAATTTTGAATGGACCACCAAGAATAGTACTATACAGATAACTATAGCTTATCCTATTGTTAAGTAGTTTTCCTATAACCTGACAAAAAAAGCCGCATCACGCGGCTTTTTCTGTTTTTAAGAGCAAACAAAATTTGCTTATTTACACACGCTAACTTGAAATAATTGATCCATGAATACAACTCCAACCGGAAAACCCCGCGTAGCCTACTTCTGCATGGAATACGGATTGCACAGTGATTTTAAAATCTATGCCGGTGGGCTGGGTATCCTTGCCGGAGATTACCTGAAAGGTGCCAAAGACCATAACTATCCCATAGTGGGTATCGGTCTTAAATGGAAGCAAGGCTACACCGATCAGCGAATAACAGAAGAGGGAAAGGTAATTGATACGTACCCGGTTTATAAAGATGATTTTCTTAAGGATACCGGTGTCACGGTATCGGTCACCATCCGGAATCGTGAAGTCAAATGCAAAGTATGGTTATGCGATTCCTTTGGAAATGCACCTGTCTACCTCCTGGATACGGATGTTCCAGGCAATGAAGACAGCTGGATCTGCGGTCAGCTTTATGGCTGGTTTGGCGAAGAACGAATTGCCCAGGAAATGGTATTGGGCATAGGTGGTGTAAAGGCATTGCGTGCGTTGAATATTCCGGTGGATGTTTATCATTTTAATGAAGGACATGCCCTCTTTGCCGGATTTGAATTAATGCGTGAAAAACTGGAGGCAGGAAAATCATATGAAGAAGCTTACCAGGCTACCCGAAATGAAATCGTATTTACAACCCACACACCGGTTGTTCAGGGAAATGAGTCGCATTACATCGATCGCTTGTTGTATATGGGTGCTGATAACGGAGTGTTTACCAAAAAGCAGTTAAAGCAATTAGGTGGTTCACCGTTTAACATGACGGTTGGGGCGCTGCGACTTTCCCGTAATTCCAATGCTGTGGCCCAGCTTCATGCTGTTACGGCTAACAAGATGTGGAAAAAGGTAAAAGATAAAATGGAAATCATTGGCATCACCAATGCCATTCACCGTCCTACCTGGGTTGATCATCGCATGATTGAAGCCGCTGAGAAGAACGGTGATGTATGGTCCCTTCACCAGGAAAATAAAAGAAAATTGCTTGCGTTTGTTAAGGAGCGAACGGGAGTACAACTGAAGGAAGATGCCTTGCTGATTGGTTTTTCACGAAGGGCGGTTCCCTATAAGCGCAGCGATTTCATCTTCAGCGATCGACCGAAAATCGATTCGTTGTTCAGAAGCGGAAAACTTCAGATTATCTTCTCGGGCAAGGCCCATCCGCTGGATGATCGTGGAAAAGAAATTGTTGCAAACATCGTAGCCCTCACCAAAGAATATCCAAACTCGGTGGTTTTCCTTGAAAACTACGACATGACCATCGGTGCAGCTTTAGTTCGCGGCAGCGACATCTGGCTGAACAACCCACGGAGACCGCAGGAAGCCAGCGGAACCTCCGGTATGAAGGCCGCGATGAATGGCGTGTTGAATGAAGGCCGCGATGAATGGCGTGTTGAATCTCAGCATCCTGGATGGGTGGTGGCCGGAAGCTTGCAACCATGGTGTAAACGGATGGCAGATCGGGGATGGGTATGAGAACAAGCACGAAGACAAACTTGACAAACACGATCAGAAGGCCTTGTACAAAGTTTTACTGAAAGAGGTAGTGCCAACGTATTACAACGACCGTGCTAAATGGGTGAGTATGATGAAGCAAAGCATTCTGTCAACCAAGGATCAGTTTGCCGTGAAGCGTATGCTGGAAGAATATTACAACAAACTCTATGCAGTGAATCCCTAACCGTTTCGTTTTTCTATCAAAATTATTTAAAAACTGAATTCGTCATTTCGAGCG
>JALOMI010000143.1 GCA_025455465.1 Cyclobacteriaceae bacterium | reverse complement strand
GCAGCTGGGTATGGTTGACTTTCCGTACAACATCCCCAACATCAGCTGCGAGGCGGTGGAAGCGCCTTCGATGACGCGCATCGGCTGGCTGCGCTCGGTCAGCAACATACAGCATGCCTTCGCCATCGGCTCCATGCTCGATGAAATTGCTGCTTACCGCAAGGTAGACCCGGTAAAGAACCTGCTCGAATTGCTCGGCCCCGACCGCACCATTGCCTTCAATGAATTCATTGACGGCTTCGAAAATTACGGTGAGCCTATCGATAAATATCCCTGGGACACCGCACGCCTGCGCAGGGTGATTGAAACCGTAGCCGAAAAATCAGGCTGGGGTAAATCCCTTCCCAAAGGCCAGGGCATGGGCATTGCCGTGCACAAGAGTTTCCTCACCTATGTGGGCGTTGTTGTACACGTTGCCTTTGATGAAAATGGCAATCTGCTGATACCGGAAGCGTTCATCGCAGCTGACTGCGGACAAGTCGTTAACCGCACGGCCATAGAACAACAGTTTGAAGGCGGCTTCGTCTTCGCGCTGAGCGGTGCACTGAAAGGCGGCATCACATTTAAAGACGGAAGCAGTGAACAAAAGAACTTCCATCAGTACCTGGTGGCGCGTATGAACGATGCACCGGAAAAAGTGCATGTCCATCTTATCGAGAGCGATGAGAAACCAACCGGGGTTGGTGAACCTCCGGTACCACCGGTAGCACCTGCTGTAGCGAATGCCATCTTTGCTGCGACAGGCAAGCGGATTCGGGAATATCCAATGAAGCTGGCTTGATTAGCGATTATTCACTTCAACCGATTATCCGGTGATTGGCTTGCTTATAACCAGCCTGCAGCTGATTATTTTTCTGGTATTACCAGCATACCTGATTCGGTTAAGTACTCGGTATAAAGTCAACCAGGTTTTCAGTGATATCGTGATTTGTTACGGAATCGGCATGGTGCTGGGCAACCTGAAGATGATCGCACTGTCGGTGACGGAGACCACGTACACGGTTGAATCGGTCAACCAGGTATCGATCGCAGCTTCGCGATACCTGGCTTTTGGCTCCGTACTGATTGCCATACCGCTGCTGCTGATGGTCAACAACGTCACCGACTGGATTAAATACACCGGCAAAATTGTGCCTGTATTTTTTCTCGGTGTACTCTCGACAGTTGTGGTAACACTCGCATTGGGTTACTTCATGCGCGAATCCCTTCCGAATGCTCCGACAGTAGCCGGGATGATGACGGGTGTATACATCGGTGGAACACCCAACATGGTGGCGATCAGCAAAGCGCTGAATGCCGATGAGCACCTCTTCCTGATTCTGAATGCCACCGACACCATCTGCTCCGGGTTGTATTTTTTCTTCCTGATCAGCTTTGGTAAACTGATCATCCGCAAATTGTTTCCGGCCTTTGTCAGCCGATCAAATCCTCTGGAGGAAGCAGCCAGCGAGGAAGACATCACAAAACATCCCTTTCCGCCTTCATCATGGTCATGGAGAACGTTTCAACCGCTCGTGATTGCCACGGGTATTTCCTGTTGCATCGTTTTCATCGGACTGGTACCTGCCGTATTTTTTGCCGATCCGTTAGGTGAACCCAATCAAGCTTTGCTGATCCTTGTAATCACCTCTGGTGGCATCGCATTATCGTTCGTGCCCTTTCTGCGGACACTTCCCGGGGTGTTTAATTACGCACAGTACTTATTGCTCATCTTCGGACTGGCTGCAGGCTACCTCACCGATTTCAGCCAGCTGGCCGATGTCGGCAAGTCATACCTGCTGTTTAATGTGTATGTTATTCTGGGCATCATCACCGTGCATGGCTTGCTGTCGCGCTTATTCCGCTCGGATGGTGACAGCTTCATGATCACCAGCACAGCCTGCATCATGGGCCCGCCCTTTGTCGCGCAGGTGGCTTCAGCCCTGAACAATAAAGAACTGTTGCCTGCCGGTATCGCATTATCCTTACTCGGCTTCGGACTGGCTAATTATGCCGGAATGCTGGTAGCTTGGATTATCGGTACTTTCTGATTGTCTTGAAAATCAAATCCAGGTAAACCCCTCACAAGTGATTCCGTTTTCTGACATGAGCTTTCTGATATCGGAATAGCAACTGTTCGTATTAAACCTGGCTGCCATTGCATGCAACAAGGCGAGCCTGTTGCCGGGCTCAATACTCAGGTGCCTGAAAAGGAAATCTATCCCTGCCTGCGGAATCCGCACGACATATTCATAATCGGAATCACCCCAATAGGCCTGAACGCTCCTCCCATGGTCATAGCCATCAATCACCAGGCAGTTGCCTTCAAAATAGGCATCAATGCTTATCCTGATTTCATCATTTTCAAATCTGTATAACAAAACAGACTCCATCCTTGTCGATTTGTTCTTTACATATCTTCGATGCGGATAGCGCGTCCGTTTTCCCATACTAACCCAAAGTGACGTCCATACTTTTTCACCCAGTCGCGGTCAGTTGCAAAGTCAAATAATTCAATCAGGCCTTGTGCTTCAAGATCAAGCAGTTCATGATCATCAAGTCCCTTAACAGCGATATAACCTCCGGGGGCAAAATTGAATTGCAGCCTTGAACCGGAACGGTACTGCATCAGGTATTCCTTCAGTAACCTGATCCTGTTGCTGATGCGTTCATTGATATCGAGCGCTTCCTGCAGTGTTAACTGAATGTCAGCAATATCTCCTTCATTGTTGAAGTCATGGTTACGCAATATTGAAACTGGGTTCAGGTGAATTTCACCGGCATAACGGTTCATCGTATTAGCAATTTAAGTCAGGTATCAAGTAATAAAAAAACCGGCAGCTTCACGAACGGCTGCCGGTATAAAATAAATGCTTGCCTAATCAATCCAATCCGCCCCTGCGGGTTGCTTTCTCCTGCTTCGGCCATTCACCGGGTTTTCCGGTTCGCGGATTGGGCGGCAATACACTCTTATCGCGCGGCATCAGTTCAGGTTCTTCGCAGGCCATGTACACGAGCACGGCCGCCAGGACAGCATTGTTACGTACCTCGTCAAAAACTATTTTATCATACGTGTCCCGGTTGGTGTGCCAGGTGTAATTGAAATACGACCAGTTCAGGGAGCTTAGTGATAAACCGGGAGCCCCTGCAGCGACAAACGAAGCGAAATCCGATCCGCCTCCGCCCGGTGCACCGGGATAGGTTGTTTCAATATGCTTGCGCACCTCTTCCGGCACAGCCGCGAGCCAGCGGTTGATGTATTCATAGGAATGTAAAAATCCCTGACCGGTGATGCGAACCACACGACCGGTACCATTGTCCTGATTGAACAGCGCCTGCAGCTTCGCGACAACCTCCGGATGGTCTTCCACGAATGCTCTCGAACCATTCAATCCCTGCTCTTCACTTCCCCAGTGACCAACAAGAATCGTTCGCTTCGGATTCGGATATACCTGCTTTAATATCCGCATAGCTTCCATCATGACAATGGTGCCAGTGCCGTTATCGGTAGCGCCTGTGCCGCCATCCCAGGAATCAAAGTGTGCTGAAAGCATCACGTATTCATCCGGCTTTTCAGTGCCTTTGATTTCAGCGATCGTATTGTAGGTAGGCACAACACCTTTTTCTTTGGAGTCGGCACGGACGCTGATCTTCGGCTTCTTGCCGGATTCATATAAGCGATACAGTAATCCGTAATCTTCCAGCGCAAGATCAACGGTAGGGATCTTCTTCGTATAGGCGCCAAAGATCTTATTTACGCCAAAACCACGCGACCAGTACGACATCACAATGCCTGCGGCCCCGGCTTTCTCCAGGGCAACCGGTAAGGTGCGATTCGTATAGCCGGTCCTTTTCATGCGCTCATTCCAGGCATCGGTCTGACGCGTGCGCTCTGCCTTCATCTTCTCGAACGATTCTTTGGTGGCAAACTCCTCCCAGTTGTAATCCGGACGACCGGTAAACTGATACTGGGAGATCATTACAAACTTACCTTTTACGCTGGGCAGCCACTTCTGAAAAGCGATCGAGTCCTGGCTATCCGGCAACATGATCACCTCCGCAGTTACTGTTTTACCACCCGTATTCGGACTCCACGCCAATTGCGTTCCTTCCAACGTGCGTACCCATGGTGACACCATATCTATGTGGGTAATGCCACGTTCCCAGCCGCGCCACTCACCCCACTTTTCATTGCGTGCGGTGATGCCCCAGGAAGTGTATTTGGCCACCGCCCAGTCGTGGGCCTGTTGCATCTGCGGTGAACCCACCAGTCGCGGACCGATCTGATCCATCAGTTCATGGGCCAGCGTTTCGAGTTGTGATCTTTCGTTCGCCTCCTTAACGATGCTTTCGATAACGGGATTCTTAGGCTGTGACCAGGCATAGCCGCTGATAAACAGCAGCAGGATAATTAATGTACGTGAGTAGTTGGTAAAACTGTTCATAAAATGAAGTGATTGATGATGCGCTAAAATACAGTTTTGAATACGGCATCGGTATACTATTCCAACGCTGGCAATAATTTCTTCCGGAAGGCTTCTCCGGAAATTGATTTACTGTTCAGCAGCAAACCAGGCCAGCAGCATCACCGCACAGGCGGTGCCGTCCATGGTTGGTTCATTGGTGGAGTAATCACCAATATCGTTGTGGTAAACCACATAGGAATTCTGGAATTCCGCCAGGGCATCGGGTTTGGTCAAGGTCAGCCCGAGCAGTTTATCAAAGATAGCGCGGTAAATCGGTCCGTCCACCAATCCGCCCGGCACTTCCCTTTTGGTCAGCGCCCAGGTGCTGGTGTGTACATCCACGGGATAAACGCCATCTCGTGGAATGTTCGTAAACATGCTGGTACCCCACGGATTGCACCCGAGTAACCAGTCGCGGATAGCCAGTGCATACCGATGGTATTGACGATCACCGGTCATCTTCTCATACAACAAGATTTGCAGTGCAAGGTCTACGGCCAGGTTATTGGAGCACCAAATAAACGGCACGCCATATTGAAACACCGTGCTGTTGGCACGTTTCAATGTTTGTTCGATGCCCGCCTTGTAATAGCCGGCCAGTTTCTTTTTAAAGTCATCATCCACCAGCGGATATAACCTGTAATGGGCAATATTCAGAAACGGGTAATGCTGGTAGTGCGCAGTTGTGTCGCGTTCAATCCAGGACACTGTTCCGGCCAGTTCCGCATAATGTTTCGCATCGGTCAGGTATCGCTGATCACCGGTAGCGATAAATAGTTCAGTCGCTGCCCATTCCATATCATCCGTCCACGTGTCTTCATTGTAGCGGTAAGGTGCTCCGTATGAGTTACCTTGCTGATAGCCTTCCTGTACTTTGGCCATGGTGTACAGATCAATGGCAGCAAGAAAGGTTTTCAGTGAATATGCAGGATCATAGTGGTTCTTTTCCCACACCTGATAACCGAGGGCCATCGCTGCGGCCGAACGTCCTGCCAGGTTAGCGATGCCGGTGGCCTGTGATTGATACCAGCCGAGTCCTTGCGGCTCACCGGTAGCATAGTAGGCTACGCGATAGGAATTCTTTCCCCAGCCATAATCGCTCTGATCGTATGATGGCAGCTTGAATCCGATATGATCCCGGTCATCGGCTACCTGGTGAAACAACTGTCCGGGTTGAGGATGTAACCGGTGAATCCAGTCGAGGCCCCACTTCGCTTCATCCAATACATCCGGAATTCCATTGGCTCCCTCCTGTCCTAAAGCATTTACCTGGTCAGCAAATTTTTCCGGAAATAACTGGTACGCCAGGAACATCCTTGCCGTGGCATTGCTTCCGGTAATCAGGTATTTTAACTGATCACCGGCATCGTGCCAGCCACCGCGTACATCAACGTACGTTGAATCGGGCATCGGACCACCCATAGCACGTCCATCCTTTTCATGACACGTTTCATCAAACCACGGATTATATCCGCAGCGTTGCTGACGCATGAAGAGCAATAAGTCTTCGTGATAGGAACCGTAAGCCGATGCATCGATCCGGAAAGCAGCAGAGACCGCTTTAGATCGTGTTAATCGCAGCCGGTACTGACCAGCCTGTTTTACGGATGAAAAGTCCAGTGTGTAGTAATGATCGTGCGAATCATATCCCGGAGCTGTTGAAGCCTTGATGTTACCCGACCAAACCGCTTTACCCTGTGCATCGATTACATCAAATTTCCCTTTCAGCGGAATGTTTGAAAAAGCAATCGCCACCTTGGCATCATCCGGAAGATGACCTACCTGGTTGATGCGGATATGCACCGATGCTGATTGCGCACAGGCAAAATGCGCATAAACGATCAATACAACGTTCAGCACAAACGTGCAGCAGATACCAATCCTGATCAACTTATCCGGCTTAAAGTTTCGGCAACTTATACCCATTATGATATTGTGCAGCGAGCAGCTCGTTCGCTTTCGCTTCCCTGAACTTATTGGCAGCCGGATCCCAGGTTACCTTGCCACCGGTCTTGTAGGAGATGTTACCCATCTGACAAACGTTGGCCACATGCGCACCGTCCTGTATCGGACACGTCAGCTTACTGAAGTCTCGGCTCTTCATCGCTTCAATGAAATTGACCGTATGCAGATCCAAACCGGAACCTTTATTGGGTTGGAAAGGAACAGCCTCCATGCGTTTTTCATCCGGTATTACTTCCCAGCCACCGCGCCACAATACCAGGGTACCGTTGTTACCGATAAAAGATATACCATGGTCTTTTCCATAGTTGCCGTTGCTGATGCTCTGGGCCTGTTCCCACAACATGGAGTATCCGTCAAACTCATACACGGTGATCAGCGAATCGGGTGTTTCGTGGGCCCCATCGGGATAGGCAAACTTGCCGCCCACAGCGATGGCCGATTTCGGGAAGGAGGCATTCATGCCGAGCAAGGCATAATCAATCAGGTGCACACCCCAGTCGGTCATCAAACCTCCGGCATAATCCCAGAACCAGCGGAAGTTGAAATGAAAGCGGTTCGGATTGAAAGGGCGCTTCGTTGCCGGGCCGAGCCACATATCGTAATTAACACCGGCCGGTACCTGTCCATCGGGTTTCACTTCAATGTTGCGCATCCAGCCCTGGTACGCCCACGCCTTCACGGTGCGGATCTTGCCCAGCTTCCCGGACTTAATGAAGTTAAGCGCATCGACAAAGTGAGGCATGCTGCGCTGCCACTGCCCGCATTGCACGGCACGGTTGTAACGTTTTTGCGCGGCTATCATGGCGTTGCATTCGGCAATGGAATTGCCCACCGGCTTTTCTACATACACATCCTTGCCGGCAGCACACGCATCGGCCATCTGCAGGCAGTGCCAGTGATCGGGTGTTCCGATAATCACCGCATTGATGTCTTTATCTTCGAGTAGTTTACGGTAATCACCGTATGTTTTTGCCTGCATGCCCTTGTCAGCCAGTTCAGCCTTGCGTTTGGTCAGCACATTGTCATCCACATCGCACAACGCGGTAATCTGCACCTCGGGTATCTTCAAAAATGAAAGTGCATTCGACCAGCCCATGCCGTTCACACCGATGACGCCAACATTGATTTTATCATTGGCGGAAACCATGCCCTTCAGGCCGGCTAACGATTCCCACGGTAAGGCTGCAGCCACCCCGGCTGCCAGCGTGGCCTTGGCCGTAGTGTTCATGAATGTTCTTCGGGATTGCTTCATATACTGTTGATTTTGAAAGACCGAATTTACCAATCGTGCTGTATTAACTACTGATGAAAATCAGTAGTCGGCATGATCTGGAAATGCAACTGACTATTTCCGGACGTGGCAATACTATTGCATTGGCGAGAAAGGCAGTGCCTTGAAATAAACCGATTCAATTTTCTGTACGATGGGACCGCTTTCTTCCGAAGCATTTCGTACCCTCACCCACTCCGGATCTTGTCCAAATGAACTAAAGGAAGATTTTGCAGCCTCAACACTTTTGTGGGCCAGCAGGTAGACCAGTTTCGGCTGGCTGCCATCAGCTTCTACAGTATACCAGTACACCACGTTGGTCATGCCGTGTTTCTCAAACAACGTACGGGTATGATCACGGAAGCGGGCATTGATGGCATCTACCCGACCAGGATGCATGTAATAGGTGCGCAGTTCAAAGATGCGTTCTTCCTTCTTCAGCTTAGATATACCTGTGTTTAACTCCGGAGCTATGGTCATGAATACCTGTTGTACATTCGATACCAGCGGACCGTTCTTTTCCGATTCCTTATAGACCTTTTGCCACTCCGGACTTTCAAAGAACTGATTAAACATCCGGTCGCGGGAGGCTTGGTCCGGGTAGGCGATGATGAACGTTAACGTATAGTTCGATTCATCGACCGGAAGGA
>JALOMI010000142.1 GCA_025455465.1 Cyclobacteriaceae bacterium | reverse complement strand
AATCAGTCCGCAGTAAGCAACGAAAATAACGGTGTCTAAAAACGCTAATTGCATAATGGGTTAAGGGATAAGTAATCTTGAAATATAGGGATTTTATGGTTCGTCAAACCTCAGAAATTGCATGCCCGGGCAGAATTTCGATGCTAATGGGGCCCTTCGGAAACTGAATTTTTAACCGATTCCGGATGGGCCTCAGGGAATCGGATAGGACATATTGACATCATCTGGCCGTTTTTATTAGCTATGAATGCGTCAAAATGTCTTAAAATCAGCAAAGGCATACTTTTTCTTAGAGAAGGTGGTAGAAATCAACATCATGTTTAACCTTAAAAAATCAATACCATGAGCCTTATCAAGTATAACTCCGTGCTGAATGACTATGTACCTACTCAGTTCAGCAACCTGATCGACCGCTTTTTCAACGATGCAGTTACCCGTTCCGGGGGATCTGCCTATTCCTTCGTACCCCGCGTGGACATTGCCGAAAATGAAAAAGCCTTTGAAATCCATGTGGCTGTTCCGGGTATGAACAAGGAAGACTTCACCATCGATCTGAAGGACAACCTGCTGACAGTTAGCGGTGAGCGGAAATTCACCCAGGAGAAGAAGGAAGTAAATTTCCACTCGATTGAAACGCAGTATGGCAACTTCAGCCGTTCCTTCGGTTTACCCGATAATGTGGATGCTGCAAAAATTTCTGCAACGTATGTGAACGGAATCCTGGTTATCAGCGTTCCGAAAGATGAAAAGAAGGTGCTCAAGACCACCATCAAGGTAAATTAAACACCGGATGGGTTAAGTGATTGGGTTTAGGTTTAGGTGTTTAACCCCGCCCGGTTCGTCCGGGTGGGGTTTTTTCTTTTACCCGAACTGCTTCACCGATTGTTGTGCCGCATAACCGCTTATGCACGCTACAGGTAGATTTAACAGTTGCCTGAAATCAATTCTAACCGAAATAGCGTTAACTTTCTTATTCAATCTCAAGTTGTTGTTGGTATGACGCGCACTGTTTCCCTTATCCTTGTTATTCTATTGGTTGCTGTTGCCGGTGGAATGATTGGCTCCATCCTGACGGTTAAATACCTGGATTACTCCATCACGCCTTATGCCACCATCAGCGGCCGGCAGGAGATGCAGTGGGCACCGGTTTCCCTTGATTCAGGTTATCGGTTACCCAAAGACCAGAACTTCATGCGGGTGGCTAATGCTTCTGTGAGTGGTGTGGTACACATTCGCACGGCTTATGGTCCGGGTATGTTCAGCCTGAATCCGCTTGAACTCTATTACAAAGAACCTGCGCGTCCTTCCGGCTCCGGTGTACTCATTACCGATGACGGATACATCGTCACCAACAACCACGTCATCGAAGATGCAACACACATTGAAGTTGTCCTCAATAATAATCAGCGATACTACGCTAAGGTTATAGGCGTAGATCCCAGCACCGATCTTGCCCTGCTCAAAATCAAAGGCACCGGATTGCCTTTTTTGCGCTTCGGTAATTCCGATAACCTGCAGCCCGGTGAGTGGGTGCTGGCCATCGGAAATCCGTTTAACCTAAGCTCTACGGTTACTGCCGGCATCGTCAGCGCCAAGGCGCGAAACATAGGTGTGCTGCGCGATCGTAATAACCTGCAGGTGGAATCATTCATCCAGACTGATGCAGCGGTTAATCCGGGCAACAGTGGCGGAGCCCTCATCAACCTGAAAGGAGAACTCATTGGCATCAACACAGCCATTGCCACCACTACCGGCATGTATGCAGGGTACTCTTTTGCCATACCGGTAACGCTGGTGCAAAAGGTGATGGATGACCTGAAAGAATTCGGAAAGGTGCAGCGCGGCCTGCTCGGAGTGCAGATTATCAGTGTGGATGCTAATGTGGCCGAGCGTATGTCGTTGAAAGTGAATCAGGGTGTACTTGTAACACGCGTGAACCGCGGCAGTGCAGCTGAAGCAGCCGGCATGCAGCAGGGCGATGTGATCACCGCCATCGACCGACATGAAGTGACTGCCGTGTCTGAACTGCAGGAATGGGTGGCACGAAACCGTCCCGGAAAAGAAATTGAAGTAACCGTGCTGCGCGGTGAGGAGAGCCTCATCGTTAGAACAAAGCTTAAGAATGCATCCGGAAGGGATGCAGTGGATATTCCCGAAATCCGTACCGAGTTTAACGGTGCCGTCTTTGAAGACGTCAATTATTCGGAGTTGAACAAGCTCAACCTCGATGGCGGTGTTCTCTTAAGATCACTTTCCAACGGCAAGTGGAAGGATGCCGGAGTGAAAGAAGGATTTGTACTGGCTTACCTGGATAAAGTACCGGTAGAAAATATCATTGATCTGAATCGCATTCTTGAATACAAGCGCGGTGGTGTGCTGATAGAAGGTTATTATGCGAATGGTGATAAAGGTATCTATGCCCTGGATTGGTAAGCTGAAAATTCATTTAGCTTTGCAGGGATTCTGATAGATTATGCACAGCTCCGAGAAAAAACAATTACTGAAAGCGTTAGGCATTCACGCAACCAATCCGGGTGTTTCCACCGGCAGCAAATGGATTAAAACCAAAGGTGAATACCTGGCATCTTTTTCTCCGGCAGACGGGGAGAAGATTGGTTCGGTTCAGGCAGCTGATAAGGCTTCATTTAATCGCATTGTAACTATTTCTGCAAAAGCATTTAAAGAATGGCGCACCTGGCCGGCACCCAAACGGGGCGAAGTGGTTCGGCAGATTGGCAATGAACTGCGGCAATACAAGGAACCACTCGGCAAGCTGGTTTCCTATGAAATGGGTAAATCGTATCAGGAAGGTCTCGGTGAAGTGCAGGAGATGATCGACATCTGTGATTTTGCCGTGGGCCTCTCACGGCAACTGTATGGTCTCACGATGCACTCGGAGCGCGCGGAACACCGCATGTACGAGCAATACCACCCGCTGGGTGTTGTCGGCATCATTACTTCATTCAATTTTCCGGTGGCCGTATGGGCATGGAACGCTATGATCGCCTGGGTGTGCGGGGACACCTGCATCTGGAAGCCATCGGAGAAAACACCGCTGTGCAGCATCGCGTGCCAGTTGATTGCTGCGCGTGTCTTTGAACATAATAAGGTGCCGGAGGGTGTTTCCTGTTTAGTCAACGGAGATGCCTCGATCGGTAAGCTGATCGCAGCATGTGAACAGATCCCCCTCGTATCGGCCACCGGTTCAACCCGGATGGGACAGGCTGTAGGACAACAGGTTGTTTCACGCTTCGGCAGGCCATTGCTGGAACTGGGTGGTAATAATGCCATCATCATCACGCCATCCGCTGACCTTGAC
This sequence comes from Cyclobacteriaceae bacterium, assembly GCA_025455465.1. Taxonomy (GTDB): domain Bacteria; phylum Bacteroidota; class Bacteroidia; order Cytophagales; family Cyclobacteriaceae; genus UBA2336. The sequence goes on along the minus strand of JALOMI010000142.1, from coordinate 5,039 downwards.
CTGGCCATGCGTGCTGTGGTCTTCGGAGCCGTAGGCACTGCCGGGCAGCGCTGCACCACCACCCGCAGGCTCATCGTCCACGAAAAGGTTTATGTCAAAGTAAAAGAACGGTTAGTCAACGCCTATGCCCAGCTGAAAATCGGAGATCCCCTCGATCCGAAAAATCACGTTGGTCCGCTGATCGACCAGCAAGCTGTCGATAATTACCTTGGCGCCCTGGAAGCCATCCGTCAGGAAGGGGGTACTTTTGTTGTGGAAGGTGGTGTACTCAAGGGTAAGAAATATACTTCCGGTTGCTATGTGAAACCGGCTATCGCGGAAGTCAAAAATTCTTTTGCAATTGTTCAGAAGGAAACGTTCGCTCCTATTCTGTACCTGATTAAATACAAAACACTGGAAGAAGCTCTTGACATTCAGAATGATGTGCGGCAAGGACTGTCTTCAGCCATCATGACGATGAATATGCAGGAGATGGAAATGTTTCTGTCGCACCGCGGATCCGACTGCGGCATTGCCAATGTTAACATCGGCACATCGGGTGCAGAAATTGGCGGTGCCTTTGGCGGTGAAAAAGAAACCGGTGGCGGGCGCGAGTCAGGCTCGGATGCGTGGAAACAATACATGCGCAGGCAAACGAACACCATCAACTATGGCAAAAACATACCGCTGGCGCAGGGAATAAAATTCGATCTGTAGGATTCACCTATTGCTAAACGCAGGTAAATAATTAACTTAACCATCAAAAGTCTCCTCCAATGTCAGCAAAGAAATACAGGGCTGTGATGCTTGTAGATGATAATGAGATCGACAACCTCATTAATCAGAAAATGATTGAAGCCGCAGCCATTGCGGAAAATATTTATACCCACACCGGGGCCAAAAGTGCCATCGAGTTTCTTCGGAATATTGAGCGCATTGATGTAGTCGACCAGGTTCTGCCGGATGTTATCTTCCTGGATATCGATATGCCGCTGATGGATGGTTTCCAGTTTCTGGAGGAGTTCAACAAACTGAGTAATACAGTTAAGAAGAAGTGCCGTATTGTAATGCTGACGTCTTCGATCAATCCGCAGGACTTCAGCCGTTCCAAAAAATACGAGAACGTTAAGGTTTATCTGAACAAACCGTTATCGCACGAAAACATCGTTAACCTGCAGGTTTAAATACCTACCAAGCTGCTGATGAATTTCTCATCCATCTTAACCATCAGGGTAGGGGCAAAGTAACCCGGCTTGATTGCCTGCAACCGGGGTATGACCAGGTTTATTTTCTTTTCTTTTTCGCGCTTGGCTTCGCTGGAAGCAATCTTCAGGATCTTCATGAAAAGCAGCACATTGCCGCAGATATTTTTTCCAAACACCCGGATCTGGCGCTGAATGCTGTTGGCCAGCTGGTTAAACAGATCATTATCATGAAGCATCACATACTGAAGTGCCAGTAAAGATTTAAGTTCAAGCTGGGCGATAGGATATTTCTTCAAACTGACATCATTCAGCAGCTGGTTGATCAGTTTGGCGGAATCTTCATAGCGGCCGGCATAATAGCACGACAACGAGCGGTAAGTGATGTAGATGATGTGACGCGGTATATCAAGCGGGTCGGGTTCATAATCAGCAAAAAGATTTTCATTTTCTGCACACAACTCGCCTTCTGTGCCGAGGCGCATATGCCGATTCAGTTTGGAGATCAGGAACTGGGACGGGAATGTGAAATTGGAGTAATTGCCCAGCAGGTTAGGTGTGGCATCATTTACTTCTTCGTAGAATTTTTCAGCCTGCCGGTATACGTTATAATAGTTGTAATACTCCAGCTTCAGGAATTCGAACACCAGGTTGATGTGGTAATAAATAGAATCTGTTCCGTAGGTATCGAAAATCTTCTGCACCTTGTTAAAGATGTCTTCAATGGATTCACTGTCGTGCTGAAGGTTCTCATCGGGTTCCACAAAAAGCCGGTGGAACACTTGCATCGCACTGCGGTATACGTACAACCGGTGTGATTCATACAGGTTAGCAACGTTATGCATCTCACGCATCACCAGGGTTAAGCCCAGCTTTTCATGGCTGTCACCGTTCAGCAGGTAACTGCCGTATTTCTTGAAGTAGTCAGCCAGCAGGTCTTCGGCCTTGTCCAGCGCCAGCATGTACGCCACGTGACGGTTGTATAACTGGGAGTAGTTAAAGTAATCGGGTGAATTGACGTGAAGCTTTTTCAGTGATTTGTAGACCACCGTCAGTTCGCTGGCGAGGTCGTAATCGATCAGTTCCTTCTCGAGCTTTTTCAGGGTGGCGATGGCAATGGTGCGTTTCTTGGTAAACACCACTTCGTTGATGTTGGCCACCTTGCGCAGCACATCCGCCCGCGGACTTTCCAGTTGCTGCATCAGGTACTCTTCGATTTTTACATTCAGGCGGGAGCGCAGCGTATAGTAAGCATTGGTGTTCACCTCCAGGTCGGTCATGATTCGGGTGTCCGAGATGGATCGTTCGCGCAACGCCTTCAGCAGGTAGGCGGATTTTTCAGCATTGCTTTCGATCAGCGAATGATAGATCGACTGGTAATCCTTATCCGACAGCTGCTTGATGATATTCTTGAGTTTGGCCATTAGGCGAAAGTTAACAAGTTCAAAATTTACGAAAATATCAGATGAAGACAACGGATGCGTGTTTGTGCACGCTATCCGGTTATCCGGTCTTTTGGCAGGATTTATGCCCGTGCGTTCAGGTGAAAGTTCGTAGTTTTGAAGTCAAAGTTGAATGTCTTGAGCGGGGTTAAGTTAAGCGCTATAGTGTTACTCCTCATCGCAGGTGCGGTGCAGGCGCAGGTATCCCCCGAACGCCAGGCGTGGAACAGCTTGCAAAAGGGCAAGTGGGAGAAAAGCAAGTCGCAGGCGATGAAGGCCTTGCGCAAGGATACCCTGAATATCCCCGCCCGGTATGTACTTGGCCGTTACTTTTTTACCTCGGCTAATCCGGCTTATAATATTGACTCGGCTTACTGGCATGCGGTCAAGGCCATGACTGATTTCCGGACCTTACCCGCCCGGCAGCAGGAACGCATCAAGCGGTTTCCGGTAGACAGCCTGATCCTCGTTCAGTTTCGTCAGCAAATCGACAGCGCTGGCTTTGCCCGCGCGATCAAGCTCAATACTGAGGAGGCCTACATTCAATTCATCGGGCGGCATACGGATGCTGAACAACTCGACCGGGCCCGTGAACTGCGGGATGAAGTGGCCTTTATTGATGCTTTGAAGGAAAATACGTATACCGCCTTTTTCAGCTACCTGCAGCGCTACCCCAATGCATCGCGCACGACAGAAGCACGCGAACGGTATGAACGCCTGCTCTTTGAAACTAAAACCAAAGACCGCAGGCTGAAAAGCTATGAACTATTTCTGGAAGAGTACCCGGAAACTCCCTACCGTCCGCAGGCCGAGCAACAGATCTTCGAGCTTTCTACAGCGCCCGGTTCAGTCGCTACTTTTATACGCTTCATTGAACGTTATCCGCAAAGTGCATGGGTGAAGCGTGCCGCTAACCTGGCGTACCATATCCTGAAGGAGCAGGAGGAACTTATACCGGCCATTCTCATGACCGATTCACTGGCAAACCTTCGGCAACTCGAACAAGGTTATCTGGTTCCGTTCTATAAGGACGGCCGCTTTGGTTTTTTGGATGGCACCGGGGCTGAAGTCATTGCACCGGTTGCAGAAACACTGGATGAAACCTATCTCTGCGGCAACATCACCGAAGATATACTGTTTACCGGTAATGCCTTACGTGCCCGTAACGGACAATTAATTTATTCGGGTGAGGTCAGTGAGCTGGAGGATATTGACTTCGGTTTCCTGTTGGTCAGCGATGAGGATTGCACACACCTCATTCATAAATCCGGTTTCCGCATTGCCTCCTGCATAGAAGATGCACGTGTGCTGGCCGGCTCCCTGCTGGCCATCAAAGAGAAATCGGAGTGGAGGGTGAAAACATTTACCGGCCGGGAACTTCCGTTGGGTGAGTTTGAATACATTGATCATATTGAGCAGGTCATTGTATTCCGGCAAGCCGGTAAATACAAATTGCTGCAGGCTGTCGATGCTGCCTTGAGTGCCGATCAGCAACAGCCTGTCTTCAGCAAACCGGTGGATGAAGTGAAGCGCTGGAACAGTCAGTTGTTATGGGTGAAGATCGACAACCAGGAAGGACTGTGGGACCAATCCTTTCAGGAAGAGATTAAGCCTGAACAGCAAACAATCGTGCAACTCCGGCAACATGCTTTGTTGAAATCAGCCAATGGCGTGGTATTATGGAATCAGGAAGCCGGACGTTCTGATACCTATGAAGTTATTAACGTACACCAACCGTGGATAACTGCGCGGAAGAATAACACCTGGTATTTACTCGATGAAAAATTCAGGCCTGCAGGCAACCGTGTGTTTGACAGCCTGGCATTCGCAGGTGCTTTTTTGCTGGGTTTCAGTAAAGACAGCACACGTGTATTGATTAATGATCGTATATCAATTCCGATACCGGTGCGGGCCACGGCACATTTTCTTCCCGGCAAAGACTCAGTTTATTATCTGATGATAGACGAAGGCGAGCGAAAAACGATTTACAACTCAGCCGGGGAACGTTTGTTTACCGGTGTTTTCGATCGTCTCGAGTATGCCGGAGAACAGCTTTTTCTGGCCGTTCGAAGGGAGAAACGCGGACTCGTTAATTTGCAGGGAAAATATGTGGTGCCTGCCGAATACGATGCGATGGGCATGTTGCAACAGGGCACGGTGCCTGTGCTGAAAGACAAAAAATTCGGTTACCTGGATGTGATCCACCGGAAGGAAATTAAGCCCCTATATGAAAAAAATCTTCAGCGCTATAACGATTACTACCTGATTGCACACCGCAACGGATTAAACGGCATTATTGACTGGAACAATAAGCCGGTAACCGGTTTCGACTATGAGGAGATTCAGTTCTGGAATGACTCAACGGCCCTGGTGAAAAGAAATTTTCAATGGATTATCTACAACTTTATCGAAAAGA
>JALOMI010000012.1 GCA_025455465.1 Cyclobacteriaceae bacterium | reverse complement strand
TTGTTGGTCATCATGGGTACTTTGGCAGAAGATCGCGAAGTGCCTTCCTGACAAATGGCGAGGAGGAATACCTGAAGAAGTTTCAGCATGGCAAGGAGTTTCATGTCGCAAAGGCAGACTTTCAAAATACACATACCATTGACAAACCTATGGAAGAAAAATACCATATATCATGGCAGCCTGCTGATGGCAATCCCGGCATTATCTACCTGACTCCCGTATTTTACATGAATGAACAGGAAAACCCGTTTAAATTGGAGAAGCGGCAATATCCTGTTGACTTCGGCAGCGCTTTTGAACGCACGTTCATGCTTACACTGACGATTCCGGATAACTATGTAATTGATGACGTGCCTGAAAGCAAAATTATCGGTCTGCCACAAAACACCGGCAGATACATCTATAACGTCAATATCACCGGTAACACGATCAATATAGCCAGTATGCTTTCGATTAACCGGAGTTTATTCGCGCAAACTGAATATGAAGGGTTGCGGGAATTTTATTCCATGGTGGTTTCGAAACAAGCTGAACAAATTGTCTTGAAAAAGAAGTAACTCATGCATAAAACTTCGCTTCTTCTTGTTTTCCTGTTGCTGAGTGCTTCCTTCATAGGGATCTGTCAGTCAATTTATCCCGTTACCGAAATTCCGGACGAACTAAAAAAGGATGTGTCTGCGGTTATCCGTCATCATCAAACCGTCTTCACTATCCAAGAAAAAAACAAGGCAACTTACCAGGTAAAAACAGTAGCAACCATATTCAATAGAGGTGGACGCGGATATGCTTATCCTGTTGTAGGCTATAATAAGCTAAGCAGGGTCACCCGACTCAATGCCAATGTCTATGATGCCTCCGGTAAACTGATACGGAAACTCAAGTCATCAGAAATTGAAGACCGCAGCGCATTTGATGGTTTCAGCCTATACAGTGATAACCGAACCAAGTCTGCTGATTTGTCGCACGGACACTATCCGTATACGGTTGAGGTGGATTACGAACTGGAATACCGGTTTCTCTATTCAATTCCAGCCGGCACGTTGGTTCCCGATGAAAAAGTATCGGTACAGTCTTTTTCCTATCAACTGATTTACCCGCCTTCATTAAAACCCCGGTACAAGCTGGTCAATCTTGATCAGCAACCGGTTGTTGAACAACGCACAGGTGTCGAATCAATGACCTGGAATTTTAAAAATATTCAACCGGTAAAAACCGAACCCTACGGACCCTTTTTTCATGAACAGGTTCCACGGATACTGGCTGCGCCAAGCGTGTTTGAATATGACGGCTACTCAGGAGATATGAGCAGCTGGGAATCTTATGGCGCTTGGGAAGCAAAATTGAACAAAGGCAGAGATGTACTGCCTCCGGCAACGCGGGAAAAGATCATCAGCTTAACTCAGCCCTACAACACAACAGAAGAAAAAGTAAAAGCACTTTACGAATATCTGCAAAATAAAACACGGTATGTGAGTATCTCTCTGGGCATAGGAGGCTTGCAGCCGTTCGAAGCTTCTGTCGTTGATCAGGCTGGTTATGGTGATTGCAAGGCCTTATCAAATTACATGGTTGCCATGCTTCAGGTGGCCGGAATAAAAGGTTACTATTCAACCATCAAGGCCGGAGAATTCAGGGAAGATCTTCTGATGGACTTCCCAAGTCATCAAGGTAATCATGTTATTGTAGCTGTTCCTATTCCCGGTGATACCTTATGGCTTGAGTGCACCAGTCAGACCAATCCGTTTGGTTACCTGGGAACTTTTACCGGTAACCGGAAAGCATTCATGTTAACTGAACAGGGAGCAGTCTGGGCGAACACTACACGGTACCTGCATGAAGATAATCGGCAAATGCGGACGGCCAGCGTTACTGTGGATATGAACGGGGATGCCAAAGCAAAAGTAACCACTCAATACACCGGCCTTCAATACGAAAATGATAACCTTGACAGAGTAATCAGCGGCAGTGCAGAAGACCAGAAAAAATGGATTCAGCATACTACCGGAATAGCCAGCTTTGATGTCATTTCTTTTTCTATGCAACATCAAAAAAGCAGGTTACCTGTTGCCGGTGTAGCTCTTGATCTCGACTTAAGAAAATACGCTACCATTACCGGTAAGCGACTTTTTCTGATGCCCAATCTGATGAATCGGATTAACTTCTTGCCGGAACAATTAGAAAATCGAACGACACCGATTTTCAGGCGTTTGGGTTATACGGATGTAGACTCTATTCATTTTGATGTGCCTGAATCACTATATCCGGAGTATGTTCCACAGCCCATACATATTGAGTCAATGTTTGGCGTTTATGATGCCTCCATTCAAATTGATCAGCGGGGGGTGGTCTATATCCGCAAACTGACCATTTATAAGGGCGACTATCCGAAAGAAAGTTATGGTGAATTCGTGGAGTTCTATCGCGCCATTACAAAGGCCGACCAAATGAAGTTAGTTTTTCTTACTAAAACCTAAGCGAAAAAACGTTCATATTATACCGGTGCATTGGCCTCCTTCGCCATTTCGTTGTACACAATTTTGTCAGCGAGTGAGGGCCACAACTTATTCAGCCAAACGGCCAGCTTGCCCTGCGTGGTGAGTATTAAAATATTCTTTCGCTTCACGGTGGCGTTGTAAATGTGGCGAGCACATTCTTCAGCCGACATCATTTTACTTTCATTGCGTGGCGATTCCCCTTGTAAACTGCCGTCTTTTGTTAATGCACGCTTACGGATGTTGGAAGCGGTGAACCCCGGACAGGCCGTGAGCACGTGTACGCCCCGCTTTAAATACTCGGTGCGCAGCACTTCCAGAAATCCGTTCAGCGCAAACTTGGAGGCGGAGTAGCCGGTTCGGCCGGGCAATCCGCGGAAGCCGGCAATGGACGATATCCCGACAACCGATCCTTTGTTTTTTACTATCTCCGGCAGACATGCCTGCGTGGCATACAGCACTCCGTAAAAGTTGATGTCCATCACTTTCTTTACCACTTCCAGGTCAACCTCCTCAAACAATGCCCGCATGCTAATACCGGCATTGTTGATCAGCACATCAATCCTTCCGTACATTTCAATGGCTTTGGCAGCCATGCGCTGATTGTCTTCGGGCTTGCTGACATCCGCAACAAAACCTTCAACGATAATCTTACAGGCACGCAGTTCGTCAACCGCTTTGGTCAACTCCGCGGCATTTCGCCCGGTGATTAACAATTTTGATCCGTGCCTGCCAAACTCAAAAGCCATGGCTTTACCAATTCCGGAGGAGCCTCCTGTAATGATGACTACTTTATCTTGCATAGTGAAGTAATACGTGCCTTCCACACGACAGGCGCGGCATCAAAAATAGCAATATGTGCTTAACTTGCTGCGTCAACCAACCCTCGGGATGATTCTGCTCAGGCTGTTTTCACGACTTCCGTTTCCGGTACTGTATTTCATATCCGATTTTTTGTTTGTGATCGCTTACTACATCGTGGGTTACCGGAAAAAACTGGTTCGGCAAAACCTGATGAATTCCTTTCCGGAAAAATCAGAACACGAAATCCGGGGCATCGAGCGCGACTTTTACCGGCACCTGTGCGATTATTCGGTGGAGACATTGAAGCTGCTCACTGTCTCTGCCGATGAACTCCGCAAGCGTATGCGCTACACCAATCCGGAAGTTGTCTTTCAGTATCGCGATCAGGGAACTTCCGTCATCCTGTTATCATCCCATCAATTTAACTGGGAGTGGCTTCTTGTTTCCGGTGTGTTATCGCTGGGGGTGCCGATTGATTTTGTTTACCAGCCGATCTCCAATGCCTTTACGGACCGGTTGATCCAGAGCTGCCGCACACGGTTTGGCGGGCATCCCGTCAAACGAAATGAAGTCGCACGCGAACTGGCCAAACGTAAAAAAATAATTCGCGGTATCGCCATTGTTGCTGATCAATATCCCGGCCACGCGCAGGATAAAAAATATGAAACCCGCTTTCTCAACCAGGATACCGTCTTCTTTTTCGGAAGCCAGCAGATGGCCGAACTCACGCAGTACCCGGCCGTGTATGCGGATGTTGAGCGTGTAAGCCGGGGTTACTATACCTGCACACTCGTTCATATTGGCGATCCGCCTTACGAAAAAAATTCAACGGGCGTGGTTGAAAACTATGCGCGTGCTGTGGAGCGGGTTATTCAGCAACATCCTTCCGGCTGGCTGTGGTCTCACAACCGGTGGAAAAAACGGCACCTGCAGGAAGCTTAAGCAAGCATCTGCTCGATATCTTCTCGGGTGAGCTGCTTCATGATACTCTCCTCGGTGGTAATCAGCTCCTTGGTGAGTTTAAGTTTCTTCTGCTGCAGGGTGAGGATTTTCTCTTCCACTGAGTTACGGGTGATGAATTTATAGGTAAAGACTTTTCGCTTCTGCCCGATGCGGTGTGCCCGGTCTACCGCCTGAGCCTCTACAGCCGGGTTCCACCATGGGTCAAGGATAAACACATAATCGGCTTCGGTAAGATTTAATCCGAGACCGCCTGCCTTGATGGAGATGAGAAACGCTTTCACGTTCTGATCTTTGTTAAACCGCTCCACCTGTTCTTTCCGGTCGATGCTGGAGCCGTCCAGGTAGGCATAATCCACTTTGTGATGGCGCAGGTGATGCTGGATCAGGTTCAGGTGTTTTACAAACTGACTAAACACTAACACTTTGTGCCCTTCTGCCATGGCATTCTCCAGCATGTGCAGAATGTCTTCCATCTTGCCGGAGTCTCCGGTGTAGGAAGGCTCGATCATCTTCGGATGATTGGCGAGCTGGCGGAGCTTGGTCAATCCTTCCAGGATCATAAAACGGCTGTTGCCGATACCTTCTTTGTCTATCAGGTCAAGAATGCGCCCGCGGTAATACGACTTCACTTCTTCATAGCGCTTTTCCTGCTCGGGTGTCATCGAAGAGTACTGGATGTACTCTACCTTTTCCGGAAGTTCCGTAGCCACCTGCGATTTGTGCCTGCGTAAAACGAAAGGCTTGATGATGGCATTCAGTTTCTTCGACCTGGATTCATCGCCTTTCTTTTCAATCGGATTCTGATACTCGTTGCGGAAGTATGTCTGGGAGCCCAGCAGGCCGGGATTGATGAAGCTGATCTGCGACCACAGATCCATGGTTGTATTTTCCAGCGGTGTTCCGGTCAGCACGAGCTTATAACGCGATTTCAGTTCGCGTACGGCTTTGGCAATGATGGACGATGGGTTTTTGATCACTTGAGATTCGTCCAGGATGACATAGTTAAAATAAAAATTCTGCAGCATGTCTATATCGAGGCGGGTGATGCCGTAGGAAGTGAGCACAATATCGTACTTCTCAAAGCGCTTGATGTCTTTATTGCGCAGCGTGCCTGTGTAGTTCAGCACCTTCAGCCCCGGGGTGAAGCGGGCTGCTTCCATCTCCCAGTTGTAAATAAGTGACGTGGGCATGATCAGCAGGGAAGTACCGCGACCTTCCTCTTTTTCGGCTTGCAGCATGGCCAATGTCTGTACCGTTTTGCCGAGACCCATATCATCGGCCAGGCAGCCGCCCAGCCGGAATTCGTTGAGGAAGCGCAGCCAGTTATAGCCTGCTTTCTGATAGGGGCGAAGTTCACCGTTGAAGCCATCCGGCAACGGATAATTTTTAATGCCGCTAAACTGGCCGAGGCCCCTGAGCTTCTCACTGATGTGCACCTTGGCAAGGTTGCCGTCTTCCAGTTCTTTCACCAGGTTGAGGTGATGCTTGCGCAACACCGGCCTTTCTTTTTCGCCTTCGGTTTCACTGAGGGCGAAAAGATCGGCATACTTGGTGAGCCAGGCCTCGGGGATGATGGCAATCTCTCCGTTGGGCAATTTAAACTCGACCTTCTTTTTCAGGATGAGCTTGCGCAATTCCTTAAAGGGAATTTCATACTCACCAAAACGGATGCGTGCGTGAATATCAAACCAGTCGATGTTCTCTTTGATATCCACTTCAATGACTGCCTTCCCGACAAAGTATTTCTTGTCGTTGTTCTGCGGCTGGCTCACTTCAAAACCCAGGTTCAAGAGGTTTACCCGGTTTTCATTCAGCCACGAAAAGGCCTCCGATTTTGAGATGGCCACATTAAAATCTTTCATCGGTAGGCCCAGTTTCTGCAACGTATTCAGGAAGTTCTTTTCTATTTCCATCTTGCGCTGCACGCGATGAAATACATAATCGCTGTCTTGCTTCTCCACAGTTACGCTCACGGGCACCCGGTTGCGTCCCTGGAATTTATGCTTGCCGTATTTAAAGGAGAGGTCAAAAACAATCTTCCCGGATTCATCCCTTCGGTCTTCTGCCGGTGCATCGCCAAACAAGGATGGCGCGGTAGAGGCTGTCTGGACCGTCTGCAATTCCGATATAGTCAGAATGGGTTTGGGATCGTACTCGTTTTTATTGATTTCAAATCCTTTGGCATCCACATCATCGAAAGAAGCAATCAGCGGAGCGATGAATTTGTTGTAGTATGTCTCCTCCAGGTTGCTGGGTATCACCACATTCTTTTTGCTGAAGAAAGGCTGTAGTTTTTTTCCGTCTATGTGTTTTTCAAATCCGTAGAGTTTTCCGTTCATCACCATCCAGGCCGGATCCCGACAAACCAGGTAGGCCGTGGCATTGGGTAGCTCGAGTTTCTTGCCGTCATAATACAGGGTAGGATAATATTGGGTGCTTTGCTTTTCGCGCATGAAATGAAACTGTATGAATGCGCGCTTGTCCATCACCTCAATTTTGCGGTGAGTGGGTTCCCCGTCATTGCCGGTTTCAAACAGCAGTTTGCCTTTCAGTAATTCCAATACTTCGGCACGCTTGCCTTCAACATACTGTTCAATCATCTGCTGCACCGCCTCATTCCCCTTCTTCTTATCGAAGATTTTCGGGAAGTATTCCTCAGGCTTGACCGGTTTGCCGGCAAACTTTTTGGCAACCGAATCCTGCTGCATGGCATCCATTATCCGAATCAGGTCGTAATCGCGGTCGTCCAGGCCTTTGGCAAATTCCCGGGCGTTTTTCGCGGAAATGTTCTGGTGCTGGAAGGTGAGCTTGCCCTTCTCATCAAGGTGAACGATGTAGGATTCAAACAAGAAGCCCAGGTACTCGTGCTGAAACAGCGAGTAGATAATCTGAAACGGCTGCGAGGCAGAAACCTTCATAGAATACGCAGAATTTCCTGTTTTTACAGAGAACGGAACCTCCAAGGTAATAATTTCTGATGAATGAGTTAAGGGGATTAATCTATTTCTCCCGACTTTATCAGAGATTTTGCACGGATGCCGATCGGGCCGCCAGTATCGCGGGGCGCCAGGAAATGACAAAAGCCAGCAAGGAAACCACCAGCAATGTACTGATGAAATCGGTGGGGATTACTTTGATGGGATAGCCTTCAGTAACAGAGGTTTCCATGCCCATACTGATAATGCTGAAGTTCAGCTGAAGCCAGCAGAAGATACCCCCCATGACGAGGCCGAGCACAGCACCGCCAAAAGCGATAATGCCCCCCTCCACCACAAAAATTCTGCGAATCAGACTCTCTGTGGCGCCCATGGCTCTTAGAATAGAGATGTCCTTTTTCTTATCCAGTGCCAGCATCATCAGGCTGAAGAAAATATTGATGGAGCTGATCCCCAGCAACAGCGACAGGGCGAGGAAGGTGAAGAGCTTTTCCATCTTCAGCAGGCGGTAAAGATCCTTGTGCTGCTCTTCATGATTCAGTACATCAAAGCTGTTTCCGAGCAGGGTCTGCAATTGTCGCTCCACCTGAAATACATCGGCCCCCGCAGCGGTTTTGATTTCCAGCGCTGTTCGCTTGTTGTCATAATTCAGCAGCTCACGGGCAAAATCCAGCGGTACGATGACATAGTTCTCATCAAAATTCTGTACGATGGAAAAAGCTGCCCCCGGAAGTATATTCTTTCGGGTATACAGCCGGGAGGGATCCAATGATCCGCCACGTACCTGATTAATGTAAAAGATCTGAAGCGGGTAAAGGTTTTCACCCACGGCAATAGACAGATTGTATTGAATGCCGCGGCCAACAATTGCGTAGTTGATGTCGCCATCGCGCAGTTTCAATTCACCGGCAACAATTTTTTCATCAATTCGGTGCTGGTCGATGAAATTATCGCTCACGCCTTTCAGGGTCACTACCTGGTTGGCATCGCGGTAGCGCAGATAAGCATAATCTTCAATCACCTCGGTCACAATTGCCACGCCTTTCACCGACTGCACCGCAGCCAGTAAGGAATCACTCACTTCAAAGGATTTGCCCTCAGCCGCCTCTATTTTTATTTCCGGATCAAAGGAGTTGTTAAGTGACCGCAGTAAATCTTCAAGGCCGTTGAACACACTCAAAACAATAATCAGTGCGGCTGCACTGAAGGCCACGCCAATGAGGGCCAGGATGGAAATGATGTTGATGAAATTCTTCTTCCTCCTGGAGAGAAGGTACCTGCGTGCTATGAAGAATTCCAGTTTCATGCCCGTATGTATGACTGTGAATAATTATCGCTCACGATTCTGTGGCCGGAGGGATATGCAGGTTGCGGATGAGTTCTTCAATGCGTTGAGCATTTTCTTCCACCTCATCGATAAAAAATACAAGTTCAGGAATAATGCGCGCCTGATTGCGTATGCGGTCGCCCAGGGCTTTGCGGATCTCGCCTTTGTGCTGATTGAGTTTTTCCAGAACGGCCTTCTTGTCCTTTTGCAGCATCATGCTGATGTAAATTTTCGCCACACCCAGATCCGGACTCACCCGAACATCGGCTACGGTGACAAAGGCATTATGCAATATGCCACGTTTGTCGCGCTGAAGTATATCGCTGATTTCCTTATGAATAAGCCGTGAAAATTTTTGTTGACGAGTAGTGCCTGCCATAAAACAAATATCCAAGGTTACCCATCAAATACCAAAGAAGCGGCATAATTGTTCCCGGTAGATTTCAATCGTGAAAAATCCTGTCTAATTTTCACGCTTTAGACTCTGCGCATTGTTTCAGTATTTCCGCATTAATGATCCTTACCGGTTGGTGGGCCTGCTGGGCCTGCTCATACTGGCGTGGTTGCCGTTCTTACTGGACCCGCCCGGCATAACTTATCCGGAACTGCGCCACATCGTGCTGGGTGAAAAAGTAACCGAAGGCTACACCCTCTACACAGAAATCATTGACCCAACACCACCACTGGCCGCCTGGTTTTACGGTGCCTGTGATTGGGTCTTTGGCCGGAATATCACCGGTCGCCACATTACTGCCTTTGTTTTGCTTTTCCTGCAAAGCGTATTCCTCGGCATTATGCTGATTACCAAAAAGACATTTGCCGAAAATACCTACGCGCCTTCCCTTCTTTTTTCACTGTTAACACTGCTTTCGTTTGATATGCTCCAGCTTTCTGCAGAACTGGTAGCCTTCGGGTTTATGCTGCTGGCCTTATATGCCTTGCTCACCGAACTGGAGTTTCGTTCAAGCAGCGATGAAACAGTATTAAACCTTGGCCTCTTTACCGGTATTTCTTCCCTTTTGATTTTTTCCTATGCCCTGTTCATTCCGGGATTCATGCTGATGCTGCTATTCTTTACGCGAAATACTCCTCGTAAATACCTGCTTATGGTTGTGGGATTTCTGCTGCCTCACCTGCTGCTGATCAGCTGTTTTAATCTGTTGGCTGATGTAAGCTCATTGTGGGAGCGTTTCTATTTGCCGGCTTTTCACTTTTCGGTACAATCCTTTTTTTCGTTGAAGGCCTTGCTGATCATTGGTGCCTTACCGCTGTTTTATTGGCTGGTGGCCATCATCATGCTTAACCGAAAAGCCCACCTGACCAAATACCAGGCGCAGGTAATGCAGGCCATGTGGTTGTGGTTTTTTGCGGCACTTATTCAAATCGCATTTGCTCCTGAACTGCGGCCTCAAAGCTTTTTGCCAGTCCTGCCACCGCTTGCCTTCTTCTTCACTCATTTTCTGCTACTGATCAGGCGGAGAAAGTTTGCCAACATGAACACTTGGATTATGCTGATCGGCATCACCGGTATGATGTACCTTGTGCGGTATGAAAAAATCGAGGCAGTACCACTGGACGAACTTATCGTGAAGTCAGCCCCTGCCGTGGTAACTGGTAAACGTGTGCTTAATCTTTCAGCAGATCCTTCTCTATTTCTGAATAACAAGTCGGCTCCCGCATTTACTTATTGGCCCATGGCAGAAGCGCTGTTCAGCAAACCGGATTATTACGAAAATATCCTGCTGGTAAATCATCTGATGAGAGTCGATCCACCGGAAATCATCCTTGACCCGCACCAACTGATGCCAGGCTGTTTTGACTATTTACCCGAATTGAAAAAGCAGTACAGGAAAACCACGGAAGGAAACTGGGTAAAGGTCAGCAACTGATCTTCTCCACCCTGCGTTCGTGGCGCCCGCCCTCAAAATCAGTATTCAGAAATGTACTGAGTATATTTTCTGCCTCAGCATAAGTCACAAAGCGTGCAGGGATACAGACTATATTGGCGTTGTTATGTTGCCGGGCAAGTGATGCAATTTCAGGTGTCCAGCAAAGTGCGGCACGAATACCCTGGTGTTTATTGGCGGTGATGGCCACGCCATTGGCGCTGCCGCAAAGCAGCAGGCCAAAAACGGCATTGCCTTCTTCAACCGCTGATGCTACCGGATGAGCGAAATCAGGATAGTCTACTGAATCAAGGCTATGCGTTCCGAAGTCATTTACCTGATGCCCTTGCGATTCCAGCCAGTGCCTGAGTTTTTCCTTGAATTCATATCCGGCATGATCACTGCCGATTGCCAGTATTGCCATAATTATGTGTTGTATCGCTTATCGGCCTCTCGGTCTTCCCGTTCCTGTTGTCGCACCACCATGGCCGAAATCAAGATACTGAATTCATAAAGTATATACAACGGAATACCAATGATCGTCTGGCTGAATGGGTCGGGAGGAGTGATGATCGCTGCTATAATCAGGATAATCACAATAGCGTGCTTCCGGTACTGGCGTAAAAATGCCGGTGTAACAAATCCAATCTTTGTCAGGAAGTACACCACAATGGGTAATTGAAACAATATCCCGCTGCCAAAAACCAGCGTGATGATGGTTGAGACGTAGGAGGTGATATCGAATTCGTTAGAAATCATGTCACTGATCCGGTAATTTGACAGGAAGTATACGGCCAGCGGGCTCATAATGAAGTAGCCGAATGATACGCCCAGAAAAAACAATAACGAAATAAAGAAAACTGCACCCCTTGAATAATTGCGCTCTTTGCTCATCAGGCCCGGTTTGATAAACCGCCAGATCTCCCAGACGACATATGGAAATGCAAAGACAAATCCCATAAACAACGATGAGGCAATGTGCATGGTAAACTGCCCGGTCATTTGCCGGCTTTGAATCTTGAAGGGAATCTCGGTTACACAAAGTGTTTCTTCTGCTCCCGTCAGCTTACCCAGTGAGCACATCCAGTCAAAGAAAATAAAGTCGGGACGCGCTACGGCAAAAATGATGTTCTGAAATATCCATGGAGCCTTGATAAACGCAATAATGGTTAGCACCACTACTGCAAACAAGGAGCGTATAACATGCCACCGTAATTCCTCGAGGTGATCGAGGAAACTCATTTCCTTTTCTTCAGCCATTCCTTACTTGTACAACGGAAACTTCCTCATGAAACTGTTGACCTTCTTCTTAACCGCCTTCAGGTTTTCTACTTTATCCGGTGCTTTCAGTACCTCATCAATCAGATCAACTACTTTCAGCACATCTTTTTCCAGCAGACCGCGTGTAGTGATGGCCGGTGTACCGATGCGTATGCCGGAGGTAACCATGGGCGACTGCGTATCGAACGGCACCATGTTTTTGTTGATGGTAATGTCGGCCTGGATCAGCGCCTCTTCGGCTTTCTTGCCGGTAAGGTTTTTCGAGCGCAGGTCGATCAGCATCAGGTGATTGTCGGTACCGTTGGAAATAATCTTGTAGCCTTTCTTCACAAACGCATCGGCCATGACTTTGGCGTTCTTCGCCACCTGCATTACGTATTTGAAGTAGGCCTCCGATAATGCTTCCTCAAAAGCAATGGCTTTGGCAGCGATCACGTGCTCCAGTGGCCCTCCCTGGGTTCCCGGAAAAACACCTGAATCAAGTATGGAGCTGATCTTACGAATCTCTCCTTTCGGTGTCTTCAAGCCCCACGGGTTATCAAAGTTTTTACCGATCATGATCAGACCGCCACGCGGGCCGCGCAACGTCTTATGGGTGGTGGTGGTTACGATATGACAATGCTCCATCGGATCATTCAGTAATCCGCGGGCAATCAATCCGGATGGATGGGAGATATCCGCCAGCAACAGAGCTCCAACGGCATCGGCTGCTTCGCGTAATTTTTTATAATCCCAGTCGCGGCTGTAGGCCGAGGCACCGCAGATGATCATCCTGGGTTTCTCACGCTTCGCGGTTTCAATCACTTTATCAAAATCGATCAGCCCGGTGCTTTCTTCTACACCATAAAAGCTGGGCTGATAGAGTTTACCGGAAAAGTTTACCGGTGAACCGTGCGTAAGGTGGCCACCGTGGGAAAGATCAAAGCCCAGAATTTTATCCCCCGGCTTCAGGCACGCCAGCATCACGGCAGCATTGGCCTGTGCACCGGAGTGGGGCTGTACATTGGCCCACTCGGCATTAAATAAAAGCTTCGCGCGCTCAATGGCCAGTTGTTCTATTTCATCCACTACCTCACAGCCGCCATAATAGCGCTTACCCGGCAACCCTTCCGCATACTTGTTGGTGAGCACGGTGCCCATGGCCCGCATCACTTGGGGGGAGGCAAAATTTTCAGAGGCAATCAGTTCAATGCCGTTTTGCTGGCGTTTTTTTTCTTTTTCAATGAGGTCAAAGATGACTTTATCGCGCTTCATGGATGGTCGGTTAAAAGAAGGCCAAAGATAAGTTTCAAACCATTAGTGCCAATGTACCTGCACAAAATGATTGGATGATGTAAAAGGATACTGCTTTGGGTACCAACAGACTGTTGATACCGGGCACTTCGTAAATTACTTCTCTGGCTTCCAGCCGGGTCCCCGTACCACGCGCCCCGGGCGGGCACCGGTATGTTCTCCGTCTTTCAGTACCTGTGTTCCGTTCACAAAAACGTGTACCATGCCGGTACTGTACTGATGGGGCTTTTCAAAGGTGGCATGATCAGCGATACGTTCGGGGTCGAAGATGGCAATATCGGCAAAGAAACCGGGTGCCAGCCGGCCGCGATCGGAAATCTTCAGGTTGGAAGCCGGCAATGAGGTGAGTTTACGAATGGCTTCTTCAAGGGGTATCACCTGTTCTTCACGTACGTATTTGCCCAACAACCGGGCAAAGTTGCCATAAGCTCGCGGGTGGGTGTTGCTCTTTAGAAAGATTCCTTCGCTGGCCGGAGATTCGGCATCAGAACCGAAACTCATATATGGTAACGCGATCTGCCGCCTGACATTCTCTTCACTCATCAGAAAATACACCGTGCCCACGCGGGTGCTGTCGGCACAAACCAGGTCCATGGCCGTCTCTTCCGGTGATTTCTCCAGCTTATCGGCAACAGCTTTCAGGGTCATGCCTGTAAACTGCTTGAGGGAATCATTGGCAAAATCAACCAACAACACATTGTCTGCTGATCCTGCCAGCAAGAGCAGGTTCTCCCACTGATCAGAAGGTTTACGCATCTCTTCTAATGCCCGTTTCCGAAGTTTCGGGTCCTTCATCCTTCGAATCCATTCATTAATGCCGCCCTCCTGCAGCCAGGTGGGCATGGATGCGTCCAGCCCGGTGGCACCGGCTGTGTAGGTGTACATATCGGTAGTGATTTTTAGCCCTTCACGATTGGCCTGATCAATCATGGCCAATACCGAATCGAGCTTATTCCAGTTTCGCTGCCCGCCCAGCTTCAGGTGGTAGATCTCTGCCGGAATGTTTGCCTCCCGCGCAATGCGGATAGTTTCCCGGATGGCATTGAAAATGTTATCTCCCTCGCTGCGCATGTGGGTGATGTACATGCCGCCATGGTCAGAGGCTACTTTACACAATTCAATCAACTCTTCGGTTGAGGAATAGCTGGCCGGAGCATAGATGAGGGAAGACCCAACACCCATCGCTCCTTCTTCCATGGCTTGCTTAACCAGGTCTTTCATGCGGCCAAGCTCTTCGGCAGTCGGAGCCCGGTTGTCATACTTGAGTTCATGAACACGTACCGATGTAGCACCAACAAACGAGGCGATATTGGGTGCGATGCCTCTGCGCTCCAGCGATTCGAGGTATTCACCCAGGGTTGTCCAGTTAACTTCATAATTGAAGCCTGCGCGCTTGTTGTCACGCTCGATGCGTTCTTTCATGCTTTCGCTTAACGGGCCCATTGAAAAACCTTCGCCCATCACCTCCAGCGTAACGCCCTGACGGATATCAGCCTGAGAATTACCATCGATGATTAAGGATTCGGTTGCCCAGCTCAGCATATTGATAAACCCCGGGGCAACGGCAAGCCCGGTAACATCGATTTCGGTTTTGCCGCGGGCATGACTCAGGTCACCGATGAAGGCAATGGTATCGGCATTAATGCCGACATCCGCAGTGAACGATGCTTTGCCTGATCCGTCATAAATTTTTCCGTCTCGGAGGATGATATCATACTCCTGTGGTTGTGAACAGGATACAACCAACAGCAAAAGGAAAAAGAAATGCGCAAGAGTTTTCATTCGAAGGTTCAGGTTTAAGTGTTTCCAAAATATAAGTCGCCATTCAACTATGACCAGGGTCTGCATTTATTTCAGCTGGCGCAAGTATAACTGGATGGTGTTTTCCAGGCCATAGTACAGGGCATCACAAACCAGTGCATGACCGATAGAAACCTCTTCCAACTGTGGGATGCTTGCTTTCAGGTAGCGCAGGTTATTCAGGTCGAGATCATGCCCGGCATTCATACCCAGGCCATTGGCGAGGGCCGCCTCTGCGCAATCCACATACGGCCTTACGGCCGACTGCGGATCTTTCGGATAGGTGTGGGCATACGGTTCGGTGTAGAGTTCCACACGGTCGGCACCGATGCGTGCAGCGCCTTCCGCCATCCTAACATCGGGGTTGATAAAAACAGAAACGCGGGCGCCATAGCTTTTCAGTTCAGCAACAATCTCGCTGAGCATACTGCGGTGTTTTACCGTATCCCACCCGGCATTGGACGTAATCACATCGGGTGCATCAGGCACCAGTGTAGCCTGCGCAGGTTTAACCAGCCGGATGATTTCCAGGTAGCGTTTATCCGGATAGCCTTCGATGTTGAATTCCGTTGTTACCACCTCTTTCAATCCCATCACATCGGCATAGCGGATGTGCCGTTCATCCGGGCGCGGATGCACTGTTATTCCCTGTGCACCAAACCGTTCGCAGTCCATTGCCACACGAATCACATCGGGGTTGTTGCCTCCGCGTGCATTCCGAAGCGTAGCTATTTTGTTGATATTAACACTCAGTCTTGTCATGATGCGAGATCGAATTTACAAATACCATCAGGCAAACCTACTCAGGAATAAAAATGATTCAGCAAAGGCAAAGCAATCTACCGGTATTCGGGTTAATTTTGTCTGAAAGGATTTTACGTATGAGTTTAAAAACACAGATCGACAGCGACATTAAAAATGCCATGCTGGCCAAGAACAAGGAGGAACTGGAAGCGTTGCGGGGCATCAAGTCCCTTATTCTGCTTGCCGAAACTGAAAAGGGTGGCAGCGGAGAGGTATCGCAAGACACGGAAAACAAACTGCTGATGAAAGCTGCCAAACAGCGCAAAGAATCAGCCGACATATTCAACCAGCAGGGCAGGGCTGACCTGGCCCAGAAAGAATTGTTTCAGCTGGAGATCATCAGCCGCTACTTACCTAAACAACTGAGTAACGATGAACTGGCGGCCGCCATCCGGCAAGTCATTTCTGAGACAGGCGCTACTGGCCCGCAGGATATGGGCAAAGTGATGGGTATGGCCACGAAAAAACTGGCCGGCCAGGCCGATGGCAAACAGATATCGGAAATTGTCAAGAAGTTGCTTTCCGCATGAGTGCCCTTGACATCATTCTGGGTGTTATCCTGATCATCGGCATGTCATCCGGCTATCGCGAAGGCTTTCTGAAGAGTCTCTTTTCATTGTTGGCCATTTTCATCGGAATCCTGGCTGGGTTCAAACTGATGGGCGCAGCGATGCTGACGCTAAATCAGCACTACGATATTGATGAGAAAGTGCTGCCCTATGCAGCCTTCGGTGCAGTCTTCCTGGTGGTTGTTATTCTGGTGAACTTCCTGGGAAGCTTATTGCGTAAGGGATTAGAAAAAACGCTGCTGGGCAGTGCCGATTCATTCGCAGGTGCTTTGCTGGGGTTGTTTAAGACAGCTTTTATGATCAGCGTACTCTGCTGGATACTGGATGCCTCCGGTGTTGTTTTCTTTGACCGCTGGACGGAACATTCGTGGATGTATCAGCACATTGCCGTTATCGCACCTACCGTAACCGACTGGGCCGGAGAATTGGTGCCAGCCGTACGTGATTTGTTTGAATGAAGAAAGCTTCATCACTGTGCGGTGTTCGCGATCGGGTTTTGTAACTTACCTTGCAATAATTTTTTACATGCGCAGGTATGCCGTTAACTGTTAAACAAGAGAAGGATTTCAAATTTGTGGATGAAGGCCAGGGCCCGGTGCTGATTCTGCTTCACGGATTATTTGGTGCACTCAGCAACTGGGAAGGTGTGGTCAACCGCTTCTCAAAAAATTTCCGAGTAGTCATCCCGATGCTGCCAATTTATGAAATGCCCATCCGTGAAGCCGGACTCGAAGGCTTGCGGAAATTTGTGGAAGACTTTGTGGAACTGAAGCAACTGGATAACATGATCATGATGGGGAACAGTTTGGGCGGCCATGTTGCGTTAGTCTATATATTGAAGAACCCGAGCAAAGTAAAGAAGCTGATACTTACCGGCAGCTCCGGTCTCTTCGAGGACTCCATGGGTGGCTCCTATCCCAAACGCGGCAATTACGAATACATCCGCGAGCGTGTATCGTATACATTTTATAATCCGCAGGTGGCTTCGAAAGAGCTGGTGGACGAGGTGTTTGAAATCACCAACAGCATACCTAAATGCATGCGCATTGTCTCTATTGCCAAATCAGCGCAACGCAATAACCTGGCAGACGAAATCCCCAACATAAAAGTCCCAACCTTGTTGGTATGGGGGCTTAATGACACCATCACTCCCCCGATGGTAGCCCACGAGTTTAACCGGCTTATCCCCAATTCGACCCTGAAATTCATTGATCATTGCTGTCATGCGCCCATGATGGAACATCCTGAAAAATTTAATGTTATTGTGGAAGACTTTTTGCTGAATTAGGGTATATATGTAAAAATTATCCTGCGTGATTGCCGCTGATCTTATCAACCAAATGATTCCTCCGCTCAAAGCGACAGACGATGCGCATAAAGCTATTGTCTGGATGGAGGAATTTCGCTGCAATCACATGCCCGTAGTGGATAACGGTAAACTTCTTGGCTTTATCTCTGAAGAAATCATCCTGGAAACCAACGATATTGAAAAGCGCGTTGCTGATTTCACCTTGGTTGGACAGCAATGCACTGTACCAACTTCGTCACACTACTACGATATACTTCGCATTGCTTCCGATCATAAGCTACAAATGGTGGCCGTAGTTAACGAGGAAGGAAACTATATCGGTGTAATCACTGTGCAGGATACGCTTGCTTTCTTTGCCCAATCAGCCGCTATACAAATGCCCGGTGGAATTCTGGTGCTGTCAATGGATCACCATGATTACTCGCTGGCTGAAATCAGCCGGCTGATTGAAGAGAATCACACCAAAGTGCTCAGCAGTATTGTCAAGGAAGATCCGCTTGATCCAGGCAAACTTCGGCTCACCCTGAAAGTCAATCAACTCGATCTGACACGCATCGTTGCCACCCTCGAACGCTTTGGCTATAAAATCATCGGCCGTTATCAGGAATCCAAACCTATCGGTTCCGAAAAAGAACGCATCGACTTGCTGCTTCGGTATCTCGATATCTGAGTTGTCCTTATTTTACACTTCCATGAAACGGTTGTACCTTTAACATTCGCGGCAACAGGTAACGGAATGAAAATCGGAGTACACGGCAAAGAATTCAACCGGCAGTCAGCGGCATTTATTGAACTCATCTTCGGGCTGCTCGATCAGCATCAGGCCGACTTGTATGTTTCCGAAAAATTTGAACCCTTTCTGAATGGTGCAGCATTCCGTAAATACCGATGGAAGACTTACCGGGCTGGCAGCTCGCTGAAGAAGCTGGATGTTTTGCTAAGCATCGGTGGTGACGGAACTCTTCTTGAATCCGTGACACATATCGGTGCTGCAGAAACACCTATACTGGGTATCAACACAGGCCGACTTGGATTTCTGGCAACCATAAGCAAAGAAGAAACAGAGCATGCCATCCAGGTTTTATTCCAGCGTAACTATACAATCGATAAGCGCGCCATGCTTCGGCTGGAGTCTAATAACAAATTGTTTGGCAATCAGAATTTCGCCCTCAATGATTGTACAATCTTAAAGAAAGATACCTCCTCGATGATCACAGTACACACCTATATTGATGGGGAGTTTCTCAACAGCTACTGGGCGGATGGCATCATTGTTTCCACACCCACTGGCTCAACGGGTTATTCACTCAGCTGTGGCGGCCCTTTGGTCTTCCCGCGATCCGGAAACTTCATTATTACACCGGTAAGCCCGCACAACCTGGCGGTAAGACCGATCGTTGTTGCCGATACTTCTGAACTGTCTTTCGAAATTGAAGGGCGCAGCAAGAAATTTCTGGTTACGCTTGATTCACGCACGGCCAGTGTTGATGCATCAGCGCGCCTTAAAGTAAAGAAAGAAAATTTCAAAGCGCACCTCATTCAGCTTAAAGGACAGCACTATTTTAAAACCCTTCGTCAGAAGCTTAACTGGGGACTCGATATCAGAAACTAATTTTTTACCTTTGAACAATACCTCAGGGCAATCCATTGATGAGCACATTTTTTAAACTGATTTTCTTCCTCCTGTTGTTTACTGCCTCCAACGAGACATTTAGTCAGATGAGCCGGTACGCCATCAAGCGTAATAATAAGCAAATGGCCAATTACCGGGGACAGAAACGCGACTTCAAAGATCTTGCTTACAATGCGATAGGCTTGTCGCTTAATGCCTTTAATTATTATGGTGATCTCTCCCCATCCGCCAAAAGAGGGAGTACCGATTTAAGCCTGACAAAACCAGCCATAGGCCTTTCATTCACCCATCGTTTCGGTCCGCGTTATCAGGTAATTGGCGGTCTGGCTTATGGCGCAATAAAAGGATCTGATATGGAATCAGCTGATCCAACCGATGCCTCCAATGGAGCATACCGGTATGTACGCAACCTTTCATTTCGTAACAGGATTACTGAACTTTCGGTAGTAGCCCAGGTAGACTTATTTGAAAACACGCAGATGTTTAGTGCACGACCCGGTTGGACACCATTTGCCTATGCCGGCATTGCCGTTTTCCGCCATAATCCGCAGGCACAAGTGCCCGGCAACGATTTATTTGGCCAGCCATTTGCCAATGCCGGTGAGTGGGTAAATCTGCAACCACTGAAGACAGAAGGACAATCCTACAATTTATTTCAGTTTGCCATACCTTTTGGAGCCGGGGTTCGTTTCAGACTTGCAGACCAAATGGACGTTTCATTGGAATTCGGCTTCCGCTATACGTTCACTGATTACCTCGATGATGTGAGCAGTAACTATGTTGACCTGAACACATTTGGTGATAACCAACTGGCAAGGGCCATGTCGTACCGTTCTAATGAAGTACCAATGGGTGTAAGCGCCATTGTAGATGAAATTATTGCCAACCGTTATACCGGCTATGTCGGCTTTACTACTGTTAACGGCTTCGGGCATGTCAACCCAGACGGAACGCTGAACCCGCGTGGCAAATCCAATGATCGAGACATCCTGATGCTGACCACGTTGCGGCTGAATTATATCATCGGAAAGAACTTTAACCGGGCCAAATTCAGATGAGGTTTCTTCTGATAGTTATGGTTGGTTTGTTCCCCCTTCTGACACAGGCCCAGCGGTCGGAAGTGGGCTTTGGATTCGGTACATTCAACTATACCGGAGACCTGATTCCAACGTACCGGCTGGCTAATTCTTCTCCTGCAGGCACCATCTTCTATCGCAGCAACGCCAGTAAGGTGGTGAGCCTACGGGCTACCGTAACAGCCGGCCAGTTACGCGGAGAAGAAATTCCCATTGATGCCTTTGCTGCCACCCGAGGAGCTTCCTTTGATATCTTTCTTTTTGAGACCAGTCTCGGGTTTGAATATCATTTTCTGGATTGGCGGGATGACAAACGGCCTCTGCGGTACACTCCATACCTGTTTGTCGGCTTTGGCCTGTTCGGTATTTCCGGATACGACAGCAAACCGGAAGAATACAGCAACATCCAAACATCGCTGCCTTTTGGCGGTGGTTTCAAATACGTGGTAAATCCAAAATATTATGTTGCCTTTGAAGTAGGTATCCGTAAAACCTTTTTCGATTACCTCGACAATGTGTCTGTGGGCGATCAAACCACCAAAAATTTCCAATATGGAAACCCCAACACCTTCGATAATTACTTTTTTGTTGGCGTCACTTTCACCCGGACATTTTACGACATCCCCTGTCCGAGGAACCCTTATAAATAAATGGGTTCCCAAACGATGGTAAAAGTTTTTTAAAATCAGCTAATTTTACCCCCTTGTGTCTTCTTTCAAGGAACATATCGACCTCAACAGACTGCCCAGGCATATTGCAGTGATTATGGACGGAA
The DNA here is from genome assembly GCA_025455465.1 of Cyclobacteriaceae bacterium. GTDB lineage: Bacteria > Bacteroidota > Bacteroidia > Cytophagales > Cyclobacteriaceae > UBA2336. The sequence continues at coordinate 3,980 of JALOMI010000012.1, read as the reverse complement.
ATGGCCGTTGGGCCAAGAAAAAGGGTGCTATGCGGATCTTCGGACATCGGAATGCGGTTAAAGCGGTACGTGAAGTAATAGAAGGCTGCGGTGAATTGGCCGTTGATTACCTGACACTCTACGCCTTTTCCACCGAAAACTGGTCAAGGCCTAAAGAAGAGGTTGAGGGCCTGATGGAATTGCTGGTGAACACGTTGCGGCAGGAAATCAAATCGCTGATGGAAAACCGTGTTAAACTGATCACCATCGGAGATACCTCCCACTTGCCGGTAAACTGCCAGCAAGACCTGGCCTGGGCTATCGACCAGACAAAGAATAACACCGGTTTAACCGTTATTCTGGCGTTGAGTTACAGCGGCCGTTGGGAAATAGTCCAGGCGGCAAAACACCTGGCCGAGGCCGTTAAGGGTGGCCAGTTTAAGCCGGAACAAATTACCGAGCAGGTGTTTGAACAGTATTTACAGACAGCCGGAATCCCCGATCCTGAATTACTGATCCGCACCAGCGGGGAACTTCGCATCAGCAACTTTCTGCTGTGGCAAATTGCCTATACCGAACTGTATATTACACAAACGCTGTGGCCTGATTTCCGAAAGGAGGATCTTTATGAGGCGATCTGGTCATACCAGAAACGTGAACGAAGATTTGGCAAAACAAGTGAACAACTGAATGTGGTGAGCTGAATGAGATATTCTGTACTGATTTTTTTTCTGTGTTTGATTGCCTTTGACGGTTATAGCCAGTTCCGGAGACGTACGAGCTCCGGAGGCGCATCGGACGCGAACCTGAATTACACCAAGCCTGCAGAATACACCATTGCAGGCATCGAAGTTACTGGCTTGAATATTCTGGATAAGAACGCCATGATTTCGCTCACCGGCCTTCGGGTGGGCGACAAAGTAAAAATTCCTGGTGATGTAATCTCCAATGCAGTGCGCAGGTTATGGAGCCACGGCCTGGTGGGTGATGTCTCTATAAACGTTCAAAAAATTGAAGGTGATAACGTTTGGCTGGCTATTGTATTGGCTGAGCGTCCGCGGCTTACTAATTTCTATTTCACTGGTATCAGTAAAGGTCAGGAATCTTCCTTAAAGGAAGACCTGAACCTCATCCGCGGAAAAATTGTAAATGACGCCATGGTCCGCAATACGGAAATAGCCGTGAAGAAGTTCTTCGTAAAGAAGGGCTTTCTGAACACGGAAGTAAAAATTTTCCAGGAACGTGATACGCTGCAAACCGATGGTATTCGTTTAAAAATTGCTGTTAACACAAACTCCAAAGTTCGCATCAATGCCATCATGGTTGAGGGCAACGAGGATATTGCGTCTGACCGCATCAAAGGGCGAATGAAAAAGACCAAGGAATATCCGCGCTTTACGCTGCACCGCGCCTTATTGCGCGACATATTCAAACCAAGGAGCGGCCGTACGATCGATTTATTCACTTCGCAGTATGATGTCGAATGGAGAGAAGTCAAGGAATATCTCAATCGGCATGTGAAGCTGAATATTTTTCAGGGATCCAAATTTATTCAGACAGAGTTTGAGGAAGACAAAAAGAAGATCATCGAATTCTATAACTCGAAAGGTTACCGCGATGCGGAAATCATGATCGATTCCATTTATAACTACGACAGCAAGTCCATCAACATCAGGCTGGCCCTGGAAGAAGGCCCTAAATATTACTTCCGCAATATCATATGGACCGGTAATTACATCCACAGTGATAAAACGCTAAATGCTATTCTCGGTATCAAGAAAGGTGATGTCTACAATCGCGAACTGATCGACAGGAAATTAAGCTTCAACCCGAAGGGACCTGATATCAGCGGGTTGTATATGGATGATGGTTATCTGTTTTTCCGGATTAACCCGGTGGAAGTGAATGTTGTCGGTGATTCCATCGATGTGGAGATGCGCATTAACGAGGGAGAGCAGGCTACGATCAACCAAGTAACTATAGCCGGAAATACACGTACCAGCGATCATGTGATCAGGCGTGAACTGACAACCGTTCCCGGACAGAAATTCAGACGCTCAGACATTATCCGCACGCAGCAGAAACTCGGGCAACTGGGTTATTTCAATCCGCAAACCATTTCACCCAACATGCAACCCAATCCGGCCAATGCAACCGTGGATATTGAATGGAAGCTGGAAGAACAGTCGAACGACCAGGTTGAACTTTCCGGAGGTTGGGGCGGTGCGTTCGGTTTTGTGGGTACGCTGGGTTTATCCTTCAACAACTTCTCGCTTCGCAATATCACCAAACCGGAAAAGTGGAGACCTCTGCCGGTTGGTGATGGTCAGCGCCTTTCTTTGCGCGTACAAGCAAACGGAAGAAATTTCCAGAACTACAGCATTTCATTCTCTGAACCCTGGCTGGGGGGCCGAAAACCTCAGTCCCTATCGGTCAGTGCCAATAAATCCATTTCCCGCTTTGCCGGTCAGGGTGCCACGAACTTCTTCGACCTGAATTCGACCCTGAAGGTGGATAATATTTCCATTGGTATTGGTAAAGTGCTGGAGTGGCCAGACAACTACTTTACGTTAACCAATTCATTGTCTTATTCGGTATATACCCTGCAAAACGCTCCCAATTATATACCCGGTTGCCCCGATTGTGTAAGCAATGCCTTAACATTTAACACTACTATAGCACGAAGGAGTATTGATAATCCCATGTATCCTTCTCAAGGTTCTGAAATTTCTCTGGCAGCAACGTTCACTCCTCCGTATTCTCAATGGAGCACACTAGACTATGAAACGGCTACTCCGCAGCAATTGAACAAGTGGGTGGAGTACTACAAATTCATGTTCGACTCCAAGTTCTATTTCTCTCTTGACCGTAAAAACAAACTGGTATTCGAAGCCAAAGCGCACTTTGGTTTCATCGGCCGGTATACTACACGGCTGGACTACACTCCGTTTGAGCGATTCTTCCTGGGTGGTGCCGGTCTTGCCGGTGGATTTGGTGCCTTTGTGCTTGGCCAGGATATTATTGCGTTGCGAGGCTATGACGACAATAAGATAACCCCACCATATACTGCCCTGGAAGGCGCAATACGGGGCGGTATTGTTTATGATAAATTCGGCCTCGAACTGCGCTATCCGGTAACCACTGGTAATGCTGCTACTATTTATGGCTTTGTATTTGCAGAGGCTGGAAATAACTGGAACAATTACCAGGACTTTAACCCGTTTAGCATGTATAAGGCAGCTGGTTTTGGTGCCCGTATTTTTATGCCGGCTTTTGGGTTGATAGGCCTGAACTGGGGTTATGGATTTGATCCTTTCCCGTTAGGCAGCAATAATCCGGTAAGTGGTGCGAAATTCCAGTTTACTATTGGTCAGCAAATCCGTTAATAATGAGGATTTACCTTATTACGATATTTTTTCTCATTTTCGGCCTGAATTTTGTCCACGCTCAACGGTTCGGTTACATCGATACGGATTTTATCCTGAACAAAATGCCTGAGTATAAAAAGGCGCAGGATGAAATCAACCGGCTGTCGGAACTGTGGGAAAAGGAGATTCAGGAACTGTCGAAAAAAATTGAAGGCATGTACAGTGCCTATCAGGCAGAGCAGGTTCTGCTGACAGAGGAGATGAAAAAAGAGCGGCTGGAGAATATCCGGACCAAAGAGGCTGAGTTGAAGGAGTACCAGAAAAAGGTGTTTGGTTTCGGAGGGCTCTTTTTTTTAAAGAAGCAGGAACTGATCAAACCCATTCAGGACAAAGTATGGGATGCCGTTGACAAGGTGGCCAAACAAAACAACCTGGCGATCATGTTCGACAAATCCGGAGAGCTGGTGATGATTTATACAGACCCTCGCTTTGACTACACAGACTTTGTGCTGGATGAATTAGGACTGGGAGACCCCAACGATAAGATTAAAAACTAACAACTTCTATTAACTAACAACTGTGATGAAAAAAATCGTTCTTCTGCTTGCACTGGCCATCTTCGGATTTGCTGCA
>JALOMI010000141.1 GCA_025455465.1 Cyclobacteriaceae bacterium | reverse complement strand
GAACTCCATATTTCAAATTTCATCATTCATCATTCATCATTCGTATTTCCTCCTCAAGCCATTCCTTCCCTCAATAACCCCATACCCTACCTGCTAATCGTCTAAAACCGGCTACCAGGCTCCACTTTCTCCCACCGGTAAATCAGCGTCCATTTCCAATTTTTTGGTCGGAATCCGGGAATCAAAGCACCATGAAAGGGCAATTTTCAGTTGTTTTTAGCCGGCTTCTGGTAAAAAATGTAAAAAAGTGGGGTAAAGTGGTTGATTGTGGAGTAAAAATACCTATGTTTGTTATCAAGGAATAGACAACCACTACGTCCATGACCTTCTTCACCAGTGAGTATGAAAGTAAGCTTGATGCCAAAGGCAGGTTGGTACTGCCTGCGCGCGTAAAAGCCCAGCTTCCCGAGGGGGAATCTGAGCTCGTTTTGCGCAGGGGCTTCGAGCGCTGCCTCATCCTCTATCCCATGGTGGAATTCAAGAAGGTGTTTTCAAAAATTTCCGGATTGAGCGAGTTCAACGAGGAGTACCGCACGTTGCAGCGGAATTTTTTCAGCGGCACCGCTACGGTTGAGCTGGATGGCAACGGCCGTCTGCTCATCCCGAAGAACATGCTCGCCCATGCCCAGCTGGAGAAAGACCTGATGTTGGTCGGCATGGGTAACAAAGTCGAGATCTGGAATCCATCACTGTATGAAAAGCACCTGATCAGCGATCCGGGTGAGTTGTCGAAACTAGCACAGAAGTACCTAGATGTATAGTGAGTATGACATCGGACTATCATCGGCCGGTCATGCTCAACGAATGTATCGAAGCACTCAACATCCAACCGGAAGGAACCTATATAGACGTCACTTTCGGTGGAGGCGGGCATAGCCTGGCGATCCTGGAACATGTCAAGGGTGGCCGGCTGATTGCGTTCGATCAGGATGATGATGCCAGGCGTGAGGCAGAAAAAATCACGCACCGTTCTTTCACTTTTTGTCACGCCAACTTCAGGTATCTCAAGCGGTTCCTGAAGTTGCATGGGGTAACCCGGGTAAACGGCATCCTCGCAGACCTTGGCGTTTCTTCCTGGCAGCTTGATGAGCCCGGTCGTGGTTTCTCAACCCGATTCAGCGGTCCGCTCGATATGCGTATGGATAAGAAAGGGGCGCGCACAGCTGCGGATGTGGTGAATGATTATGATGAGGCGGCTCTGCACCGGATACTCGGCATGTACGGGGAGATCCGCAATGCCCGCACTGTGGCACAGGCGATTGTGCAGCAGCGGGTGAGCAAGCCCATCCGCACTACCGATGAGCTGCGCAGTTTGCTGAGCCGGTTTGCCCCGCATGGGAAAGAAAATAAATACTTCGCCCAGGTGTTTCAGGCGTTGCGCATCGAAGTGAATAACGAGATGCAGGCGCTTGAAGATTTTTTGCACCAGGCAGGCGAAGTGCTTGTTCCCGGAGGAAGGCTGGTGGTGATGTCGTACCACTCGCTCGAAGACCGGATGGTGAAAAACTTCATCAACAAGGGCAAGGTGTATGGCGAAGCGGAGAAGGATTTTTACGGAAACGTGATCAAGCCTTTTGAAGCCGTAAACCGAAAGCCGATAGAAGCCTCAGAAGAGGAGGTAAATGAAAACAGACGGGCACGCAGTGCCCGGTTGCGGATAGCAGAAAAATTATAAACGATGGTTGTCCGGAAACCAGGTTCCTACAATCATCAAACAACAGTGTAACTACAGGTAATGGCTGATAATAAATTCAGAATTGAACCTAAACCGGAGAAGAAAGAAAAACGCAAGGGTTTGTTTTCTTCGCTGGAACGGAATATCAAACTGGAGAACTATTTCGAAGAAGGTTTTCCGGTGCATCACCTGCCCAAGATTTTCTTCCTGCTGATGCTGGCTATTTTTTACATCAGCAACACGCATTATGCGGAAAAGACCGTTCGCAGAATCAATGCGGTGCAGGCCGAAGTGGAAGACCTCCGTGCCGATTATACTACGATGAAAGCCGACCTCATGCTGGCCAGCAAGCAGTCGGAAGTAGCTCGCAAGGTGCAGCCCTACGGTCTGAAAGAAACGCTTCGTCCACCCTACAAAATCGTTGTGAAGAAAGGTGAATATTAAGCAGTCCATATTGCTCCGTGTTCGTATTGCCTTTCTGGCGGTGCTGATCTTCGCCATATCCATTGCGGCACGCATCGGGCATGTGCAGGTGGTGGAAGGGGAGAAGTGGGCGAAAATCGGTGAGCAGATATCCTTTGATTACAAGCGTGTCAAGGCTACCCGCGGAAATATCTATTCCGACAACGGCAGCCTGCTCGCAACCTCACTTCCGTTTTACAAGGTGGCGTTCGATGCCACCCTTCCTTCGGATAAGATCTTTAACGAAGGTGTGGATTCTCTGGCCCGCAAGTTAGCTTCCTTCTATCGCGACAAGTCTTACCTCGATTACAAACGCATGCTCATTGATGCGCGCAAGTCGGGCAAGCAATACACCATCATCAACCGGAAGCAGATCGATTACCAGGATAAAAAGATGATGGCCGACTGGCCCGTCTTCCGGGAAGGCCGGCTGAAGGGCGGTGTGATCTTTGAAAAAGTGGATATCCGTTACCGGCCCTTCTCCAACCTCAGCAAGCGCACGATTGGTTTTGTTAACGAGAATGAAAAAGGTGCCGGGCTGGAGTACAGTTTCAATGATCAGCTGAGCGGACAGGATGGGTATGCCTATTACCAGAAAATTGCCGGTGGTGTATGGAAGCCGGTGTTTGATGCCAACAACATCAAAGCTGTTGACGGCCTGGATATTCAGACAACACTGGATATCAACCTGCAGGATGTTGCCGAGACGGCCTTGTACAAAGCCATGATGCAGCACAATGCCGATGACGGCCTGGTGGTGGTGATGGAAGTAAAGACAGGCGCGGTGAAAGCCATTGCCAACCTGAGCAGTGACGGCAACGGTGCTTTCTATGAGAAATTCAATTATGCCACGGGTGGGTTGTTCGAGCCCGGCTCAACCTTCAAGCTGGTCACCATGATCGCTCTGTTGGAAGACAGCAACATGGAACTTGCCGACAGCATCGATACCGGTAACGGTGAATACATCTTCTATCAGAGCAGAGTGCGCGATCATGAAGAGGGTGGGTTGGGTCGCATCACCGTGCGTGAAGCATTTGAGCATTCATCAAACGTAGCTATGGCCAAATTAGCCGATAAGAATTTCGGTCTGCGCCCGCAAAAGTTCATGGATCATGTGGAGCGCCTCAAACTCCATCAGCCTCTGGGTATCCAGATAACCGGTGAGCCATCACCCAAATTCAAGTGGCCCGGACAGAAGGGCTGGAGCGGCATCAGTTTGCCGTGGATGGCCTACGGATACGGCATTGAAATCACACCACTACATACGCTCACCATGTACAATGCCGTTGCCAATGACGGTAAGATGATTAAGCCGGTGTTTGTGGAGTCAGTAAAGAAAGCCGACCGTGAGCGCGAGACCTTTGAAACAGAAGTTATTGCCAGCAAGATCTGCTCCAATAAGACGTTGTCGAAACTCCGCTTGCTGCTGGAAGGTGTAGTGGAGAATGGAACAGCCAAAGGCATTCGCGGCACTCACTACCGCATTGCCGGAAAAACCGGTACAGCGCAGATTCTCGAAAACGGAAAATACACCAAGAAGTACATCACTTCGTTTGTGGGTTACTTCCCGGCACACGAACCGAAGTACAGCGCCATCGTGTTGATAAAAAATCCGCGCGGCTGGCAGCAGTACGGCAGCAATGTGGCGGCTCCGGTTTTCAAGGAGATTGCTGATAACATTTACGCTCGCGACATCAACCTGCACCTGGCCATGGAGAAAAAATTCGTTGAGCCCGGTGTCTTCCCGGTGATCCGTGCCGGCAAGCAGGATGAGCTGAACATGCTTTGCAATGAGCTTGGTATCTCCAACCATTCGGCAACAGAAGAGGAATGGGTTCGGTCTGCCGTTAACGGCAAAGCTATTTCCTGGAAAGCGAATACGGTAGGTGAAGGCATTGTACCCGATGTGAAGGGAATGACATTCCGTGATGCCATCTACCTGCTCGAACGCTCCGGATTAAAAGTAATCGCTGAAGGCCGCGGACGGGTGGAAAGCCAGTCGGTGGCAGCAGGCGCAAGAGTGCATAAAGGTGACCGCATCTATATCAAACTGGGGTAATGGCTGAACTGAAGGACATATTGTACAAAGTATCGCTCACGGCCGCCTATGGCGACATGAATGTGTCCGTGACCGGTGTGACTTCAGATTCCCGTCAGGTTCAGCCGGGATATGTTTTTGTGGCCGTACGCGGTACACAAACTGATGGACATCAGTTCATCACCAAAGCGGTGGAATTGGGGGCGAGTGCAGTCGTATGTGAAACCTTACCCGAAACCATATATGAAAAGACAACCTTTGTCACCGTCAAAGACAGCGCGCAATCGCTGGGAATTATTGCTGCTAACTTTTCTGGCAATCCGTCACAAAAATTAAAACTGGTCGGTGTTACCGGCACCAACGGTAAAACAACAGTGGCCACACTGCTGTATAAGCTCTTTGGTGCACTGGGTTACCGCTGCGGGCTGATCTCTACCGTAGACTACCGTATCATTGACCAGGTGTTGCCTTCCACACATACCACGCCAGACCCTGTACAGCTGAATGCCTTGCAGAAGCAAATGGTTGATGCGGGATGTACGTATGCTTTTATGGAAGTAAGCTCCCATGCCATTCACCAGGAGCGTATTGCCGGGCTTCATTTTACCGGGGCCATCTTCACCAACATCACGCACGATCACCTCGACTACCACAAGACATTCGAAAATTACATCAAGGCCAAGAAGAAGTTCTTTGATGACTTGCCGGTTGGATCTTTTTCGCTGGTGAATGCGGATGACAAGCGCGGCATGGTGATGCTCCAGAACACACGCGCTAAAAAATGCTCTTTCGGCCTGAAGAAGATGGTAGATTATAAAGGCAAGATCATCAGCAACACCATCCACGGATTAGAAATGGAAATCGATGGCAAGACCGTTTGGTTTAAGATGATCGGTGACTTCAACGCCTACAACCTGCTGGCTGTTTACGGTGCAGCCGTGTTGCTCGATCAGCCGGGTGACCAGGTGCTGACGGTATTGTCTTCCTTGCACGGTGCAGCCGGTCGCTTCGAGCTGGTTTCTCCGGGCGCCAAGATCACGACTATTGTTGATTATGCGCACACTCCGGATGCGCTGAAGAATGTACTGGAAACAATCCGTGCGATACGTTCCGGCAACGAACAGATCATTACCGTAGTGGGCTGTGGCGGCAACCGGGATAAAACCAAACGCCCGCTGATGGGGGCGATAGCCGTTCGCTATTCCGATAAAGTCGTGCTTACGTCTGATAACCCGCGTGATGAAGATCCGATGGCGATCATCCACCAGATGCAGGAAGGCATCGGGCCGAGTGACAAGCGCAAGACCCTGGTTATTGCCGATCGGGAAGAGGCCATCAAGACAGCTTGCCTGATGGCCAACGCCAATGACATTGTGCTGGTGGCTGGCAAAGGGCATGAAACCTATCAGGAAATTCAAGGTGTTAAACACCCTTTTGATGATCGTGAGGTAGTAGGTCGTATGGTGAAACTGATCGCCAACTGAAAAAAATAATGGAAGGATAAAACGATACGATAAAAAGAAACTGACTGAAGTAAACGAGCATGCTGTATTACCTGTTTGATTATCTGGACAAGCAATTCGACCTGATCGGGGCAGGGGTGTTTAAATACATTTCCTTCCGCGCGGGTATGGCAGCCTTCTTCTCGTTGCTGATCACCATCATGTTCGGTCAGACGCTGATTGCTTATCTCCGGAAGAAGCAGGTTGGTGAAAGCATCCGCGACCTGGGGCTTCACGGCCAGCTGGAGAAAAAAGGAACACCAACCATGGGTGGTCTGATTATCATTGCTGCCATTCTGGTGCCCACCCTGTTGTTTGCCCGCCTCGATAATGTCTATGTGATCCTGCTGATCATCGCCACCGTATGGATGGGCCTCATCGGATTTATCGATGATTACATCAAGGTATTCAAGAAGAACAAGGAAGGACTGGCCGGGCGTTTTAAAATCATCGGGCAAATTGGTCTCGGATTGATTGTGGGTCTAACCTTGTATTTCAACGATGCTGTGGTGGTGCGTGAAATCCAGCCGGAGTCATTGGCCAGCGTTTCTACCTACAGTCTCTGGGCTGATCAGGACCAGGATCAGGAAGAAGAACAGGAACGACTGCTGAAATACAAGGATCTCAAATCCACCAGAACAACCATTCCGTTTTTAAAGAATAACCAACTGGACTATAAGGATATCCTTCCATTTATACCGGATGCCTATACCTGGATCACCTATGTACTCGTTGTGATTGTTGTGGTTACGGCAGTATCCAACGGTGCGAACATCACCGATGGAATTGACGGACTGGCAGCAGGCACTTCCGCTATCATTGCCCTGACACTGGCCATTTTTGCCTACCTCTCGGGCCGGGTTGACTTTTCAAGTTACTTGAATATCATGTACATCCCGAACCTGAGTGAACTAGTAATTTTTACGACAGCTTTCGTAGGGGCCTGTCTCGGCTTTTTGTGGTACAATGCGTATCCCGCGCAGGTGTTCATGGGCGACACCGGCAGCCTTACCATTGGTGGTGTTATTGCGGTGCTGGCACTGGCGGTGCGCAAGGAACTCCTGATACCGGTGCTGTGCGGAATCTTCCTGATCGAAAATCTGTCGGTGATTCTGCAGGTGTCGTATTTCAAATACACCAAAAAGAAATACGGTGAAGGGCGCAGGATATTTCTGATGTCTCCGCTTCATCACCATTATCAGAAAAAAAATATTCACGAGGCCAAGATTGTAACCCGCTTCTGGATCGTGGGCATCTTACTGGCCATTCTTTCACTTGCAACCCTGAAACTGCGATGAGTAAACGCGTAGTCATATTAGGTGCAGGCGAAAGCGGAACAGGTGCAGCCTTGCTGGCGAAAGCCAAAGGCTATGAAGTATTTGTTTCGGATAAGGGAATCATCAAGGAGCAATACCGCAGCGACCTGATCAGGAACAAGATCGAGTTTGAGGAAGGCCGCCATTCGGAAGAACGCATCCTCCATGCCGACCTGATCATTAAAAGCCCCGGCATCCCCGACAAGGCCGATATCATCATGAAGTGTAAGGCTGCCGGCATTGAAATTATTGATGAGATAGAATTTGGCTTCCGTTATATCCAGGGGAAAGTGATTGCGATCACCGGTACCAACGGCAAGACGACCACCACGCTGCTCACCTATCATTTAATGAAGTCAGCCGGATTCAATGTCGCGCTGGCCGGCAATGTGGGTGAAAGCCTGGCGCGCAAAGTGGCCAACGAAAACCACGACTGGTATGTGCTGGAAATCAGCAGCTTTCAACTGGACGGCACCACCTCATTTAAACCTGCCATCGGTATTCTGCTGAACATCACCCCTGATCACCTCGACCGTTACGGCTATGAAATGCAGAACTATGTAAACTCCAAGTTCCGCCTGGTGAAGAATATGGATGTGAATGATTATTTCATTTACTACTGCGATGACCCGGTAATTGGTACTGCATTACCGAAGCGGAAGATTTCTGCGAATAATGTGCGTGTTTCATTGAAGACCAATCAACTCGCCCAGGCACATACGTTGGGTACGTCCATGCATTTCACTTTTGCGGAATCGTTCATCATCCGTCAGGAAGACACGACACTGAAAGGTCCGCATAACCTGATCAATACCATGGCTGCAGTGACTGCCGTATACCTCGCTGGCGCCAAGGTGTCCGCGATTCGTGAGGGGCTTAAGACATTCAAGAATGCGCCCCATCGCCTGGAGAAAATTGCCACCATCAACGGTGTGGAATTTGTCAATGATTCCAAGGCTACCAATGTTGACTCGGTAGTGTATGCCTTAGGCAGCTACAAACAACCGCTAATCTGGATTGCCGGTGGTATCGATAAGGGCAATGACTATGCCCTTATTCAAGATCAGGTGAAGCAGAAGGTCAAGGCGCTGATTTGCCTGGGCAAAGAGAATGAGAAGCTGACCGGCTATTTCAAGGGGATCGTTCCGCAGATACGCGAGACACAGGATGTGCGCGAACTCGTGCGCATCGCCATGGAACTGGCAAAGCCCGGTGATGTGGTATTGCTCTCGCCTGCCTGTGCCAGCTTCGACCTCTTTAAAAATTATGAAGACCGCGGAGATCAGTTTCGCAAAGCAGTACTGGAATTAAGAATGAATGCAGAAAACCAACCGGCATGAATACAGTAAAGTCATGGGTCGATAAAAATCTAAAGGGTGACC
>JALOMI010000140.1 GCA_025455465.1 Cyclobacteriaceae bacterium | reverse complement strand
ATTGTCCAGGCGGGAATAAAGCTGCAGGCGCTCACTGGTGTTACCGACATAAGTTTCCGGGATCAGAATCTCAAGGTCGGTTTCAATGATGCAATCCTGAACGACCAGCTTGGCTTTCTCGGCCAGTTCAACGGCAAATAACTCTTTGAAGTCAGACTCCTTCAATTCCTGAATAGCATCATCCAGTATTTTATGATAGGTCTCAAACCCAAGGTCATTGATAAAGCCACTCTGCTCAGCACCCAAAAGATTTCCGGCTCCGCGTATGTCAAGGTCACGCATGGCAACTTTGAACCCATCACCCAACTCAGAAAACTCCTCAAGTGCGGCCAGCCGCTTGCGCGAATCGGAGGTTAACATCGAAGCAGGTGGAGTAAGCAGGTAGCAGAATGCCTTTTTGTTGGAGCGTCCGACACGACCACGCATCTGATGCAGGTCTGACAAACCAAACATATGCGCCTGGTTAATCATAATGGTGTTGGCGTTGGGTATATCCAATCCGGATTCAATGATATTCGTAGACACCAGCACATCGTATTCAGCCTGGATAAACTTCATCATCACTTTTTCCAGCTGATCCCCTGGCATCTGGCCGTGGGCAACACCGATGCGTGCATCGGGCACAAGCTTGTGGATGATGTTGGCCACCTGTTCAATATCATTGACGCGGTTATGCACAAAGAAAACCTGACCTCCTCTGCGCAATTCAAAACTCACGGCATCGCGCACAATAATTTCATTGAAGGTGTGAAGCTCCGTTGTTACCGGCTGACGGTTAGGCGGAGGTGTTGAGATGATGCTTAGATCCCTCGCGCCCATCAGGGAGAAATGCAATGTTCGTGGGATGGGCGTGGCCGTGAGGGTAAGAACATCTACGTTAAGTTTGAGTTCTTTCAGGCGCTCCTTCACCTTCACCCCAAACTTTTGCTCTTCATCAACAATCAGTAATCCCAGGTCCTTAAACTGAATATCTTTGCTGACGATGCGGTGGGTACCGATGAGGATATCGATTTTTCCTTCGCCCACATCCTGGATGATTTTTTTGATTTCCTTTTCTGACCGGAAGCGCGACACATAATCAATTGTTACCGGAAAGTTGCTGAGTCGTTCGCTAAACGTACGGTAGTGTTGCATTGCCAGAATGGTAGTGGGCACGAGTACCGCCACCTGCTTTCCTTCCGTTGCCGACTTGAACGCGGCACGAATAGCTACTTCCGTTTTGCCGAAGCCCACATCACCGCAAATAAGTCGGTCCATGGGGTGAGGTTGTTCCATGTCGCGTTTGACATCATCTGTTGCACGGCCTTGATCGGGGGTGTCTTCATAAATAAAGGAAGATTCCAGCTCAGCCTGGAGATAGTTGTCGGTGGAAAAGGCATATCCCGGGGCGGATTTTCGCTTGGCGTACAGGGAGATCAATTCTTTCGCGATATCCTTTACCCGCTTTTTCGCTTTCGATTTCTTGGTCTCCCACTCCTGCGAGCCGAGCTTGCTGATGGCGGGAGGCGTGCCCTCGCTGCCGGAATACTTGGAAATCTTATGCAGGGAATGAATGCTGACATATAGAATGTCATCGTCTTTATATACAAGCCGTATGGCTTCCTGTTCGTGACCGTTGACATCCTTTTTTTCCAGCCCGGCAAATTTGCCGATGCCGTAATCAATGTGTGTTACAAAATCACCGGGTTGAAGCGTCTGCAACTCCCGCAGCGTCATTGCCTTGGATCGCGAAAACTTTTCACGCGCACGGTAGCGGTGAAAGCGTTCAAAAATCTGGTGATCGGTATAACAGAGGATGTTGACAGAGTGATCCAGAAACCCCTGGCGCAGTGAAAACTCAAGACCGTGAAAAAGTATTTCGGGCCGGATTTCTTCAAAGATGCCTTGTAAACGATCCAATTGTCGTGGCATATCGGCAGCAATGAAGTTCGTGTAGCTTTTAGCCTGATGTTCGGCCAGGTTGTTGGCCAGTAATTCAAAATTTTTGTTGAACGATGGTTGTGCCGATGATTGCCACGAAAATGTAGCGGCATCCGTTTGCGTAAAGCGACTACCGAATTCAATACATTGAAACCCGGGCAATGCCGTCCGGAAGGATTCAGCATGGTCGAAAAGTGATTCCGGCCTGGACACCACCTGGGTGTTGCTGGCCGACACAATTTTATCAAACGATTCGGTCGCTTTGTCAAAACTCTTTTGGATAATGTCGGCCGTCAGCTGAACATCCTTGAACCAGAGACGCGAAGAATCACTGATAAAATCGAAAAATGACTGCCGCTCTTCTTTAATCAAACGCGATTGTACATCGGGTATAATGCTCACCAGGTCGACCACATCAACGGACAGTTGTGAGGTCGGGTCGAATGTCCGGATGCTGTCTACCTCATCTCCGAATAATTCAATGCGGTAAGGGAGTTCATGCGCAAACGAAAAAACATCAATGATTCCTCCGCGCACAGAAAACTGTCCGGCTTCGTAGACGAAATCGGTTTTGATAAAGTCGTAATTGTGCAGAAATTCTTCCAGGAACGAAACATCCAGTTGTTCGCCTTTGCGGATGGTGAAGGTGTTGGAGGCAAGCGACCGTTTACTGATCACTTTTTCAGCTAAGGCCTCCGGATATGTAACAACAATCTCAGCGGAAGTTTTATTGGCTAGCCGGTTCAGCACTTCAGCCCGAAGCAGTATGTTGGCGTTTTCGGTTTCTTCAAATTCGTATGGACGCTTGTAGGATAAGGGGAAAAGCAGGATCTCACGACCAAGTAGGCTTTGCAGATCATTCTGGAAATAGACGGCCTCTTCACGATCGTGCAATACAAGGAGGTAATCAGCCGGGTGCAGCGTAAAACAGGAGGCCACCAGCACGGCATCCAGGCTGCCGGCCAATCCTTTAATGGCAATTCGCTTCTCCGCAGGCGCATGTATCCCCGCGGCTACGGCCTTTACCTGGCCATCCGCACAGTATCGTTGTAAAAATTCATTCGCCTTCAACCGGTGCTGTGCTCGCGAGGCGCAAAGGTAAGATGTGTGCCGTGCCAATCCAGTCACCCTCATGAAAATTTCACTACTTTTAACGCATGCCTTACCTGCGCTTTTTCTTTTTGATGATGACCATCACCGCGATAAACTTTATGCTGGTGGGTTTATACAAACCCTGGCTGATGTTGTGGTGGGAGGATTTTCAGAATCGCAGAAAAGTAATCCGTGTTTACGGTTCTGTAGCGCTGGTCAGTCTGATGCTTTATGTTGTTGTAAGACTGATTGATTAATTAACAATCGGTCAGCGTCAGCATTAACGGTTCACTGCAGACGGCTCGCTATCAGCACATGTTTGCCTTCGGTGGAGGTGCATCCAATAATGTAAACATCTCCGCCATCGGCTACCCCTAACGATTTCTTCAGCGCCTCTGCACCTAACGGATAATTGCGCGTAATAACGTTGGCCTTTAGTTCAGGAATGACCTTTTTGACATCTGCAGGCTTGGGCTTGATACCTGAAAGTATCTGAAAGACCCTCCCGGGAAAATTTTCCATCAGTTCCTGGCTTGTGTACAGGTGGGTGTTGATGTGAAGCTTCATTAAGCCAAAGGATTTACCTATAAGTTTAAATGCACCCGCCTTAAGAATAGCGGCATTAGGTTCATAGACATAGTGCTGTGGTGGGGAATAATTCATAGTGCATAAACGTTCATCATCAGGGTTGAACATAAAGCGCTGTTGACTGTGATCACCCAGGTTTATTGCTGTCATCGGAGAGGCATCTGAATGCCATTCCTTGCCGCACAGGTAAATGACCTCCTTACATTCGTTATGGTAAGCCACCACATAGACTTCACCAACATGATTTAATTCTTTAACAGCGGCATGGATATCGAGAAGAGGGGATGATTTGATCATGACCAGCCGTGAACATTTGAGTAGCACATCCATCAGACTTGTCACATCCGGAACACCATCGGCAAAACGGATGAATCGCTTTTGATGGGCATCCCGTCTGGAGGGGTCGATAAACACCACATCAAATGCGTGATCACTTGTCTGAATAAATTCTTCAGCGGTTGTTGTGTGGTAAACAATGTTCCGTGCTCCGCTAAGCAGGTGGTTATGTCGGGCAATCAGCGACAGGTTGACATTCGGCTCAACATAATGCATGGTATCCACCAGTGTACTGATCATCAACGTGTCAATGCCGTAGCCACCGGTCAGGTCTGCTGCAACCTTAAGTTTTCCTTTGAGCTGTTGTTGGATGATTTCCTTTTTGTAAGCCGCAGTGGCCAGCGAAGAAGACTGTTCGAGGTTCAGCGAAGGCGGATAAACGATGCCTTGCCTGACATACCATTCCGGAAATTTTTCACGGGCCTTGCGCCTGCCCTGAATCTGATCGGCAATAACCGTGGCGGGCAAACCCATCACTGTTTTGGATTTTAGCAATAGTTGTTTTACATCACTGTGTTCATGGTCAATGATAAAATGCTGTACCGCTGGCGCAGCAATATTTTCAATAGTTTCTTCCGTATAGAATTCAATACCCATGGCTCGTGGTTAAAGTAGTGCTTTTTATGCGAGCCGAACAATCATGTTAAATCCAAAGACCATGTTAATTTGCTCCCATGGATGATGTGCTGGTTATCGGAGGCGGAGCAGCCGGATTTTACGGGGCCATTCAGGTTGCAGAAAAAAACCCCCGGCTGAACATCCGCATACTTGAAAAGTCATCGAAACTGCTTTCCAAAGTTCGGGTTTCCGGTGGCGGCCGGTGCAATGTTACGCATCATGAATTTCAGCCGAAGATGCTGGCTTCACATTATCCGCGCGGAGAAAAGTTGCTGAAGACCTTGTTCCAGCGTTACCAGGCAGCGGATGTTATTCAATGGTTTGCCCGGCACAGTGTTTCGCTGAAGACGGAAGATGACGGGCGCATGTTTCCTGAAACGGATTCCTCGCAAACTATCATTGACTGCTTTCTTCGAGTGGCCCACAAGGCTGGTGTTGTCATCGAGACACAAACTGAGGTTATCCGGGTCGAGAAAGAGGAAGATTGCTTCAATGTGTTAACTCGCGAAGGCAAAAAATTCAAAGCCCGAAAACTACTGGTCTGCATGGGCGGGCACCCACAGCCGGGGGCGTATCAGTGGTTAGCGGATTTGGGGCATCGCATTATTAAGCCCATCCCGTCATTATTTACGTTCAATGATCCGGCCGGCACATATAAACATCTAATGGGTGTCTCCGTACCCACTGCATCCGTGAAAATTGCCGGCACCAATTTCAGTTTTTCCGGACCGGTTCTGATTACGCATTGGGGTTTAAGCGGGCCGGCTATTATCCGGCTATCGGCATGGGCAGCCGAGTGGCTGGCAGCTAACAACTACACTTTTACGGCATTGGTTAACTGGCCCGGAATAACCAAGACGGAAGAAAGGGTGCGGGAAGAACTGCTGGCGATGAAAGGCAATCGGCCAAATCTCAAGGTGGTCAACCAGGCACTTTACGGATTGCCGGTGCGCCTGTGGCAGGCCCTGTGTACGGAGGCAGAGATTGACGCGGATAAAACCTGGAGTGAAACCAGTCATAAGCAACTGAACCGGTTGCTGGAGAAGTTGATTCGCTGTCCGTTTTCCATTCGGGGAAAAACCACCTTTAAAGAGGAGTTCGTTACTTGCGGTGGAGTAGACCTGACGATGGTGAACCCGCAGCGGATGGAAAGCACGGTGGTGAAGAACCTGTTTTTTGCCGGTGAAGTGTTGAACCTGGATGGGGAAACCGGAGGCTTTAATTTTCAGTGCGCATGGACCACCGCCTGGGTGGCCGCGCAGGCAATTGCGGAAGCCGAAAAATAAATGAGGCCGGTAATACCGGCCTCGTTATTCAGGAATATCAATAAAGATTATGCCACCAGGCTCTTCTCCAGCATGAACTCGGCAATCTGCACGGCATTCGTTGCAGCGCCTTTACGCAGGTTATCAGCAACGATCCAGAAGTTTAATGTATTGGGTTGTGAATCATCCCTGCGGATACGGCCAACAAAAACTTCATCGCGACCCTGCGAATTGATGGGCATCGGATAGATGTTGTTTTTCGGATCGTCCTGCACAATCACACCCGGTGTGTGTGCTAAAATAGAGCGGGCCTCACTGCAGGTAAGCTCATGCAAAAACTCGGCATTAACCGCTTCGGAATGTCCGCCCATGGCGGGCACACGTACTGTTGTAGCGGAAACACCAATGCTGGCATCACCCAGAATCTTGCGGGTTTCGTTCACCATCTTCATCTCTTCCTTGGTGTAACCATTATCGAGGAAGGAATCGATATGTGGCAGAATGTTCATGTCAATGTTATGCGGATACACTTTATTTCCGTTGACACCGGCACGTTCATCCATCAGTTGTTGTACGGCATCCTTACCGGTTCCGGTTACCGACTGGTAGGTGGATACCACCACGCGCTTCAGCTTGTATTTGGCATGCAGCGGAGCCAGCACCATAACCATCTGGATGGTGGAGCAGTTCGGGTTAGCAATGATGCGGTCATCATTGGTCAGCATGTGCCCGTTGATTTCGGGTACGATCAGCTTCTTGGTCGGATCCATCCGCCAGGCAGACGAGTTGTCGATTACAATCGTGCCCATCTCTGCATAACGGGGCGCCCACTCCAGGGAGGTATTACCTCCAGCTGAGAAAATGGCTATATCCGGAGCCAGCTGGCAGACTTCTTCAATGCTTTTGATGGTGTATTCCTTGCCTTTGAATACCATGGTCTGCCCAACGGATTTGGCTGAGGCAACCAGGTACAACTCATCAAAAGGGAAATTTCTTTCTTCGATTACTTTCAGGATCTCCTGGCCCACCAGTCCCGTAGCTCCTACTACCGCTAATTTCATAGATGTTTTTAAGATGATATCCAGCCGACCCGGTACGCTTCCGTTTTGGCCGCGCAAAAATAGTATTTTTGAATACAGACATAACACACAAACCAGTGAATATAATTCCCAGGGTTTTATGCACACGTTTGTATTGTATGTGGGCGATCGCTCCGGTGGCCATGCTGTTGTTGCTGTTTAAGGTAAATGAAGCGCGGGCACAGTTTGCCGATGACTTTTCTGACGGGGATTTCACCAATAATCCAACCTGGACCACCAATACACCCGAACACTGGGCAATTGATAACTTTCGCCTGCGCTCCAATTCCCCGGTAGCCAACTCATCCTTCTATCTGTCGACTCCATCCGCAAGGGCAACCGATGCACAGTGGGAATTCTGGGTTAACCTTCAATTCAATACATCGGGTGTGAACCTCGTGGAGGTTTACTTGGTGAGCCAAAACGAAAACTTGCTCGCTCCGGGCAACAACGGTTACTTCGTGCGCATTGGTGGCACACCTGATGAGGTGAGCCTGTTTCGTATGGTCAATGGCGTGGCAACTATCATGATTGACGGAACTAACGGAGTGACCAATTTATCAAACAATGTTCTTCGCATACGGGTGATACGGGATGAGCAGCACACCTGGACATTATCATACGATGTAACAGGTACCGGCAACAATTATTTCACGGAGCCACCGGCAACAGACGCGACCATTCTCACCAGCAATTTCTTCGGCATCCGGATAGCCCAATCAACGGCCACCTTTTTCAACCGCCACTTTTTCGATGACATCTATGCCGGAGATATCATCCGCGATACGGATCCCCCTCAACTGATTTCCGTAACACCGATAAGCCCAACGGTTGTGGAAGCACGCTTCAATGAAGACCTTGATGAAAGTACTGCGCAGCAATCGTCCTTTTATACAATCAATAACGGAGTGGGCATTCCGGTCAGCGCAGCGTTGCTCCCGGATAACCGCACGGTGCGGCTCACGTTTATCAACAACTTTGCCAACGGGCAGACCCATGTACTGTCTGTACAAGGCGTGAAAGACAGGGCCGGCAATACCGTTGAGCAGGCCACTGCCTCGTTCTTCTTTTTTGAGCCGCAGCCGGTGGCGTATAAGGATATCATTTTTACGGAACTTTTTCCTGATCCTGACCCGGTAATCGGCCTTCCGCAAGCCGAGTTTGTTGAATTGTACAATCGCAGCGCCAATCCGGTTGACCTGGCAGGATGGCGTTTTTCCGATCCCTCATCTGCGGCAACGCTTCCTTCGCATATTCTTCTTCCCGGAACGTATGTAATTATAGCTCCGAATTCAGCGGCACCGCAGTTTACATCGAATGGACCGGTCATCGGAGTTACCAACTTCCCCACTCTGAACAACAGCGGAGATAATCTGACACTGCGCGATCCGCAAAACAACCTGATCGATTTTGTAAACTACACCGACCGTTGGTACCAGGATGATGATAAACGCCAGGGCGGGTGGACACTGGAGCTGATCGACATCAACAACATTTGTGCTGAATCAACCAATTGGGTGGCGAGTGAAGATCAGTCGGGCGGTACACCGGGCAGG
>JALOMI010000338.1 GCA_025455465.1 Cyclobacteriaceae bacterium | reverse complement strand
AATTAAAATATCTGCAGGCAGGGGCCTGAAATCATCCAGGAAATATTTATAACACTTGCGCCCATTACAGTTGATGCATGAACTACTTTAGAAATATCCTCCCCTACTGCGTCATAGGCTATCATTTTGCTATTGAATCCAATAGCTGCTAATTGTCCATTTAATGAATCATCTGACGGCTGTTCAATGGTTCTGGCGGCAGAAGTGAGGATTACTTTCGCACCGTAAGCTTCCATGGTCAATATACGTTCACGCGTGGAGTTATCCGGCATCACCAGCGTTAAGTCGAGTCCCATCAGCCGGGCAATCATCGCCAGCGCAATACCGGTATTGCCGCTCGTGGCTTCCACGAGGCGGGCACCGGGTTTGATGTCACCGCGATCGAGCGCACCTTTAATCATTCCGTAGGCCGCACGGTCTTTGACGCTGCCTCCCGGGTTATTGCCTTCCAGCTTACAAAGGATTTTCACCTGCCTGTTAAGAGGAATGTGTTCCAGTTCAACCAGGGGGGTGTTGCCAATAGTATCGATCAGTTTCATGATTACGGCTTAGTGACGATTGTATCGGAAGAATAGGATTGTGATGATGACTGGTAATAAATTTTGGAATGAGGCGGCACACTTCGCGTAAGCCACACATTGCCACCGATAATGCTGTGATGCCCAACAACCGTATCACCACCAAGGATTGTGGCCCCGGCATAAATCACCACATGGTCTTCGATAGTCGGGTGGCGCTTCACCAGGGCATCCGCTTTATCGACACTGAGTGCACCGAGGGTTACGCCCTGGTAAATTTTTACATGACTTCCGATAAAGGTTGTCTCACCGATGACAATGCCTGTTCCATGGTCGATGCAGAAATTTTCTCCGATGGTAGCGCCCGGGTGAATATCGATACCGGTTTTACTGTGGGCATACTCCGTAATGGCGCGGGGAAGTCCTTCCACCTGTAACCGGTGCAGGGAGTAGGCTATCCGGTATGCTGCAATGGCTACAAAGCCCGGATAGGTGCGGATCACTTCATGCCGGTTTCGCGCTGCCGGATCACCTTCATACATGGCGTTCACGTCTTTCAGCAAGGTGTGCCGTAACACGGGCAATGCTTCAAAAAAAGCTGAAGTGATTTCATCGATCTGATGACCCGGAAGTTGTTGAGACCGGGTCAGCAACTGCAGCAACTGATGCCGTACTTCGTCAAGATGCGCTTTCAGTTCATCTTTCGTCTGGTATTTGCGCGTGGCAAAATCGGGAAACAGGATGCCGGTCAGCTCATTGAAGAATCCGGAGATTTCTTCCGGTGACGGGCACTCGGGGCAGTCGTGATGGGCTTTCAAGAGATGGTCGAGAAAATCGTCCTGCATAGTAACGGAATGGCTTTGCCGTTTATAACACAGTAAACGGAAAAATGATTGCGGAAGCGAAAACTTCAGGTGACAGTGCGGCTTACGATACCGTCATGTTGCGAACGGAGTCTTCCCGGTTGAGCCGGAGGGAAAAGATCAGGGAGATCACCGAGGACAGCACAAAGTAGACGATCAGGATGACGGATATAACCGGGATGTAGTTTCCTAAGCCAAACCAGTCGGGTGAGTAAGAGAGCAGGTAAAAACCGATACCGTTTTTCAGCACTTCCCACACCCACGCGTAGGTGTTTTTATCCATCAGCTCCGTATAGGCATAGACACTCAGAAAAACATAACCTCCATAGATGAACATGCCTGGCGCACCAATAGAGGCAATGTTTCCGAACAGGTAACTGATGAAACCCAGCAGTACAAAAATCTGCACCGTACTCCAGACCTGTAATGCCGGAGTAATTTGCGGATTGTACTTTTCAAAGTGATAGACATCCTGAATTTTATACACCGGATATTGAGCGGCTACATCAGCCGGACGCCAGCCCAGGGGCATAAACCAGATGCGCAGTTTGTCGATCCAGTTGTTCGTGTGCCAGGCATCTTTGATCAGCAGCCACAGGTGCATGAAGTTGATCTTGATGGGATTCCATGTCTGCACCGGACGGGTTACACCATACACGGCAGGCACGTCAACAAGTTCTTCCTGGAAGGTGCCGAAGAGTTTATCCCAGATGATGAAAATCTGCGAATAGTTTTTGTCGAGATACTGCGGGTTGATGGCGTGGTGCACCCGGTGGTGCGAGGGCGTAACAATGATGTGTTCCAGGAAGCCCATCTTGCCGATGTGGCGGGTGTGATACCAGAACTGGGCAAATAAATGCAGCGGAGCTACGATGGCGATTACCTGCTGCGGTACACCGAGCAAAGCTGCGGGCAGCAGAAAGATGGCGAAGATGCGCACAATGGAGGAGATGCTTTGACGCAGTGCACACGCCAGGTTAAATTCTTCGCTGCTGTGGTGGATGATGTGGTTGTTCCAGAACAGGTTGTATTCGTGGGAGATTCGGTGCACCCAGTATCCGGCAAAGTCCAGGGCAATAAACGCCAGCACATACGTTACCCATGATTTATCGATATGCACCAACGCGACCTTGTTGACCAGCCAACCGTAGGAAATGATAGCCACACTGAGGCCGAGTACATCCTTGGTTACATTGGTGATGCCGGAACTCAGACTCGAAATCATATCATTCCAGGGAACGGTATCAAAGCCCTTGTACCAGCCCCACCATTTCTCCAGTAAGACAAGAAACAGGAAGGAGGGCATAGCGATCAACAAAATTTGTCCGTAGGCTTCTATGGTGATACTAATGCAGTCGTA
>JALOMI010000139.1 GCA_025455465.1 Cyclobacteriaceae bacterium | reverse complement strand
TTTTCTAATTACCTGCAGGCTATTCTGGGAAAAAACCGAAACATCGCATCCCCGCTTTTTGCCTTTAATGTAGGCCTGGAGGTGGGTCAGCTAATTATTGTCGCCATTTTTCTGGTGATCAGTTTTATTTTGGTCGACTTGTTTACCATCGACCGCAGAGACTGGAAGCTGGTATTGTCATCGGTAATAGCCGGAATGGCCCTGGTGCTGATGAAGGAGACGTACCCGTGGTAACGCATGAATTCAAAACATAACCCCTTACTATTCCAATGAAAAAGCTGATTGTACTTGTGATGATGATGCCCCTGCTGGCCTGGGCGCAGCAACCCGGCTCCTGGCAGGGTAAATTCGAACAACTGGGCACCGTGTTGCCCACCCCGAACGAATACCGCACCGGTTCAGGATCACCCGGCCCCCGATACTGGCAGCAGAAGGCCGACTACGTGATCAATGTGGAACTGAATGACGACAACCAAACGATCACCGGTTCGGAGACTATCACCTACCACAACAATTCACCGGAAACCCTGAAGTACCTCTGGCTGCAGCTTGATCAAAATGTACTGGCAAAAGACAACCTGAAAAAAGCCACAGCGGTCAACTCCCTGCGCGACTCCACACCCACTAAGTTTGTGGCTTCTTCATTGGAGTTATATGATTTTGACGGAGGGCATAAAATCAAATCCGTAAAGGATGCCAGCGGCAACGCACTGCCTTACACGATCAATCAGACCATGATGCGGGTGGATCTGCCTAAGGCCTTAGCACCCGGTCAGAAATATGTGTTCTCCGTGGAGTGGATGTATAACATTGGCGATCGCATGAAAGACGGTGAGCGCAGCGGTCTGGAATATTTTCCGGAAGATGGCAACTACGTGTACACCATCGCCCAGTTCTTTCCGCGTATGTGCGTGTTCGATGATGTCAACGGCTGGCAGAACAAGCAGTTCCTCGGCCGTGGAGAATTCGCATTGCCCTTCGGTGATTATAAAGTGAAAATCACGGTGCCGTCCGATCACATCGTAGCTTCAACCGGTACGCTGCAGAATGCCAAGGACGTATTGACCAAGACCGAACAGGAGCGTTTTGAAAAAGCAAGGACATCCTTCGACCAGCCGGTGATCATCGTTACGCAGGCAGAAGCAACTCAAAAAGAAAAGACCAAAGCCAAAACCAAAAAGACCTGGGAGTTTCATGCTGACAATGTGCGCGACTTTGCCTTTGCATCATCGCGTAAATTCATCTGGGATGCCCAGGCCGTGAAGGTCGGCAACAATACTCCGCTGGCCATGTCGTTCTATCCGAAAGAGGGCAATCCGCTGTGGGAAAAAGAATCCACGCTGGCCGTAAAGAATACCATCGAAGTGTATTCCCGCATGACGATCGATTATCCCTACCCGGTAGCCATCTCCGTGCATGCCGCCTCCATCGGAATGGAGTACCCGATGATCTGCTTCAACTTCGGCCGCCCCGATAAGAACGGAAAATACACAGACGCCACCCGCCTGCGCATGATCGGTGTGATCGTGCATGAAGTAGGACACAACTTCTTTCCGATGATCATC
Source organism: Cyclobacteriaceae bacterium (assembly GCA_025455465.1). GTDB lineage: Bacteria > Bacteroidota > Bacteroidia > Cytophagales > Cyclobacteriaceae > UBA2336. The sequence goes on along the minus strand of JALOMI010000139.1, from coordinate 6,918 downwards.
AACAACGATGAGCGTCAGTGGACGTGGATGGACGAAGGCATCAACAGCTTTGTGCAGCTGGTCACCCAGCTGGAGCGTTACCCCAAAGACAACTGGAGCCGTGGTTTGCCGGCCGGTTTAGTCGGGTATATGAAAGGTGATAAGACTACCCAACGCCCGCTGATGACCAACTCGGAGCAGGTGATCGAGTTCGGATCGGAGCAATACCAGAAAGCGGCTACGGCTATGTACATCCTGCGCGAATCGGTGATGGGCAAGGATCTTTTTGATAAAGCTTTTAAAGAATATGCTGAGCGCTGGGCTTTCAAGCACCCGATGCCCGCAGACTTTTTCCGCACGATGGAAGACGCTTCGGCTGTTGACCTCGACTGGTTCTGGCGCGGCTGGTTTTACACCACCGATCATGTGGACCAGAGCATTGAACAGGTGCGCTGGATGACCTTGCGTAATGAGCAAACCAAAATGGAAAAGCAGGTGACTGCTAAAAAAGCCGAAGCAGGCTCTGCGTCCGGCAAAAAAGAATTCAATGATTTTTCAGACGGACCTGAACCGATCAGCATACTACCAACCAATGATCGTTTCTACGGAGAATTCCAGAACCGAATTGATGACAAAGCCATCCTGGCGAAGCTGCAAAACAAACACCTGTACGAGGTTAAGCTGAGCAACAAGGGCGGGCTGGTGATGCCGGTGATTATTGAATGGACCTTTAAAGACGGTTCCAAAGAAATAGACCGCATCCCGGCTGAGATCTGGAGAACCAATGAGCAGACTATCACGAAGGTGTTTGTGAAGGAGAAGGAAGTGGTAAACATCGTACTCGACCCGAACAAGGAGACTACCGATATCAACACCAACGACAACGTATTTCCGAAGCGCGCAACGGAGTCGAAATTTGATCAATTCAAGCGCGGAACGAATTAATACCAACAATCCTGGCAGGTTTAGAAAAAAACCTGCCAGGGTTGTTAACTACTACGAAAATTCCGCGAACAGTTTACACGCCCGCTCCAAATCAACATTCCCACCCGAAAGAATAATACCCACCGTTTTTCCGGAGAATTTTTCCTTGTGCTTCAGCACTGCGGCCAGCGGCACAGAACAGGAAGGTTCAATGATGATTTTCATCTTCTCCCAGATCAGCCGCATCGCGGCAATGATCTCGCGGTCAGATACGGTGATGATTTCCTTCACCTGGTCGCGGATGATCGGAAAGGTTTTATCTCCCAGTGACGTGAGCAATCCATCCGCAACTGATTTCGCCTGGGAGGGTTCAATCTTCCCGCTCTTCAGTGAACGGTACGCATCATCGGCTTCTTCCGGTTCTCCTCCAATAACAGCGGTATTCGGTGAGAAGTATTTCACCGCCAGCAGCGTGCCGCTCAGCAGGCCACCGCCACCGACCGGAGCCATGATAATATCAAAGGGTTGTGCCGCATCTTCGATCAGTTCTTTCGCTGCGGTAGCCTGCCCGGCAATCACATCATAATTATTGAAGGGATGGATTTCTGTGGCGCCTGTTTTTTTGATCACTTCGGCCAGCGTGGTTTCCCGTGCCTGCAGGGTGGGCTCGCACTCAAAGATCTGTCCGCCAAAGCTGCGCACGCCCCTCTTTTTTATTTCCGGGGCATTGGAAGGCATCACAATGTAAGCCGGTACGCCCAGCAGTTTTGCCGCACGTGCCAACGCTTGTGCATGGTTGCCCGAGGAGTGCGTGGCTAAACCCTTTTTTAAATCTTCAGGCGAGAGAGATAAGGCCGCATTCATCGCACCTCGTGCCTTGAAGGCCCCGATCTGCTGAAAGTTTTCGCATTTAAAAAAAATCCGGCACCCGGCCGTAGTATCAATCGACTCGGAACGCATCACCGGTGTGCGAATGATATGTTGCCGGATACGTTCGTGGGCAGATTCAATGTCGGCTTGCGTAGGAATCGTTTTCATCATCAGTGGCGAATTATCTTCGTTTTATTTAACCTGATCGCTATGGATGCATTTTTAAAAAGTAACAGAGTATAATTAACAAACTGTTATTATCAGTGTGTAAATTCCTTGTGCCAGTTTCTTAATGAGCCTCCAGCCAGTTACTTCCGGTGCCGGCCTCCACGTCCATCGGCACTTCCAGCTGAACCGCTGTCTGCATGAGGGAGACTACATGTTTCTTCACCTGCTCCAGCTCGTGTTTATGCACATCGAATACCAGTTCATCGTGCACCTGCAGGATCATGCGTGATTGCAGTTTCTCCTTCTTCATCCAGCGTTGGATGTTCACCATCGCAATCTTGATGATGTCGGCTGCACTGCCCTGAATGGGCGCGTTGATGGCGTTGCGTTCAGCAAAACCGCGCGTGGTGATGTTGCGCGAGTTGATGTCGCGCAGGTACCTGCGCCTGCCGAGGATCGTTTCCACATATTCGGTTTCGCGGGCTTTGTGAATGGACTCGTCCATGTACCGTTTGATGGCCGGAAACTCAGTGAAGTAGGCATTGATGATTTCAGCCGCTTCGCTCCGCGGGATGTTCAGGTTTTGTGCGAGTCCGAAGGCTGTGCTTCCGTACAGAATACCAAAATTCACTTCTTTCGCTTTTCGCCTCATGTCGGGTGTGACTTGATCAATCGGAACCTTAAATACTTTAGCTGCCGTGGTGGTGTGGATATCGCGCTTGTGCCTGAACGCATCAATCATGGTCTCATCGTGTGCGAAGGAAGCAGCAATGCGCAATTCGATCTGGGAATAGTCAGCTGACATCAACACATAATCCTTACCGCGCGGAATGAATGCCTTACGGATTTGCTTTCCTTTTTCTGTGCGGATGGGGATGTTCTGCAGGTTCGGGTTGTTGGAACTCAGGCGCCCGGTGGCGGCAACGGCTTGCCGGTAGTCGGTATGAATTCGTCCATCGCGCTTGTCGACCAGGCGGGGGAGGGCATCCACATAGGTGGAGCGCAGCTTTTCATATTCACGGTAATCGAGAATTTTCTGAACGATGGGATGCTCGTTGATGAGTTTGAGCAAAATATCCTCACCGGTAGCGTATTGTCCGGTTTTGGTTTTCTTCGGCTTGTCGCCCAGCTTGAGTTTTTCAAACAGTATTTCTCCGAGTTGCCGCGGTGAATTGATGTTGAATTCATGCCCGGCCAGCTTGTAGATTTCTTTTTGAATGTGTTCACTTTCGGATTTCAGCTCATCCGATAAGCGCGCAAGCACATCGGTATCGATCGTGACGCCCTCGTATTCCATGTCGGCCAATACTTCCATCAGCGGCATCTCCACATCGCGCATGAGCAGGGAATGGCCGCGCTTCTCCAGTTCGCGTTGTAGCAATGGACGAATTTGCAGTAACTGATCGGCACGTTCGCACCAGCGATTGATGTTGGAAGATTCTCCGCTTTTCAACAGTTCATAGTCAAGATACAGACTGGTGAGTACTTCAAGGTCATGTGGGGCTTCCGGCTCAATCAGGTAATGCGCAATCATCGTGTCGAACATGGGTCCGTGTAACAAAATATCGTGACGCATGAAGGCCAGCAAGGTGGCTTTCAGGTTGTGCCCGATTTTCTGGGTTTTGTTATGGGCCAGCCACTTGCCAATGGTATGCAGCGTGTCTTCGGAGTCAATGGGTATGAATACACCCTTACCGGCTTTCCCGCAGAAGACTACACCTCGAAGATCACCCTGCTCATCGGCAACAGTTTCGAGTGCAAATTCTTTGAATGCATCCAGCGATTTCAGGTAGTGGTTGATATCATCGATATCTGTTATTTCCTGGTATTCCACCTTGCCGGCATCGAAGCTGGCTTTGTGCGTGTGCGTACTGAGAGGTTTATCATCCGGAGCATCCTCCTCAGTGGAGGCGCTGAACATCGAGAGTTGAGAGGCCTTGGGTGAAGTTGAGGTTGATGCTGTTTCGGTTTGTTCACTGAAGACACGGTTGGCCAGTGTCTTGAATTCCAGTTCCTGAAAAATCGGTTTTAGTTTTTCATTATCGGGCCCGGTGTAGCGCAACGCTTCCTCATCAAATTCAATGGGCACATCCGTAATGATAGTAGCGAGTTTCTTCGACAGCAAGGCCTGATCTCCGTAGGTTTGCACCAGCTCCTTTTGTTTTCCTTTCAGTTCATCGGCATGCGCAATAATGCCTTCAATGGAGTGATACTTTTTCAGCAAGGTAGCGGCTGTTTTTGGACCGAACCCCGGAATACCGGGAATATTATCAGAGGTATCCCCCTGCAGGCCCAGCACCTCAATAACCTGTTTCACGTCATCGATATCCCATTTTTCACAAACTTCTTTCGGGCCCATCACGTCCACGGCATTGCCCATAAAGGCCGGCTTGTACAACTTGATTTTCTTGGTTACCAGCTGCCCGAAGTCTTTATCAGGCGTCATCATATACACCTCAAAGCCTTTCGCTTCGGCCTGCTGTGCCAGTGTGCCGATGATGTCATCGGCTTCGTAGCCATCGAGTTCGAGAATGGGAATGTTGAAGCCGCGTAAGATCTCTTTAATCTTGGGGGTGCCGTAACGGATGTCTTCCGGGGTTTCCTGCCGTGTAGCCTTGTACTCCTCAAAAATCTCATCCCGAAAAGTGGGTGCTGATGTATCAAATGCAACACCGATGTGTGTGGGCTTTTGTTTTTGCAACACTTCCATCAGCGTGTTGGTAAAGCCAAAAGGAACCGAAGTGTTGTACCCTTTGGAGTTAATACGCGGTGTCTTGGTGAATGCAAAATGGGCACGGTAAATCAGCGCAAAGGCATCGAGCAGAAAAAGTTTTTTCGTGGGCTCACTCATGTGGCGAAGGTAGAAAAGAAGGCCTTTTGTTTTTAGACTTTTCTTGGTAAATAGACAGGCCTTAACCAATCGTGTCTATGAGCTCAAGCCCCTTAACCCGTTTCCTCGAGTGGGAAAAACAAATTCCCGATTCCTTATTTCTTCGCCAGCCGTTCAATGGTGAGTGGAAAACCTGGACCTACCGTCAGGCCGGTGATGAAATCAGACGCATAGCCCGCGGCATCGATGCACAGAATTATCCCAAAGGAAGCCGCATCGCATTGCTCTCCAAGAATTGCGCACACTGGATCATGAGCGACCTGGCCATTATGATGGCCGGTCATGTATCAGTGCCGCTGTATGCTACTATCACCGCACATACCATTCATCAGATTCTGGAGCACAGCGAATCAAAGATGATTATTGTTGGCAAACTGGATGACTACAGTCCGCAGCGCCAGGGTATCCCCGACAATGTATACAGGCTTGGTATTGAAGCATACGGCATTGATGAGGAACATTCGTGGGAAGTGTGGCTCAAAAACTATGAGCCGCTGCCGGAGGTATACGACTGGAAGGGAGAGGAATTGCTCACCATCATGTACACCTCGGGTACCACGGGTAAACCAAAAGGAGTGATGCATACGGTGGGCAACTTCAACTCCACGCTGACAACAGCGATACCCGAGCTGGGCATACCCAAAAATCCGGTGCTGTTTTCCTACCTTCCGCTAAGCCACATTGCCGAGCGTATGGGTATAGAGATGATGGGTATTTACCAGGGAGGTAATTTTTCTTTCCCGGAAACCCTGGAATCTTTCCCGAAGAATCTCTCGGATACACAGCCCTCCCATTTCTTTGCCGTGCCCCGAATCTGGGCCAAGTTCCAGGAAAAAATCCTCGAGAAACTGCCACAGAAAAAACTCAACACCCTGCTGCGCATCCCCTTCGTCAGCACGCTCATAAAAAAGAAGATTCAGAAGGGTCTCGGCTTATCCCGTGCCGAGCGGATATTCAGCGGGGCGGCACCTATTTCTACGGATTTGTTGCGGTGGTATGATTCAATCGGCATCACCATTCTGCAGGCCTACGGTATGACGGAAGACTGTGTCTATGCGCACTTTAACCGCCCAGGCGCCAACCGGCACGGAACGGTAGGTAAGCCATTGCAGGGATTGCAAGTGAAAATTGCCGATAATGGTGAGATTCGGGTGAAATGCCCGGGTTTGACCAAAGGGTATTACAAGGAACCTGAGCTGACGAAGGAACTCTTCGATGAGGAGGGTTTTTTGAAGACCGGTGATCAGGGTGAAATTTCGGATGGCTTCCTCACCATCACCGGCCGGGTGAAAGACCTGTTTAAGACCGATAAGGGCAAGTACATCGCCCCGTCCCCGATTGAGATGCGCATGCTGGCCAACCCGGATATCGAACAGGTGTGTGTAGTAGGTATGGGCGTTCCGCAGCCCATTGCCTTAACGGTGCTGTCGGCAGCCGGCAAAGTGAAAACCAAGGAGCAGTTGATTCAGAGCCTGTCGCGTACCCTGGAGGAACTCAACCCCGAGCTGGAAACCCATGAGCGGGTGGAGAAATGTGTGATCATGAAACATGACTGGTCCGTGGAAAACAATTTGCTCACCCCCACACTAAAAGTAAAGCGCAACGAAGTGGAAAAAATCCACTTGCCGCACTACCCGAAATGGTATCATGAAGACGGGCGCGTAGTCTGGGAATAAGTAAAAAAGTTCATCTACAGGAGAAAAAAGTAATTGACGTGATGAATATCAGATCACGTCAATGATCTTCATCATCCCGAATAGCAGGCATTACGGGTACTTTGAAGTGCTAAATCAGAGACACATGAAAAAGCGCGAACCCGTAAGTACAATCATGACAAGGAATGTTGTGGCTGTTCAGTTGGATGATAGCCTTATCAATGCCAACAAACTGATCCGGAAGCATCACATCCGGCACTTACCGGTTGTACACGGTGAGCAATTGGTGGGTATGCTGAGCAAGACCGACCTGAACCGCCTTACCTTCAGCGGCCTGTTTGCCGGTGAAGGGGATGTGGACGAGGCCGTCTTCGATATGCTGAACATCAGCCAGGTGATGTCGCACAAACCCCGGGCCGTCCGGGAAACCGA
>JALOMI010000138.1 GCA_025455465.1 Cyclobacteriaceae bacterium | reverse complement strand
ATGGAACAATTGGTCAATTGCCTACTGTCAACTGCCTATTGTCAACTGTTAACTGCCTACTGCCTACTGCCTACTATTACAAAATAGCATCAATCACTAAACATAAGAGCAAATAAAACTCACCACGATTACTATCAGAAAAACCCCTTACTGTCCTGCATCGCTTCGCGCGTCATCGCCTCGGCATTCTCTTTTCCGAGGTATCGGTCGATCAATACATGCCCGAGGTAAATCAATGGGGTCAGTAAAATAGCCACACTGAACTTATACAGGTAATTGGTGATGCCGATGGCAATAATTTGCTTTCCCGTGAATACGCCTGAGAAAGCAATGAACAGCACCACAAAACTGTCGACAAATTGGGATACCAGCGTGGAGCCGGTCGCCCGAAGCCAGAGGTATTTCGATCCGGTAACAAGGCGTAATTTCTGAAACACAAAAACATCCACCAGTTGCCCGAGCAGAAAAGCAGTCAGTGATCCAAGAATGATACGTAGACCCTGTCCAAAGATTTTTCCGTACGCATAATCGATATTAAATCGGTTGCCCGAAGGGTCATTGGCATGGGCATCGAGCCACCACTGTGCCGGTGGCAATTCAATGGTTAAATAGATTACAATAAAGCTGTAAGCAATCAGCGCGGCCGTCAGAAAGCTGATGCGCTTCACACCGGGTTTGCCATAATATTCATTGATCAGGTCGGTGGTAACAAAAACAATCGGCCAGATGATCACGCCCGCAGTCAGGTTGAAGTCCATCATGAACCCCAACACATTCAGGTGTGCAGGCTCCATGCCGATGGTGGCCTCAGCAGAGAATATCTTCGTGCCGATCATCTCCGCCAGTAATGCGTTCGTCATGAAGATGCCGCACAATACGAGGAACAAACGTTTCTTTTTCTTATCTAAAATGGTTTCGTTCATTCGGCCAGGGTGAAGGTTTTGCCCTCGAGGGCGAGTTCGGTGTTGATAAAGACAGCCTGTGCTTCAGCCAGCAGCGGTTCCATTTCGATGTACCGTGCCGAGAAGTGCCCGATGAGCAGTCGTTCGCAATTGGCCAGCCGGGCAATGTGCGCAGCCTGTGCTGCGGTGCTGTGGAGCGTCTCCTCCGCTTTGTCCCGATCGGCTTCCATAAAGGTGGTTTCGTGGTAGAGAACATCCACTTCGCGGATAATGTTTACCAGCCGTTCATCATAGGCCGTATCCGAACAATACGCATAGCTTCTTGACTTCCGCGGCTTCAGGGTAAGCGAAGCATTCGTGAAGCGCACCGTGCCGTCTTCATGGCGGATATCATCCCCGGCTTTCAGCGCGTTCAGTTCCCGTATGGACAGCCCCGATGGCAACACAGTCTTGTCGATGCGCCTGGGCTTAGACTTCTCCCGAAAGAGAAAACCCGAACAGTTGAGTTTGTGCTTCAGCGGAATGGTACTCACCGTGAAATGCTTGCTGTCGAGGATGGTTTCTGCCTTACCGGGCGTGAGTTCATGGAAGATCAGTCGGAACCGCAAGGCTGAGGAAGAATATTTCAATTGGGTGATGATAATATCCTGTAATCCGCGGTGGCTGTACAGGTGCAGGTCGTTCGTGCGGTGATTCAGGTGCAGGGTGAACAGCAGTCCCATCAACCCCAGGTAATGATCTCCGTGCAGGTGGGAGATGAAGATGTGGTTGATGCGTTGCACCGGACAACCATACCGGAACAGTTGTATCTGCGCACCTTCCCCGCAATCGACCAGCATGTATTCATTCTGGATGCACACCAGTTGTGCGGACGGATACCGGCCGTATGCCGGTACGGCACCACTGCTGCCCAATATGGTGACAGAGAAACTCAACGGGCTATAAATGAAAAACCAAAACCCATTCGGGTTTTGGTTTCCAGGTTATTGTTTCGGTTAAGCCGCTCAGGCATTATCACCGCTTTTCAGATCGTTCTCTATTTCGTGCATGAACACGGCATCAATGGCTTCTTCCACGCTGGGCAGAATGTTGAGCACGCTGTCGAGCTGGGAAATCTTGATCAGCTTATTGGCGTGATCCGATAACCGGGTGAGGATAAAGATACCCCCGTCTTCCTGTACAATACGGTTTCCGACCAGCAGGGCGCTGAGGCCGGAGGAGTCGGTGTACTTCACATCGGCCAGGTCGAGGATGATGTTGCGCACACCTTCTGCATGAAGGGTGATCAGTTCCGACTTCAGGCCGGGAGCAACACTTGAATCCAGTTTTTCTTCGTGGAGGTGCAGCAGGCTGTATTTTTCCTGCTTGTCAATGGTATACTTCATCAGTCAGCTTTTAAACGCGTGTCTTACTTAATTTCTGCCCCTAAATTAACGGAATTTAGGTAATGGCGGATACTGCCTTCTATTCTTTGCTGCATGCCGCTGTAATCGATGGTTTCCAGTTCGGCACCCATCACCTGCCGGTACAGTTCACGGTATCGTGAGGTGATGTGGTTCACAACCTCATCCGTCATATCCGGCACCTGCTGCCCTTCCTTGCCCTGAAAGCCGTTGCTGATGAGCCACTGCCGCACAAACTCTTTGGACAGTTGTTTTTGTTCTTCTCCGCGCTGCTGCCGTTCAGCATAGCCATCGGCATAAAAGTAACGTGACGAATCAGGTGTATGCACTTCATCGATCAGCATGATTTTATCGTTGTGCAAACCGAATTCATACTTGGTGTCCACCAGGATGAGTCCGCGTTCAGCGGCCAGCCCGGTGCCTTTGGCAAACAGTTTCAGGGCATAGTCTTCCAGCTGAACATACTGTGCTTCCGGAACCAGGCCTCTGCGCAGAATCTCTTCGCGCGAGATATCTTCATCATGCCCTACAGAAGCTTTGGTCGTAGGGGTGATGATGGGCCGGGGGAGTTTGTCGTTTTCGTTTAATCCCTCAGGCAGGCTCACACCACACAGGGTACGCTTGCCGGCACGGTATTCCCGCCACGCATGCCCGGCCAGGTAGCCGCGTACCACCATCTCCACCGGAAAGGTCGTGCAGGTATAGCCAATGGTTACGTTCGGATCGGGTGTTTGAAGGACCCAGTTGGGTACCAGGTGTTTCGTAGCCTCCAGGTTGCGCGAGGCGATGAGGTTGAGCACGCGCCCCTTGTCGGGTATGGCGCGGGGTAGCACCACATCGAAGGCTGAGATGCGGTCGGTGGCCACCATGGCCATGATGTCTCCGAAATAATAGACATCACGCACCTTGCCGCGGTAAAATCCGGTCTGCCCCGGAAAGCTAAAATAGGTTTCTTTAATGGCATTCATACGGCCTGCAAAGTACACGGTTAAAACGGGATGGCAAACATCCGGAAAGAGGCGATGGACAGTTGAACCACGCAGGCTCTAAGCCACCAAGGGGCACGAAGTACCCGGTGTCATTTCAGACCCTCATTCTTCAGTGGTTTTAAAACCTGAAACCTGTCCCGAAGGGATGCCTTCGGCAAAACCTGAAACCTAACCCGCTGTCACTGCTCAACCAATATTCCCGCCCGAAACACCTGCATCTGCACCAGGTTGCCGTCTTCATCGTACAGCTTCCACTCCTTATGCTTCTTGTCTGAAACATATTCTCCCTGCTCGCGGATTTTTCCGTTCGGATAGTAGGCCGTGAATAAACCGTGCTTGCGGTGGGAACGGCATTCCCCTTCAGTTTGCACGGAGCCTGTTTCGTAATAGGTTTTAAACGGACCGTTCAATAGGTTGAACTTGTAGGTTTCTTCGATGGCCACCTTGCCATTGGCAAAGTATTCGTAGCGCACTCCGGAAAGCTTACCGGCCTCGTAATTCTCCTTCAGCTTTTCAGTATTTCCGTCATCGTGATACAGCAACCAGATTCCGTTGGGCATCTCATCGCGGAAGCGCTTCACCGAAATCTTTTTCTCCTGATCCGTATATTCTTCTACCACCCAATCTTTGCCGGTAAGTGAAGGTTGTTCTTTAATCTTCAGTTTACCGTTTGGATGATACACCATTCCGGTGCCGGTCTTTTTGCCTTCCACATACTTGTAGCGATGCCGCACCGTACCATCGGCATAATAGGCCACATTATCTCCGTGCAGCATGCCGTTCATGAATGATCCTTCCAGCAGCAGATGACCCTCACGGTCAAAGTTCTTGTACGTGCCGTTCTTTTGCCCTTCTTCCATCATCGACACGGTCTCGAGTTGCCCGTTGTCGTAATACGTTTTCAGAAAGCCGGTGAGGATGCCGTCCTTGTAGAACGCTTCGGATGACACAATGCCGTTTTCGTAATACAACCGCGTGATGCCGTTGGGCTTGCCGTTCAGGTATTGGATTTCTGATTTGAGATTGTTGTTGAGATAATATTCACGAACCACACCTTCGGGCTTGCCTTTCTTGAAGACCGTCTCACTTCGGATAACACCATTGTCGTAAAACGACTGTACACTGTCTACCAGCAGGTCGTTCTGGTAATACGCCCGCTGCACCCTGCGCCCGTCTTCATCATATACTTCCACGGCTCCGTGCCGCATGCCGTTAACATACACGAGTTTGCGAGCGAGTTCTCCGTTTTCATGATATTCATAAAATACGCCTGATTTTTTACCGTTGCTGAAGTTCCCTTCCACGGCCTTATTGCCGTTGGGATAGTAGCGCAGGTAACTGCCCATCAGCGTCTCATTATCCTCGCGTGACACAGTGTACACTTCCTGCGGCTGCTTGCGGGCGGCATCATAATAGGTGCGCACTTCGCGCTGCGCATGCAGCGGTTGCAGGGAGATTACCGTTAGGATCAGGAAAAATAGTCTACGCATAGTTCAACGAACAACCGGTTCATGGCATAACGAGCGCCTGCCACGGATGTTGTGTTACAGATTCTCGATCACCAGGGCGGAAGCGCCACCGCCACCGTTGCAGATGCCGGCTGTGCCGATGGTGGCGTTGTTTTGTTTCAGCACGTTGATCAGTGTGGTGATGATTCGCGCACCGGAAGCGCCCAGCGGGTGACCGATGGCCACCGCGCCTCCGTTTACATTCACCCGCGCAGGGTCTAGGTTCAGCTTGATGTTGTTGGCGATGGCCACCGCTGAAAACGCTTCGTTGATTTCGTAGAAGTCCACGTCTTTGCTGCCCACACCGGCCATCGCCATGGCCTTGGGTATGGCCAGGGCTGGTGCCGTGGTAAACCACATCGGGTCCTGTGCGGCATCGGCAAAACCGCGGATGCGGGCAAGGGGTTTGAGTCCAAGTTCGTGTGCCTTTTCCTTGCTCATCAGCACCAGCGCAGCAGCACCATCGTTGATGGTCGATGCGTTGGCCGCAGTAACGGTGCCGTCTTTGGTGAACACGGGGCGCAAGCCTGGTATCTTGTCGAAGCTCACGTTTTTATATTCTTCGTCCTCACCGAACAAGGTCACATTGCCTTTCCGGTCGGTGATGGGGACGGGCACCACTTCATCCGCAAACTTACCGGCAGCCCAGGCTGCGGCAGCGCGCTTATACGATTCAATGGCGTAGTGATCCTGGTCGGCACGGCTGATGTTCATTTCCTTCGCAGTAGTATCGGCACACACGCCCATCGCACACTGATTGTACACATCGGTGAGGCCATCATACGAGAGGCCATCCATGATCTCTCCGTTTCCAAAGCGATAACCGTAGCGTGCTTTTAACAGGTAGTAAGGAATATTCGACATGCTTTCCATGCCTCCGGCAACGACCACATCGTTGTGGCCGAGCATGATGGACTGTGCTCCCAGCATCACGGCTTTCATGCCGGATGCACATACTTTGTTGATCAGCGTGCAGGGAATGGTATAGCCAAGGCCGGCAGCGACTGCCACCTGGGTGGCCGGTGCCTGCTTGAGTCCGGCAGCAATAACATTGCCGAGAAACACCTCCTGGATCTGCGCGGCATCAATGCCTGCTTTTGCGACAGCACCTTTAACAGAGACAGCGCCAAGTTCAACAGCGGTGAGACCGGCAAGGCTGCCGCCAAAACTTCCGATGGGTGTTCTTACTGCGGATACGATATAAACTTCTTTCATGATCAACTATTTAAATTAGAGTTTCAATGCTTTTATAACGATGGCAATTTAGTTCGTTATGATTTCAGGTTTTCAGAGTAGCAATAACATGTTTATCAAAAGACATCAGGCTATCGATTACGAGCTTCAGGCCTCAGGCCTCAAGTTGTTCTCCAGAATTGTTAATTGTTAATTGCTCATTGCTCATTGCTCATTGTTCATTGTTCATTGTCTATTGTTTACAAGAACGTAATCCTAATCGCATTCATCTGAACTGTCTGCATACCGTACGCGCTACCAGTCCGGTTTGCCTTTGTCTTTCGGTTGCGTAGCCTTGCGCTTGTTCTGCTGCAAGTACTGAATCTCCTGATTCTTCATCGCCTCCAGGATCATGCGTGCCTTCTCTTCGCTGATCTTCATCTGCTCCAGTTTCTCGGCTGAAGGCTTGTTTTCTTTTTTCTGCTCCTGCTCTTTTTGTTCCTGGCTCTGCTGCTGTTGTTGCTGCTGCTGGTCTTTCTGGTCGTCAGGCTTGTTCTTATCCTGCTGCTTTTCCTGATCCTTCTTTTCCTGGTCTTTTTTGTCCTGCTGCTGTTGCTTGTCGTCTTTCTGCTGCTGGTCTTTCTTGTCTTGTTGTTCCTGCTGTTTGTCCTGGTTCTTCTGCTGGTCCTGCTGCTGTTGTTTCTTCTGCTCATCCAGCTTGCGCTTTAACAACTCATAATTGTAGCGGGCTTCATCGTTGGCAGGGTCTGCTTTGATGGATTCGCGGAAATGGGTCAGCGCCTCCTCAGATTTTCCCTGGCGGTTTTTAATGACACCGAGTTGTTGCTGTGCAGCAGACCGTATGGCCGGCTTGCTGCTGAGGGAGGCCTGCTGATAAGTTTGCAGAGCCTGCGCAGTATCACTGAGCTGAAAACGGGCGTGGGCCAGGTTCAGCAGCACCTCATCTTCCTGCACATCAAGTGAATCGGTGAGGTACTGATAGTGGCGGGCTGCTGTCTCGTAATCCTTGGCCAGGAAGGCTTTTTTTGCTTCGGATTTGAGCCGGTTGATTTGCCCGATTTTGGCCGGGTCGGTAATCAGCACGCTGAGCAGAACGATAAGTATATGCAGTATCATATCCGGAAGGTCTTCACATGCAGTAACACATCCAACAGCAACAAAATTAACGCGGCCAGCAGAAAATACGAATACTTGTTGGCCGAGGCGTCCACAAAACGCGCTTCCATCAGTTCCCCTTCAATGGTATTGATGGTGTTGATGAGCCGGGCGATATCATTTCTGGATTCGTTGATTTCAAAATACTGACCCCCGTTGTTGCGCGCCAGCGTCTGCAGCGCATCAGGGTTAAGTTTGGTCACCACCACATTGCCGCGGCTGTCGGTGCGGAAGCCGTTGCCGGAGCGGATTTGCCCGCCCTGCAATGTGCCAACGCCTAATGTAAAGAGGCGATAACCTTTATTTTCGATCTGCTTTGCGATGGAGGCGGTCTCATCACCGAAATCTTCCCCGTCACTGATCAGCAGTATCACTTTCGAGGTGGCGCGGGTCATGCTGGTATTGTCTTGTTCGAGTTTTTCCAGGGCCATGCGCAGGGGAGGACCGAAATCTGTACCTCCGGAAGGCACCAGGCTGGTGTTCATAGTTTCGATAAACAGGTTCAGTGCATTCTGATCATACGTCAGCGGGCATTGCATAAATGCCTCCGAAGAAAAGATGACGATGCCGATGCGGTCGGAGTTGAAGGCTTGCACTATTTTCTTCAGTTCGTACTTCACCTTCTCCAGTCGTGTGGGCGTGATGTCGAAGGCATCCATGGATTTGGAGAGGTCCACACAGATCATGATGTCTTTGCCCACGCTCTGCACTTCTTTTTTGGCCGTGCCGAAGGAGGGGCCCAGCAAGGCGATGATCAGCAGGGCGAACAGCAGGGTGCGCAGCACCAGCTTGAACAATACAGTACTGAAGGGCGTGTTCAGCGTTCGTGCGATGTGACTCACCCGCATCAGGTAAAGCAGGTAAAACACACCGAATAAGACGATGAGGATAATTTCTTTGGTTCCGAACGCGCTATACCAGCTCACAGGTGCAAGTAACAATTATCCCGATAATCGTGCAATGTTAAACCGGTCAGCGGCTACGGGTTGCAGTGATCGCAGTATTGCGGATCTGCGGTTTCTTCCGGTCTTCGGTTGGTCTGGGAACAGCCGCACTGCCGGCACGTGTAGATCTCTTGCATGATGAGCCGGGTGGGCAGCCCGCACCAGGAACAGGGCAGACCGGGTATTGCTTCCGTCACCTCAAAGCCGGGATGCCCGCAGGCAGGGCAGGGGCTGAATAATTTATTCATCAGGTCCTGCATATCACGCTCTTTTTTATCGGATAGCAAAAATAAGTGAAAAGTGTGACAGTTTGTCATAGTGGTGACTCATGGTAAACAGGATTTATCAGTAATGCCGAAGAGGAAAAATACCTGATGACCGATTACGGGCAATCTATCATTGCTTCAGCTATTTACAGGGCATTCAGGGA
>JALOMI010000337.1 GCA_025455465.1 Cyclobacteriaceae bacterium | reverse complement strand
CGTTTCAGGTAAACCGGTGGAACAAATCCCAACCCGACACCCGATGGCGTACCGGTGGAGATCACATCACCGGGTAAAAGCGTCATGAACTGGCTGATGTAGCTTACCAGGTAGGGTACTTCAAAAATCATGTCATCGGTGTTACTGTTCTGCATCATCTTGCCATTCACTTTCAGCCACATCGATAAGTTGTTGTAATTACCCACCTCATCCGGGGTAACCAGGTAAGGGCCCAGCGGGGCAAACGTATCGCAACTTTTTCCTTTTACCCATTGCCCGTTGCGCTCCAGTTGAAATTCACGCTCGCTGTAATCGTTGTGCAGGCAATAACCGGCAACATAGTTCAGTGCTTCATGTTCATTGACATACGATGCGCGCTTCCCAATAACAACAGCCAGTTCTACCTCCCAATCGGTCTTTGTACTATTACGTGGCATCACCAGGTTATCGTTCGGACCGCATAAGGCCGTGGTTGATTTGAAAAACAAAATGGGTTCGGTAGGCATCGGCATTTTCGATTCAAGTGCATGCTTGGTATAATTCAAACCAATGCAGATGATCTTGCTGGGACGTTGTACACAGGGACCAAACCGGAAAGACTCCGGTAATTCTCTAAGGAACGAACTGCTTTTTGAAATCCATTGCGTTAATCGTTCGGGTCCGTTGGTTTCAAAAAAGTGTTCACCGAAGTCTTCACCAAATACCGAGGCATCGTAATGCTTTCCATTCCAATATAATCCCGGTTTTTCCTTTCCGGGTTCTCCAAAGCGAAACAGTTTCATATAATCAGGTATTGAGTTTAAGAAAACCTCCATCAATGGGATAATCCGTACCGGTAATGAAGGAGGCTTCATCCGAACATAGGTACAACGCCAGGTGGGCGATTTCTTCCGGCTTGCCCATACGCCCGATGGGTTGGGTTTTAGCGAGTTTATCGTACATCTCGGTTTCTCGGCCCGGATAGTTTGCTTTCAGAAATCCATCTACAAATGGAGTATGTACACGTCCGGGTGAAACACAATTGCAGCGGATTCCATCGTGAACATAATCTTTGGCCACCGATAAGGTCATGCTGAGCACGGCACCTTTCGTCATGGAATATGCGAAGCGGTCGGCCAGGCCAACGGATGCAGCTACCGAAGCCAGGTTAAGTATAACGCCTTTCTTGTTTTTCTTCATGTGGGGGATGGCCGCATACATTGCATTGTATGTGCCCTTTACATTCACCCTGTACAGGCGATCAAAATCAACCTCGGTGGTAGTCTCTAGTTTTCCAACATGGGCAATACCGGCTGAGTTAACCAGGACATCGATACTTCCATGATCAGTCGCAATACGGTTCATTACAGCAACGACTTGTTCTTGTTGGGTAACATCGCAGGGATAAAAGAAGACCTTCCGATTTTCGGATTTCAGAAATTGAAGTGTTTCGTTTCCACCGGCTTCATTTATATCAAGCAGGCAAACCAAACTTCCCTGCCGTGCAAATGTGGTTGCAATCGCTTTTCCGATGCCGCTTCCGCTGCCGGTAACCAGGGAAACTTTGTTCGTGAGATCAAAAAGCATAATTTCAATAATACTCAATAAATGCCGTATTCCGAATAATAAAGATCAGCTAAAAGCCTGATGAATGTACTGATATTGAACACGATCCTTTACGATACTCGCTTTGCTGAACGAGGGTAGGTAGTGTAGGATTCAGACCAGAGTATCAACGATGTAACTTAATTCAACTCGATATGAAACTGACGTATTTTGGACATTCCTGCTTTTTGGTGGAAACCAGCGGCCTGCGACTGCTGTTTGATCCGTTTATTACACCGAATCCGCTGGCCGGGGATATTGATATCAGTAAAATCAAGGCCGATTACATCTTGTTGTCTCACGGACATTCGGATCATATAGCCGATTGCATTCCACTGGCCCAATCGACCGGGGCCATGGTGATCAGTTCATGGGAAATTTATGAGTGGCTCGGAAAGCAGGGTCTTACCAATCTCCACCCGATGAATACCGGTGGCAAGCGAATGTTTGATTCGATTCAGGTTAAATGTGTAGCCGCTCAGCATTCGAGCGGATTGCCGGATGGAAGCTATGGAGGTAATCCCATGGGATTTATTGTTACCAGTGATGAAGGCAGTTTTTACTACAGCGGTGATACCGGCCTCACGTTGGATATGCAATTGATCCCGCGTTGGACCAAACTCGACTTTGCCGTACTGCCTATCGGTGACAATTTTACAATGGATGTGGATGATGCCATTGAATGTGCCAGGATGATTCAATGCAACGAAATTGTGGGCGTGCATTACGATACGTTTGGATACATAAAAATCGATCACGAGGAAGCTATACGCAAATTCAAAGCAGCCGGAATGAATCTGCATTTGCTGAAGATCGGCTCAACGGTAGATTTAAGGAATCTTGTATTGATTAAGTAAAATTTATGATCCAGAAAAAGAGTTCTTACCTTGACCAATGCAGGTAACTTGGAAGGGATGAAATCGGTGCTGTGGTTAATTTGCTATGAACTAGCTTCTATCACACGCACGGTGCGGGAGTTAAGATACTACGAAAAGAAGACTATTAAACCCGGTGAATCATAGGTTTATGAATTTCTGATCAAACCCAAATAACAGCCAGGATTTCATCACCAGCACAACAACAGGATTTTAGAGAACGGTTATTCTAAACTTGTTGTAGGTGATCAGTCAATACGATTTAAATTACAACGATGAAAAGGATATTAATTATACTGATTATTCTGATT
>JALOMI010000336.1 GCA_025455465.1 Cyclobacteriaceae bacterium | reverse complement strand
CCACTGGATTTCAACTATGTCATCTCAGGCCCAGTAGCTAAAGAGCAGGGTGGACAGTATCCCTGGTATGGAGATTTCTGGCTCCTCGTTAATGGTCAGTTAAGTACAGACCCACTGGAATATGACTACCCGATTCAGGGACAGCGTTGGTTTGCAACAAGAGCTGCTGCAAATGTCAACAACGGCGAGGAAATATTCTACAATGTTGGTACTCTTGTAAATCAGCAGGGCAAACAGTATGGTTACTATGGCAACTCAGCTTTCAACATGACAATTGGTGATTTCAATGCACAAAATTCGCCGGCTCAATGGGACCCAAGTAAGTTCCGTGCATCTACCGATTTAAATTCATCATATAATGATTATTTAAATATTGATGCTGATGACCAGGGCAGGCGTCATGCGGGATTGTTTCGCGCAAAAAATGCCTAAATCAGCGTAAAAGCAAATCCGAAATGGATGGGCATTTCATTACTTTTGCACGGCAGAGTATTCGCATTATGTCACATCAGATTAAGGAAGACACGCTGACCGATTTGCTGGAAGCCATTGAGACAACCGAGGTTATGGACCTGGTGGTATTCAATGACGACTTCAACACCTTTGATCATGTGATCAATACGCTGGTGAAAGTATGCAAGCACACGCTGGAGCAGGCTGAGCAATGCACCTGGATTATTCACCACAAGGGCAAGTGCACCGTGAAAACCGGTGCATTCGATTACCTGAAGCCGATGCGCGATGCCATTTGTGAACGCGGCATTGATGCCCGTATTCTGTAATATGAGATGGATGACCCTGGCCATGAGACTGTGCAGCAAACGAATTTACAGAACCGCGCATGGAGTATCCTTCTAAACTGATTGAAGAGGCTGTCACACAGATTGCCCGGCTGCCGGGTATAGGTAAAAAAACTGCCCTTCGCCTGGTGCTTCACCTCATCCGTGAAAAAGAAGAAAACACCTTCCGGCTTACCGAAGCGCTGAACAGGCTTCGTTCCGGAATCCGGTATTGCCGGCAATGCCATAACATTTCTGATGCCGAGGTCTGCACCATATGCAGCAGCGGCAGGCGTGACCGGTCCATCATCTGTGTGGTGGAGAATACTAACGATGTGATGGCGATAGAAAACACGGCACAGTATACCGGTTTATATCATGTGCTGGGAGGTGTTATTTCTCCGATGAATGGGATTGGCCCGACCGATCTGAAAATTGAAGCCCTGATCAGTCGTGTAAACGAAGCGCAATCGGAAGTGAAAGAGTTAATCCTGGCGCTCAGCCCCACGATGGAGGGTGATACCACATCTTTTTATATCCACAGGCGCCTGAAAGAACTTCCTATTAAGGTAAGCGTTATTGCACGCGGTATACCGGTAGGCGGTGACCTGGAATATGCTGATGAAATAACCCTCGGAAGGAGTATCCTTGGTCGCACCCTGTTCAACTAGGGATTGCTTTTAATTATTCACTATTTTACCGCCTCGTTTTCAAGCTATGAATACACTTTCTGCACGCCTTAATTCTTTTGAAGAATCTGCCACATTAGCCATGGCCGCCAAAGCCCGCGAATTCAAAAGCCGCGGATATGACGTTATCAACCTGAGTCTTGGAGAGCCCGATTTTAAGACTCCGCAGCACATCTGCGAAGCCGCTAAAAATGCTATTGATGAGGGCAAGTATTTTGCCTACCCTCCGGTTGCCGGTTATGCCGATTTCCGTGAAGCACTGGCCGCGAAGTATGCGAAAGAAAACAATGTGCCTTACAAGGCCGAAAATATTGTCATTTCCAATGGCGCCAAGCAATCCATTGCCAACGCCATGCTGGCAATTCTCAACCCCGGTGACGAGGTGATTATTTTTTCACCGTACTGGGTCAGCTACGATGCGCTGGTTCGTTTGTCAGAAGGCACACCGGTGCTGGTAAAGGGCTCCATCGAAAACGACTTTAAAGTAACTGCGTCACAGGTGGAAGCTGCCATTACACCCAAGACGCGGGTGGTTATCTTTTCATCACCTTGCAACCCTACCGGCTCGGTCTTCTCCAAATACGAATTGCAGGCCATTACCAATGTTATTCTCAAGCATGAAAATGTTTTGGTGATTGCCGATGAGATTTACGAGCATATCAACTTCACCGGAGAATTTATCAGTATTGCTTCTTTGCCCGGAATGTTCGAACGAACCATTACGGTTAACGGTTTTGCCAAAGGCTTTGCCATGACCGGCTGGCGCATCGGCTACATAGCCGCACCGAAGTGGATTGCCGATGGCTGTAATAAAATTCAGGGTCAGTTAACCTCGGCAAACTGCTCCATCGCCCAGCGTGCCGCACTGGCCGCTATCACCGGTGATATCACCCCTACCCTCAAGATGGTAGAAGCCTACAAAAAGCGCAGGGACATTGTTTTTCAGTTGCTGAAAGAGATTCCGGGTATAAAATCAAACTATCCGCAAGGTGCATTTTACTTCTTCCCGGATGTAAGCTATTACTTCGGAAAATCAAATGGGCAGCGCACAATCCGCAACGATGAAGACTTCTGTATGTACATCCTGGAAGAAGGCATGGTTTCGCTGGTGCCGGGTGGCGCTTTCGGAGATGCCAACTGCGTGCGGCTTTCCTACGCAGCATCCGAAGAGGATCTTCGCGAAGCGCTTGACCGGATGAAAAAAGTGCTGGCCCGTTTGCAGTAAACCAACGTGCTGTTACAGATGGGTGCGCTCAAACTGGCTTTGCAGTGAGCCGCCTTTCTCCAAGTCTTCAAGTACTTTTCTATCCAGCGGAGATTCTTT
>JALOMI010000335.1 GCA_025455465.1 Cyclobacteriaceae bacterium | reverse complement strand
CCAACACGCCACTGTTCATTTGAATACAGGTATTCAGGGTTTTAAAGACAGGAGCAAGCTCGGGTTTGGTATTACTTAACAATTGTGCATCGGGATTGAATCCCATAATCCGCAATTGCCCGGATTGATTATCCTGATCACCAAAACTCCGTACTTCTACAGCCATCAAGTGCGCAAGTTCGCGGGCCAGGTATTCCACATGCACACCGGCTCCTCCGTAAACATAGGGCGGGTATTCACGCGTGTAAAAAAGTACTTTCATGACGAACTGATTCAAGTAAATAGTATCCGGTAATTATTCTGTCCGACCATTCTCCTATTCACTATCCAATCGCATTTATGGTCTTCTAATGCTAAGGATTTAAACCGTACCAAGCAATGATTCTCATCAGGAAAAAGCCTGCAAAAGAAGATTATTTAACTTCATAACTTAGCCATCGAACAGAACGAAAACCAACACTAATATTCAAGTATAAACTTGGAAAGATTTTGATGAGCATCCAGTCCGAGTTTCTTGCGAAGCCTGTAGCGGGCAACCTCTACACCGCGCAATGAAATACCCATCAGGTTGGCGATTTCTTTGGTGTCCATTTTTAATCGCAGGAAAGCACAGAGTTTCTGTTCACCCGGTGTAAGATCAGTAAATTCAGCAGTCAGCCGTGAGAGAAAATCACCATGTACGCGATCGAAATGATATTCGAATTGCTTCCAGTCCTCATGGACCTTCAGGGTGGTATCTATTTCTTTGATGATGCGCTCCAGGGCAAGCTGTTTATCTTCTACTTTGTCGGTGATTTTGGCCTGGCGGATTTCTTCTTTGATATTTTCCATGAATTCATTCTTCACCACCAGGTTCATGGTTGAGGCTGCGAGGAGGTTATTCAGATGATGCAATTCGCTTTTCATCTGTTCATCCTTTACCTGCTGAAGTTCCTGTTGTTTCTGTTCCAGTTCCTTCACTCGTTGACGTTCCAGCCTGTCTTGTTTTCTCCTGTAATATTGCCGCTGGTACCGGTATACCAAATACAAACCGGTCATAACCAGCATGACATAAAGCAGGCGTGCATAAGGACTTTTATAAAGTGGCGGATCGACTATGATCTGGTAAGGCTGACTGGTGATAATTTCTCCGCGGGCATCGAAGGCCTGAACCTGAAAGGTATAGGTACCCGCTTTCAGATTGGTATATTCTTTCACGAATGTGTTGGTCCATTCACCGAAGCCTGCATCAAAATTGCTGAGGTAATACCGGAAGAGCTGATTGTTGATATCTTTAAATTTAAACGACTCAATCACAAACTGTAACACCCGTGTCCCTTCCGTGATTTGGATCGGTTCAATTTTACCCGGCCGCGCATGAAAGGGCATCCGGGAATACAATATACTGTCGTCTGCAACACTGATAATATGACTGACCAGGGGTTCGTGGGTTACCGAGACCCGGTCCTCGAGGTCAGGATTGTAATGGATAAACCCCTCATTGGCATTAAAATAAACACCATTGCTGACATTGAGGGAAACACTCAGCAAGTCGTTGTTGAAAGACTGGCGCAGCTGAAACAGCGAAGCAGGCGCGTAGACATAATTGCCCGGCCCAACCTGCTTAAAGAATCCTGCCAGGTTTTCGGTGTAGACGTAGACATTTTTTTGTTTATCCTGAACAAGCTGATAGACCCAGTTTTTGCCGACTACTTTGGAGAATACTTCTTCTTCCACGATGGCATCGGTGGCCTGATCCAGTTTGAATATCCCCCGGGACGTGCAGATCAATAATTCATCATCGATCCGGCTTAAAAAGATGTACTGCTGAATGGGAAGCTTATGCGATTCAGAGATCTTTTTTACGGTTGCTTCACGCAGTGATTCATCGAATGTCAGCACGTACAAACCTTTGTAATACTGGCCTACCCAGATCCTTCCCATTCTGTCTTCTTCAAAAAACCGGCTCGACTCAGTGAACCCATCGATCTTCCGGACTTCACGTAATACCCCCTGTTCATCAATCTTAAAAAGATATAGTCCGGAATAGGTACCCCCGATGGCATAACTGGGATTTGACCGCAACGGCTTGACCTGCCAAAGTCCGTCACTGGTGTTGATCCGGGTTGCTTGCCCTTTATCCAGTAAAAACAACCCGGTATGATGGCCGGCATACAGCTTTCTGTTAATCAGTTGCAAAGCATAAGCGGGTCCTTCGGTACCCGGAAGAAAAACACTTTCCGGTTTACCCTGTGGCTGAAAATAGATTCCGTTAGACGTGGTGTAATAGGTGCCTTCATTCGTCTCATAAGCTTCGTAGCCACTCCCCTGCAGGCCGAGATTCTGATTGATCAATCGTAACGGAGACCGGATGTCGATTAAGGCTATCCCGTTTTGCATGCCTACCCACAGGTTGCCACTGTTGTCCTGAAATACCCGAAGGCAGGCATTCGACATTAACCCCTCGTCCTCGTTAATATTCTCGAGCTGATGTGTCTGCGGGTCATACATAAATAAACCGGCACGCTGGGTGGAAACAACCAGTCGTCCATCTGAAATCTGTGTAACATGATTGACGTACTTTCCGGCCAGCACCCTGGCCAGATCAGGAAATAGTTCAGTGAGGGAAAATGCATCGAAGAAGTCTATTTTTCCGGAATTGTAAAAGAACACATAACCGCTCTCATGCCTGACCACGCCAAATGGGCAACCAACACAGTCAAGACAACGGATGCAGTGCCATTGGGATGTTGGGTCATAGATGGCAATATCCATCGGGCAATGTTTGAGACACCAGTTGCAGGAACTGCCACG
>JALOMI010000137.1 GCA_025455465.1 Cyclobacteriaceae bacterium | reverse complement strand
CAGTTGGCAGTGACGTGCAGACAATTAAAACGATTACACTTTAATGAAAATCTTCTTTTTGTAAAGCACCCAAACTGGAATGAATACGATCAGCATGTACAACACCGCATAGGTGAATGAAGCAAACTTAAGCGAAGCTCCTGCACCTGACAGCGAATCCATCCAGTGATTGTTCAATGACTTCCCTCCGATCTCCATTCCGTAAAACACCACCGTTAGCATACCAGCCAATACATAAGCCGTAATCGCGTTGGCACCATAAATTCTTCCAAGCGATGTCCACTTGTGATAGCCCAGCATATCCACAATCAGGATCATCGCACCAAGACCAAGCGTTGTAAGTCCGGCCATGTAAACCGTGTACGAACTCGTCCATAAATTCTTGTTGATCGGGAAGAACCAATCCCACACGCCACCGATCGTCAGCATGGCCACACCCCAGAAGAACAACCAGGTGAGTTTTTTATACGCATCATTTTCATCCAGGATGATGCGCCCGATCAGCATACCGAAAATTCCTGTTGCTATAGACGGCAACGTGCTCAGCAAGCCTTCCGGGTCCCAGGTCTTCTGCCACATCACTCCGGGCAGCAATAATGTGTCGAGGTAGTTGGCCCAGTTTTTTTCGGGAACGGACAGATCGGGGAAACCGATGCCGGGCACCGGAACATAGGCCATCACAATCCAGTAACCCACCAGAATACCAACAGCAAGTTTAAGCTGCTGTTTCCAGTCGGTATATAAAAAGAGTAAACCGCAAGCCACAAACACGACCGAGATCCGCTGCAACACACCAGCCCAGCGTATGCCCGAAAAATCAAACTCAGGCCAGAGCCACAAAAACAATCCCAGCAAATAAATCTTCACACCGCGCCACAGCATCTTCTTCAGCATATCTGATTTTGGCTCGTTGGCTTTCACACGCTTATCATACGCCAGCGCAATCGATACGCCTACAATAAAGAGAAACGTGGGGAAGATATAGTCTGTCGGTGTGATGCCGTTCCACTCCGCATGCAGCAGGGGTGCATACACATGGCTCCATGAGCCGGGATCATTCACGATCACCATGCCGGCAATGGTAAAGCCACGAAGGGCATCGAGTGAGATCAGTCGGTTGGAGAGTTCGGTTTTCATGAAGAACTTAATTTGCGCGGAAGATAGTAGAAAATCCGGAACGCCCTTTCCGGTTGAAACAGGCGGCTTTAATTTGGTTTGCACGCAACACTAACGGTTCGGTGTATAATGTGCTTCCGGCATGAGGCTCACTCCCATCGGTGGTGTAGCGGATTTCAAATCCGGGAACTTCAGCAATGATGACAATCTTACCATCATCCGTTTTGGCAATGCCCGGTGCCGGTATGCGGTAGTGATATCCCGCATTGAATTTTTCCAGCTCCGGCAATTCGCGGAAACCAATCGTGTTAACAAAGCGGTTCCAGTCTTTTTCCATGGCTTCATTTCGTTTCACACCATCCGCAATCTCTCCCCAGGCCGGCTGCCCTTCCCACGCACGCTGCGCAAAGCCCAGCAGCTTGGGCAGGTAATAATATTCCAGCATGTCCCTTCCTTTATTGATGGTCTCGCTCCAGATCTGCGCCTGCACACCCACAATATTCCTTTTGCCTTGTGGTGTCAATCGCTCCATCGTTGCGAAATCAACTTCCGGATTGAAGGTGCGCCCCATGTTATCGTGTGTTGTCGATAAAAACAGATTGTACGGCACGAAGCTGAACGCATCTTTCGTATCCACAAACCCGGCCCAGTACAATCCCGGTTCGCGCGGGTCTTTGTTATACGCCAGGTCGAAATAGAAATTGGTGACGTTGCAGAGAATCACCGGGTAACCCGCGTTGGCCAGCTTGTAGCCAAGGTCCTGATTGCCCCACAGGTTATTCCAGATATACGGATACACCTGCCGCCCCACAAACTGTTTGTTGGGATACCACTGATCTGCTTCATCAAAGGCCATCACCGCTTCTTCCCAGGCACCCACGGTTAATCCGCGACTGCGTACTATGTCGGTAATACGATCGAAGAAATAAGCCTGAAGATTTTTTGTATTGGTGATCTCCGGATGACTCTTTAAGAACTCCCGGCATATCGGTGAATCAGTCCACGACTTACCCGGCACTTCATCACCACCGGTGTGAAACATGGTGAACGGCACATTCGCTTCGCGGTACATCTCGATGATGTCATCCAGCGCAGTCTCAAAGAAACGGTACACGTTTTCGTTGCACACACAGGCGACATTATCCTTATAGCCCTGAGCAGAGGTATAAACCGACTTATCCTCCGGATCAATCAAGCGGTACTGATTGGCTTCTGCTTCCCGTCCTTCCTTCATCAACCGGTTGTAGCGCAACTCCATCGCGCGGATGGCTGCACGTGCATGCCCGGGTAAATTCACTTCCGGTATCACTTCGATGTGCCGCTCATGCGCATAGCGGATGATCTCCTTGAAATCTTCGCGTGAATAAAATCCGTTGCCGCTGGAAAGCGGATCGCTTGCATCCGGACCGGAACCATAAGCCGGCTGCAAATACAAACTATCGCGGTGGGCGTGCCCGCGTCTGCCTCCTACCTCTGTTAGTTCGGGGAGTTCTTCAATGGCCAGCCGCCAGCCTTCGTCTTCCGTAACATAGAACAGGAATTTATTGAGCTTGTATTTCGCGAGCATATCGAGCAGACGGAGGATCGTTTCCTTCGACTGGAAATTCCTTCCCACATCAAGGTGCAGGCCGCGGTAGGCAAAGGCCGGCTCATCGTCCATCGTGAATGTACTCATCACCCAATTATAATCCACCATGCGCAGCCGGCTGAGCATGGACTGTATGCCGTAGAACACACCGGCCGGAGATCCTCCGCGGATGGAGATTGATTTTTCATTCACCACCAGCTGATAACCCTCCGCATGGCGGATACTTTTATCCACTTGCAATTGAATCACACCACCGGCACCCAGCGTGCCCTGCATGCCGGTCTGGTTATACAATGCCTTCTGTAGATACTGTCCTTCGCGTTCCATTTCCTTCGATGCCGTGATGATGACGGAGGAAGGAAACCGAAACTGACCCGAACCGGCTGTGAATTTTTTGGGTGACGGCAAAACCGGATACCATTCACTTTCCGGCAACACCTTCATGCCGGCAGCCTGCGCAAACAAATACTCCGCAGTGGGTACGGGTTCTTCATCTTCCGGTGAACGGGTGAGTTGTTCTCTTGTCTCTATGGGCATAATTGTCACACGAGCGATTCGTTCAGTCTGCGTTTCACCGTTCAGTTCATATTCGATGTACATTCCCTGCGGGGCATCTGAATGCTTGACGATGGAGCCGGCCAGCGTGTAAGCAATCTTTACCGAATCACCGGACTTCAACCGAAAATCCTTGCCGGGCCTGAGCTCATAGAAATCTCCGTTGATATGGGTGAGTGTTACCGGCTGCTCCGACTCCGTGCGCGCCACATAAAACGGAGGCTGGTTCCAGTACAATAACCAGTTGCCCGTTATGATCTGTTTACCGCGGTTGACCAGCCACATATTGGCCGTATGCACATCATACCCTTCTGCCTGGAAATTCTTTTCCAGTTGCCAGGTGACTTCGAGTTCGGGTTTTGACGGTTTTTCGGTACAGGACTGAAGAATAAAAAACAGCAGCGAAGCGATTACCGGAAGCAACATCCGGCCTTTAATGAATTCTTGCATATACGTGTAATTAAAGGATTAGCTTTGAAGATAGATGATGCGGGAAAAATATCAATCAAATAAGTGAACCCTTGTCGCGAAATTTAATCAAGTACTCAACTACTTCACCACCTGCACCCAGCTCCGGCAAACCGTCTGTTCATTGATGGTTAGTGTGAAGTAATACACTCCGGAGTCCACATCGTTGGCGGACCAGTCGTATTGGTAATCATCGCTTTCGAAAACAACCGTTCCCCAGCGGTTATAAATTTTTAACCCCACTGTAAAATCGGCACTGGCCGGTGTCTGTCCCTTCGCTCCGAACTGAATCGTGAACACATCGTTGTAGCCGGGCGTACCTTCAGGCGTGATGATGTTCGGCACTTTCAGCGTGTACACCGGCAACACCACCGGTTGCTCATACACGCAGAAGGATTTATTGCCGATCAGCTTCACCGTATACGTTCCGTCACTGCTGTACTGATGCAGCACTTCCTGCTGATCGGTAGTGAAACCATCACCGAGATCAAACACGTACGTCTCATCCGATTGTTGCAAAGTTTCATTGATAAGCTTCACCTGCGGGCGGGAATAGCAATCGCTCAGGTACTCGTACGAAAATTTTAAATCGATGCCCGGCACGACTTCCAGCTTCACCGTATCGAGCTTCACACAGCCGTTCCCATCGCGCATGGTGACATAATAATCGGTGGAACGATCAGGTGTGACTGTCGTGCTGATCAAAGCGCCACGTACCGTTCGCCACTCATAGGAAACGCCACCGGAAGCCTTCAGCTGATAAGCTGTGCCCGAACAAATCACATCATCGTCCTGCGCCTTCATCTCCGTGCGGAAAACCTGCACGAACGTCACCACCGAATCTTCTCCGCGGCAGGTGTTGAAATCAATCGCCTTCAGGCTGACGCGGTAGGTGCCAGGTTGTTCATACGCATGCACTATGGATAGTGTATCCTGCCGGGTGATTTTGGTGCCGTCACCCAGGTTCCATTCAAAGATTTTTCCGCCCGTACTTTTATTCTGAAAGCGGATGCGGTCAGGATAACAAACCCGGTTGAGGCCGGGTGATTTAAAATCAGCCGAATTGGTCTGCAGCCGCGCGCGCAGGGAAGACAGATCAAATTTGAAAGCCGCGTTGTTGCAGTTGCCGCTGTTGTTGGTGCGCGACCACGCACCCGGTGTGGTCGGGAAATCGTCAAAGCCTCCGCCACACCCGGCACAGACGGCATGATACACAATGCCACTGCGGTCGAAGCGGCTCGTACCTCCATCGACATGAATGGTCGAACTGTTGCCGCCCAGGTAGGTGGCATAAAGCAGCTCGCTGGCATTGCCGTTCAGCACAATGAAGTAGAAGTCGCTGCCCTGCGTTGTCTTCTGTAGCGCATCCGCGGTGACAGGCATATTGCGCGTGGTGCTGTTCCAATAACCTCTGCTGATGTTGATGGCCCCGCCCCAGCCGGCCATATAGAGACGGTCGCACTCACTCACCATAAACGCAGTGGGAGAAATATTGGGAATACCAATGCCGGATCCGAATACCGTAGAAAAATTCAGTGCCGATAAATCCCCTTTCAGACTTTGCACAAACTGCCCGCTATTGGCATTGCGGTAGGTGCCTGCGGTGACCGGAAAGTTGCCGTTGGTTTGTCCGTAGACAAAGACATCTCCCGCTTCGTTCAGATCCACAAAGTATACCTGATCGTAATTGGTTGTTCCGGTGAACGTGCTGGTGATGATTCCGCTGCCGTCTTTGTTCAGTTTGGTGATCCAGCCATCAGTACCACTGTTATACACCGGCTGATAACTTCCTGTTGTTACCGGAAAATCAGCACTGCTGGTGCCACCGGCTAAATAGATGTTGTTGTCCTGATCCAGCTTGATGGAGTGGGCGGCATCGGCACTTGTGCCGCCAAGGAAAGCAGACCATTCCAGGCCCGACAAGTCGGCTTTGAGCTTCACAACAATGGCATCCGTCAGTCCTCCCCGGTACGATGTGCTGAAGCTGCTCTGTGCCGGAAAATTCGTTGAGCTGGTTACGGAACTGATGTAGATAAACCCTTCCTCATCGGTGATGATATCTCCGCGCAGGTCATCCCCGTAATTGCGGACGAGTGGTGAGCCCAGCGGACTCAGCCCGTCATTGCCATTGCCACCAAGATAGGTGGACGCGCGCAGGGTGCGACCCGTCATGTTGATGCGTGATACAGTGATGTCGGAGCCGTTGGGATAATCGAAGGCATTGGTAGGCTGAGGAAAACCTCCCTGGTAACTTTTCTGAAAGGCTGCGGCCGATATCGGAAAATTCTCCGAACTGGTCGTGCCGAGCACGAGCAGATCACCGGTGCCTTCATCAACGACCAGGCTGTGCGGTGATTCGTTGCTGCTGCCACCGAGGTAACTTGCATACAGCATCTTCGATCCGATGGAATCGTATTTCAGGATGGCGATGTCGTAGTTGCCACCGTAGTTGGTCTGGAAGGCACCGAGTGTGGCCGGAAAAGTACCTCCCACATTGAGGTGGCTGGTGATGCCGGAGGAATACAATGTTCCGTTTTCTCCCGGTGTGGCGGTACTGCCCCAGTTGTCAGCAGTGGATCCGGAGAATGTCGAGAAGATCAGCAGCGGATCGATGACGAGTTCAAAGCAGGGATCATAGCCTTCGGGAAAATAAAATGTGAGCGCATTGCCGTTCAGACGGAATTCACTCGGCACCGTGCACATAACGCCACCAATGATCTGGTAAGAATACGGATGCTGCTCGATCAGTTCTCCAACGGATGTGCGGATGTGCAGTTGCCCATCGCTGAGGTAAAGCTCATCCGCACCACCAATATCTACCTGTATCTGATCCGGATCAGCATCAGGCGATACGATGAAATCATACTTCAGATCTTTACCAATCGAAGAAATCCGAAGATCGATTCCAGTATATAATTCCGGATAGGTGATCGTTTCGTAGGCATAGGCACCGGTGCCCCAGCGTTCCGGATCGCTGCCCAAAAAGAAATTGTAATATTCATCAGAACGGTTGCTGCCTACCGGCTTTCCGGGCATCAAAGCATTATTGAAGGTGACGGAGACATGATGCCCGCACAGCAGTTGATCAGTATCAACCTGACCCGTAGCTTCATTCACCGCACCATGAACATGATCGTAATGCTCATCCGGTTTACCGGTTTCAAAGAGGTAAAGAGAAAATCCGGATGGAGCAATAAAAACCCTTCCGCCCGGCACGCGTGCCGCAAAGTCAACACCCGGTGCCCACTGGTTTTTGTTTTCGATGAATTTCAGGGAAGCCTGCTGCGCGGCTGCAGCAAAAGACCACATCCACACAATCACACCCATCACCATGATTCTTCCCATAGCGGCTTATCTGTTCCGGAACGATAAAAATAAGGGAATCTCGTAAAACCTGATGCACTTGTCGGTACCGGAGTTTTTAGTGATTGGAACACGCTTCAAGCTGCAAGCTGCAAGCTTCTAGCGAAGCGCTTCTGGTTTAAAGTCTCCGGCTTCCCGAATTGATCATTGATCATTGTTCATTATTAATTGCAAATTAACAACATCAAGTGTTAATCATCCTTCTTTTCGCAACACCTGCAACGGTGGTGTAGAAATGACCTCGCGTGAATTCCACCAGCCGATCAGCATCGTCAGTGATATGACACCCAGCGCAATGATCACCACTTCAGTGATGTCAACCGCGAACTGAATGTCGAAGAAAAAACGCGTGAGCAAATAGCCGCCTCCGAGTGAAAGGATCATTCCGGTGAGGGCGGAGAACAAACCGAGGTAGGCATATTCAATCAGGGTGATGTAGGTGATCTGTTTGGTACGCGCACCAAGGGTACGCAGTAACACGTTTTCTTTCATCCGAACAAACTTGCTGTTGATAACCGCACCGGAGAGTACGACCAGTCCCGTAACGATGCTAAACAACGCAAGGAAACGAACAATCAAGCCAAGCTTATTGAAGAGATCATTCACCGTACTCAGCACCAGGCGAAGATCAATCAGCGACACATTGGGAAACAGCGTGATGAGCTGCTGCTGAAACCGGTTTGCCACCTGCTGGTCGTTGATGCGCGTTGCCGTTACGTAGACCTGGGGCGCTTCTTCCAGCACACCGGTGGGGAAAACAAAAATGAAGTTAGGCGGGTCTTTGGGCCAGTTCACTTTGCGCACCCCGCTGATGAAGGCTTTAACGGGAACACCCTGAACATCAAATACCAGGGAATCACCTTGCTTTACGTTCAACTCTTCATGAAGGCCTTCCGATATACTAACCCAGACAGAATCCTTTCCCGGCTTTTTGGATTGCAGTTCTCCGCTGATCAGTTCTTCAGAAACATGCAGACTGTCGCGATAAGAAACCCGGTATTCACGTGTTAATGCCCAGTTGGGAATTTTATCGGTGGTGTCGCGCTGCCAGTCTTCTATGCTTCGTCCGCGCAGCTCACTGATGCGGCAGGTAACAATCGGCACTACCTGGTTCACTTTCAGCTCGTTTTCTTCCATGAGTTTCACCACACCGTCTTTCTGGTACGGCTGAATATCAAAGAGGATGGTATTCGATTGATTCTCCTGTCCGCTGAATTCCACCTGACTGAGCAAACTCTTTTCCACCATGTTCAGCGTGGTGATGATGAAGGCTCCGAGGCCGATAGCCACCATGAGCATCTGTGTTTGATTATTGGGCCGGAATAAATTCGCCAGGGAATGCCGCCAGATAAACGATGCCTGTGACGGAAAAAATTTCTTCACCAGCCAGAGTAACGCCAGCGCAACCAGCGCAAGGCAAGCGAGCGCGACACTGAGGCCGGCAAAAAACGCAGCACCGGTTATCAGGCTTTGTGTTTGCCAGGCAGCAAACAGCATCGGGAACAAACCGATCAGCACCAGCACGGCCATGCGTGCTTTGGAGAAATA
>JALOMI010000136.1 GCA_025455465.1 Cyclobacteriaceae bacterium | reverse complement strand
CGGGTATGGTCACTGCAGCAAAGCGTTGACGGTTATAGGTAATTTTCTCGTAAAGATTGTCAACATTCCATTTCCAATTGGCAATGGCTTCCTCCCGCCTGATTGAATCACCGTACGAAGGGCCAACCCCAACATAATCCTCAGCCAGCAAAGCACCCATGCCTTCATAGTCAAGATTTTCAACTGCGGCTACATATTGCTTTACCACTTCTATATTATCGCGTTGCAACTTATCATTATTAGAGGTGCAGGCACTCAAAGCCAGTATCACTACGGTTAGGTATACGAAGTTTTTCATGGTGTATTCGTTAATTAATTGCTGACAGTAACGGATCAATTTTGACTGGTTATTAACCCTCTATATTTATTTAATGGTGTAATTTCTTCCTGACATGCAGGCTGAAAAACCTTGCCTGAACCGGTCCATCATGGCCCTTTCCTGGGCAGCTGCATTGGCCTGCGCTTGTTGATTTTGTTGAGCCTGCATTTGCCGGCCTGCACTCCTTCCGCCCAGGGCTCCGGCCGTTGCGCCAATAGCAGCACCTCTTCCTGCATCCCCGGCAATGGCACCAATGGCAGCACCTGCAGCGGCTCCGCGGGCGGCACCACGTACAGCACCTCCGGTAGGTCCGGTTGATTGCTGCACTTCGATTCTGGGAAGATTCAACGGATCGATACCGGATTGTTCTGTAGCCCACTGATAACAACCAAATTCATCCCGCTTCTGCTGATGTTGATTCTGGTTATTGGAAGGATAAACAAAAAGGCCAAGGGCCTGTGAGATCTGATTGAACGTCATGCGTGCCGTATCCGGCATGACCTGCGTAGTAGGTATTGGTTGCTGAGAATTGGCGCTTTGTGAAAACATCAGAAAGATGACTGGAAGTAGCATGCCCGCCAGATAATTGATGAAAATTTTCCGACTCATAGGTGTTAGGTTATTATGATGTTAATTTAAAATTTTAATGACGTAATTAATCCGTTGTATTGTATTTCTACTGATCAATTCATTCGCCTTTCCAAAACTAAGTACATTTTAACTTATCGCAACAAGATTATCATCCGATTTGTTCAATTCCATAGCAAAGAATACTGAAAGATTATGATGTTACTACTTTCTATCATGATGTGGATTTTATGGCAGCAAAGATGTTAATGAAGTTGAGAAAACGATTAAAATTTTACCAAGAAGCCCATATTAAGACGAATAAGCGATTGCTCTAATTCACGACCGGTAAGCATCGTTGCATTAATACCCAGATTTACTGCCCCAAAATCAAAATTAAGGCCCGCTGTGCCTGTAAAATATTTCAGACAGGACAGGGTTTCGTCCTCGGCCAAAGTAAAATATTGCCGCCCAGCACCACCGCTTATACGAAGAAGTTTAAAGATGATCATCCCTCCTTCAATAGAATAATAGGGGTTAAAGCTGCGATCGGCAGTTACTTTTTCTGCATATATGGATGATTGCATGATTTCTTGCAACATGGCATTGTTAGCTGCTCCTACATTTCCAAAAGCCATCAGCATATTACCCCGGTTGGTTTGATTTCTGGTGGATATGAAACCAAGTTGGCTGTCTATTTGCCATGAAAGGAGATTTTCGTTATAGTCGCTCCCTTCATCAATTGCCGGAATTTGATAGGTACCACTGGGACCTAATAAGAAGATGATACCACTATCGCGCTTTTTATCCTGTGCCTTGCCTGATAAGCAAATCACTAGGATTGAAATTGATATAAAAAGAATTTGTTTCATGGCTGGCTTCAATCTTCAAGAATAAAAATGAATCCATTTTGCACCAGATGAAGGCCGGAGCCTACATCGACATAAATTCCAAAACGGGAACTTAGCCTCATATCGATGCCCACCCGAAATATAAATGCCGGTCGAAAACTTGTGATCGGTACTTCACTGCGCACTGACTTTATTAAAATGTTGCTCGTTAAATCACTGGTTACAGTAGTGTTGCTGAAGACCAGATTGGCACCACCAATGATGTATGGCCTAACGAAAGTTTGACTGAGTTCGTATCTGGCAAAAAAACCAAGTGCCCATAAATTTTCATTTACCCGTTGGTCTATTATCAAATTATCATAAGTGCTGTTTATGGTGCGTCTATACTCATACTCTGCTATGCTGAGCATGGAACCAGCCTGTAGTAATCTGCTTACTTGAAAATGATAGGCTGCGGTAAAGCCAGGTATCACATTTCGAGAACTAAAATCATCCATATTATTCCAGGTAGAAAAGTTCTTTACAGACCCTAAACCTATTCGTAATACCCCGCGTGAAACGTTACCAATCAAATAATTCCATGTAGTATCAGGTTTGGTTTTTAGCGCAGTTACCTTTTTACCGTTCAACCTGGGCGTAAAGTATTGGGTAGTGCCCGAATCATAATTAATGGCATAAACCTTATTAACCGGTATAGTAAACGTGGGACCCATTTGGCCCATATCAGCTAATTGATATTTAATTTCGGATTCATTCACTTCAATAACCAGGGCCTGGATAACCTGGCCTTCGGTAGTAATAATTACATCACGGCCTCGCTGGGTTGACTTCTCTTCCTGGGCATGGGCAATGCTTGTCAGCATTACATACAACAATAGACATATAATTTTTCTCATAATTAGTAAGGTATGTCAATAAAGGTTCCATTAACTAATTCAATACCGGGTGCCGTGCCATCGGTTCGGTTTACCAGGGTTGCTGCAAAGATTCCTCTTACAATTCGTTCTTCATTACTTTGTGCAATAACCTGTGCATAAGCCTGGTCGCCTCCAGGTGCCAGTCCATATTCGATAAATGAATTTCCCTCCCTTATAATAAACCTGAAATCTGCCAGGCCGCCTACGGCAGGTTGATATTCCGGCTGATAAACACCTACATAGCTGCCGTTGACAACTACATCTACCTCTATCTGTAAAATAAAATCACGGCCTGAGTTGTCTCGTCCTCTGCTTTCAAGCACAAAACGAGTAAACGACTGCTGCGTATTATTGGGATAGGTATGTATGCTGGTAGCTCCTCCAAAAAATATAGCATTGGACGTTCTTTGCGTATTAAAGGTATCGGTTTGGAATGTTACCAGCGGCTGGCGCAAGATGGTGAAGGTTTGTATTTCGTTTTCACAACCCAGCATACCCAGTGTTAATAAAAGCACAAGTAAGCAAGCATACTTTTTCATAATGATTAAACATTTTTGGAGTCTTCCAGCTATGGAATATTTCCTTATTACCATTTAAACAGAAATACTACCGTGCAATTACACAAAAACCATCAACCATAATACATCACGCCCATCCTCCAAGATTATCGTTGTCAGCAAATGGCGATCTGTGGTCTTTTGGGTTTGTACACTCGAGATTTTTCTATAAAACTCGACTGTAAAGTTATTACTGTTGTTTTGTTGATAACCGTCCGATAGCCTGGATTTTGCAACGTAACATCCAAACAGTGCAGAATAAACCTTCTCTTTGCTCATTTTCTTATTTTCTTGTCATTACGCTACCTGGCACCTTCCTAAAAACCCCGGTATTTTATAGGATTTGGCAGCCGCTTATACCTTTGTAAAAAAGGACTGATCTTATCCGGGAAGCTCGGAACAAACCCCTGAAGCGAAAAAAGATGGGGAAGGTCCTTTGCTGCTGTTTCCGATCATCGGCTCCAACCCGGCTATCGGCTTCATGCTGGGTGAGGGCGGTCAGTATGCGTTTAAAATGCCGGGTAAAGTAACTTTTCATTCCCTTGTTTCCGGAAGTGCACAATACACCACCAAAAACAAGGTGTTGTTTATCATGCAAAACAACAGCTACTCCATAAACAGCAAAATCTTTTACACGGGGGACTGGCGTTATCAGTTTTCTCACAGCCAACTTATGGATTAGGAACCAGGGTTCACGTTGGCGGTATCTTCGACTATCCATACAACCTTGTGGGTATTAAATCAACCATCGCCTCGCTGGCACAACCCATGAACTTCTTCTTTGCCCGGCTGAACCAATCGGCATCGTTGAAACCAAAGAAAAATAGTTACCTCGACTATGGTTACAATTTAGATTCATATTCTGGCTTTGGTGATCAGCGCCAGCGTTTAAACACGGGCGAAAGGGGGTTTTCACCTACGTGATTCATCCGGCTACAGCCTTTGATGACCTGCGAAGCCGCAGTGGTCGCGGTAAACCTTCCGGCCCTGTCAATCACAGGGGGTAAGTACAGCAGATTAATTAACGTTACGGGAATAAAGCTTGTAAATGATGGGTTTCTTTCCTTATCCCGGATAATTTCGGACGAAAAAAAGGTTTTAGAAAAGCATTCCGGCAACCAACTTAATAATATCACTGAGCGGCATCATGGTGAGCAGCAACGGAGCAACCGGAGCGATCGTGGCTGCCACTAGCATAAAAATATCGCTCCGTGCAATTGGTACCATATTCATGTTTCTTACCACACTGAAGGCCTGCTGAAGGTCAGCCAGAGACCGGATATCTGCTGAGCCCAGCAATTCTCCGCTTTTAGCAACCGAATGATGGATCCATTTGGCCTCAAATTCCTGACCGTACTGAGTAGCCAGCAGACCGTAATGCAAAATTCCGTTTCGCTTGGCCTCGGTGAGTTGGGAAGAAAAAACGAACAACGGAACAATTACCAGCAATAAAATCACGGCAACGATAACAATGATTTCTATTTTATAATCCAGCAAGGTGGTGCCTTCATGGAAAATATGATTCGCAATCATGCCGGCCAGTACCACACCGTGCATGAACGCCAGCGGCATGAAGGCAAATACGATATTGGAAATAAATCCCAGGCCACCGACATGATCGGGATGCACGGGTGATAACCTGAATTTGATTGCTGAGATCTGAAAAAGGAACCGCACCCAAATGAAAATACGGTAATACCAGCGCAAAAAGAGAAACTGAAAAACAGGAAGGCTGACATACCGAAACCAAATACCTGCCAGCGACAGGTTGCCTTTCCCTGCGGCCGGATCTGTAAACCAGGCCGTTGTTTCTACCGCCATTGATTTTTGCCAGACCACATTGTAACCGATGACATAGATAATTACTACCATCAGGAATTCCGCCACATAGGAATTCCGCCACCGGAAGGCGGAAGCAATCGTCTCCCTGAATTGGTTCACCTTATCCTGCGGGATCAGGTTATTACGCTCAAACATGCCAACCACCAGCCGGAGGCGCTCGTGCACCATGAGCTCGGCAGCAATCATCACCGGCAAAGCAACCAGGAATCGCACATGCACCTCGATATCTTTAATGAAAGGCAATTCAACAGCTCCGCTCCAGGCATTGCCTGCCAGCATCGACAAGATGAGGAGCGGGAGCCAGGTTAAAAGAGAAATAATCACAATTCTCTTTTTGAGCAGTTCCAGGTCATTCCCGGTCAGATGTGCTTTACGCAACAGGTTGAAAAATGGGCCGCCCAGAACAATTGAAAAACCCTTGTCCTGATTAAAAGGAACAGGTGCTGAAGTGCTGTTTTCCCGCATAGCGGCCAGGAATAATTTTTATCCTGCCGGAGGAAATTTCGTAAGTGAACGGCAGGTAAACCATGATTTATGGTATCGAACCGGATGATTCGCATCACCTGCATGGCATGCCCATCAGCCTTGTTCCGGCTGTCTATTTATAAGATCATTGGATGTTAACAGATCAGCAAACACTGCCTGATACTTCGATGATAGTTTCAACATGCGAAATCCACGGATCGTTGAAATTGACTGTAACACACTTGACTTTACACATGGAATCCATCCATCAGTCCATGTGGTTTTATGGAATGCCAAATGTTTCCGGAGGACTTGATGCCACTGATTGCCATTTCAATCCGAAAACCAATAATGAATCGGGTTTGCTTACTCCTCATCTTTTCTGCCGGCCTGAAACCAGGATGTCGTCCAGCCCACCGATAGCGTACTGAAATCCGCGCCCACGCGGATAATGGCTCCGCGGCTATAGGCAATTTTCAGAGCATTTCGCTTCCCAACCGGAACCACGAGTGTGGTGCCGAACCGGGAGTTAGACTGCCGGTCATCGTTAAAGCGATCATTCACTGAACTTTGTCCACCGGCATAGTAGGTTGCATTAAAGGCTATCCACATTCTCGGGTTTATGTTATAGCTGAAGTGAGCCTGGAAAGCCATCAGTGGATCCTGGGTACGCAAGGCATTGCCCGGGAAGAACGAGTCGTTGCTGGTAAAAATCCAGACACCGGAGTAAACGTCCAGCATCCAGCGCTTGCCGATTTTCTGCGACAAGGCTACCTCCGGTTTAAAAGACCATCGCCTTGTACCCAGATTAATTAACCGGTCAGGAAAGTATTGCCCGGTAGGCGCTATTACCATGAGGCTCGTGCCGATAATGGTTCGGTTATTTTCTTTGAGGAAGTCACTAACGGAAACCGCCTTGCCACCCAACAGCAACACCGAAAGTCGCACCCGCATGTCGGCAAAACCCGTGCGGCTTGTGCTCTCCGGCTGGCCATTGACTAAAGCCGATGCATTGGCCCAGCTGTACGGCAACACATACAATACCTGCGCTGACTTACCGAATAGAGCAAATGTTCGGGCCATACCTAGTGTAGTGGTGTTAACTGTTGCTTTCAGATTTTCCAGCGGCAGGGTTGGGTCCGTAAGAACACCTCCCGCGGAATGGGAATAACCGCCAATCAATAAGGTGGCATTAACGGGCGCTTTTACATAGGCACGCGGATCAAGATCCTGTGCCATCAGACTTTGAAAAGCCATTAGGCAGGTGAGGAACACACGCAGCAACAGGCTGAATGAGGGACTTATGCTAAAAGTAATCACAGGCTACAGGAATTCTTAGGTGGATAAGAATAGACTTTACTGGTAAGATAATTCATGATTACCGTCATGTTATTACTGATAATCATTTACCGGCATTAAAAAATTAGACGCAAGCGTTCACGAAAACCCATACGTATACCTGCTGATTAAAGAACCGCCTCGAACGAATTCCCTGCATAACCCGAAAAAACACTTCGCTTACAGTAAGTATTCCCATCAAGTATTGATTAGGCAATGCACATCACATAACTTGCCCAGATAACATAATATGAAGCCCGTACGGAGTATCTGTAGTTCCGGCCAATCAGTCGTTCAATTTTTGCGGTTTGCTTCAATCGTATTTCTCAGCGCGTTCACAACAATACCGGTATTCAGTCAGGAACAGATGGCCGCTGATACCTGTGTTAAAAAGGACTTATCCGATATCATCCGTGAAGCACGGAACAAACCGCCCAAGGAGAAAAAAGAAGGAGAAGGTTCGTTACTGCTGTTTCCAATCATCGGCTCCAACCCGGCCATCGGGTTTATGATGGGTGTGGGCGGTCAGTATGCGTTTAAAATGCCGGGCAAGAACACGCTGTATTCCCTTATCTCCGGGAGTGCCCAATACACCACCAAAAACCAGGTGCTGTTTATCATGCGCAACAACGTTTACTCCAAAAACAATAAAATCTTTTACACGGGGGATTGGCGCTTTCAGATATTCTCCCAGCCCACCTATGGTTTGGGAACCCGGGCACCTGTTGGCGGAATTCTTGACTTCCAATACAACCTGCTTGGTGTAGATGCAACCATCGACTCGCTGGCACAGCCGATGAATTTTAATTTTGCCAGGCTTTACCAATCGGCATCACTGAAGCTGAAGGAAAATATTTACCTCGGTATCGGATATAATTTTGATTCCTATTCAAGTATTATTGACCAGCGCCTGCGCCTAAATCCGGGCGACAGTTTGATTACCAGTCATTATGCTTACAGCCGGTATTACGGTTTCAGCCCGACCAGCTATTTTGTTTCTGCTTTTGCCCTGAATTTCGTTTATGATAGCCGCGATAACATGATCAATGCCACGAAGGGCTATTATCTGTTGATGAACTGGCAAGGATCGCGGAGATTTCTGGGCAGCAAGAATAACGCAGACTTTTTTAATGTTGAATACCGGAGCTTTCACCCGGTGTCGAAAAAAGATCCACGCCACATCCTGGCGTTCTGGATGATGGGCAATTTTACTCCCCCGGGCGATTTCCCCTACATGATTCTTCCGGCCACGGCCTATGACCAGCGAAGTCGCAGCGGACGCGGCTATGCGCAGGGTCGCTTTCGCGGCACCAACCTGGTTTATGCTGAAACGGAATACCGCTTCCCCATTTCCAGGTGCACAGATGTGCTTGGTGGCGTGCTGTTCGTGAATGCGACCTCGGCTACCAATCCGGTATCCGGAGAAAAATTATTTGATACCGTTAAACCAGGTTATGGAATGGGTCTTCGTGTGATGATCGACAAACATTCCCGCACCAACCTGGCCATTGATTTTGGCTTTGGCCACCAATCGGGCGGCTTTTACCTGGCGGCTTCAGAAACATTTTAGCCTGGCTAATATTAGCTATCGTTCATTGCGTGAACTTCTAATTCCCGGTGCCTTTATCTTTTTGTGTTGCAGACTTATTAAGGTACTGTTTGATCCGGAACCGAAATATATTATCGGAGGTGAAGAAATCCCCATCCAGGGTATTTTTCGATTGCTGCAGCGTGTACATGAGTTCAATCCGCAGCGCATAACTAAACCGGTATCCTAACCCCGCCCGGATACGGAGGCGGTTGGCAAAACGCTCCTG
>JALOMI010000011.1 GCA_025455465.1 Cyclobacteriaceae bacterium | reverse complement strand
TTCTTAAAGTCCTCAAACACCAGGTTGCCGAGCCCCTGCAAGCCGCTGTAGTACGCGT
Source organism: Cyclobacteriaceae bacterium (assembly GCA_025455465.1). Taxonomy (GTDB): domain Bacteria; phylum Bacteroidota; class Bacteroidia; order Cytophagales; family Cyclobacteriaceae; genus UBA2336. The sequence continues at coordinate 25,893 of JALOMI010000011.1, read as the reverse complement.
TGCCGTTGTTGGCCTTGGTGAACTCGCGCACGAAAGCTTTCAGGTACGGATCGGTAGCGATCATGAAGGTGGTAACCGGTATTTTTAATTTTCGCAACTGGCTGGCCAGTGTCATTGTTCGGGTTAGTATTTTCTGATCCAGTCCGAAGCTGTTCTTATAATAGCGCAGGCCTTCTTTGATGCAGGTAGGTTTGCCATCTGTAATCATGAAGATTTGCTTATTCGGATTTTTTCTTCGTCTCAGAATATCCATCGCCAATTCCAGCCCGGCCACGGTGTTGGTATGATAAGGCCCCACCTGAAGATAGGGCAATTGCTTGATTTCAATCTGCCAGGAATCATCACCAAAGACAATGACATCGAGTGTGTCTTTCGGATATTTTTTGGTGATCAGCTCTGCGAGCGCCATTGCCACTTTTTTTGCAGGTGTAATGCGGTCTTCACCGTACAGGATCATGGAGTGAGAAATATCAATCATCAGCACAGTGGAAGTCTGTGTCTTGAATTCGCTCTCCATTACCTCCAGGTCGTCTTCCGTCATTAAGAACTGATCGAGACCGTGGTTGATCTGGGCGTTGCGCAGCGAGTCGGTAACCGAGATCTGATCCAGCGTGTCACCGAATTCGTAATCCCTGCGTTCCGTGGTTTGCTCATCGCCCTTGCCGCTGTGCACGGTATTGTGTTCTCCGCCCTTTGCTTTCCGCAGTTTACCAAAGATTTCCTCAAGGGCTGATTTCCGGAGGTTTTGTTCGCTTTTTGCTTTGAGTTTGTAACTACCGATTTTCGGATCATCGTTAATATATCCTTCCCGCCTGAGCTGATCAATGAAGTCGCCAATGCCGTATTCAGCATTGGTCAGATTATACTGGCGGTCGATTTCAGTGAGCCATTGCAGTGCTTCGCCCACATCGCCTGAGGTAATCAGCACAAGCTGCATAAAAATTTTAAGCAGCCGCTCAAAATCGCTGGTGTGATTTTCAGGTGGGGGTGTGTACCTGGTGAAGCGGTAACCGGGCATGATGCAAACAGTTTAGAGATGTTTTAATAACCGTTAATTTCTATAATCTGTTTTGCTTTCCGAGGATTAATTAACGGAATATTCGCACATTCAGCTAACTCCAGAACGGTATGTTACAGGCAGGGCAATTATCCGATAGTATGTTTCCTGTCCGAACTTGTCGGGGTAAATTCCGGAATCTTGTCTCTCCGGATTAACCGTGCATCTTCACGCTGGTCTTTTCAATGACTTGCCGGTAATACAATTCGTATTGAGGAAGTATGCAGGTGATGTCGAATTCTTTCGCCCGTTTCAGTGCATTTTGTTTGAATACCGGCAAGTTGTTCTTGTCAAGTATATGCAGGGCGTTGCGGGTCATTTCATCAGTGTCGCCAATGGTTGACATAAAGCCGGTAACACCCTGAACATTTAATTCGGGTATGCCCCCGGTGTTAGTGGATATCACCGGAACTTCACAGGCCATGGCTTCCAATGCAGCCAGACCAAAGCTTTCTTTTTCCGAAGGCATCAAAAAGAGATCGGCTACGGACAATACTTCTTCTACTGCTTCGAGTTTTCCAAGGAAGCGAACATCCTGGCAGATGCCCAACTCACGGCATTGCTGCTCGGCCGGAACACGTTCGGGGCCGTCACCGATCATCAGCAGCTTGGCCGGAATTACTTTACGGATGTTGTAGAATACCTGGATGACATCAGGGATGCGTTTCACTTTCCGGAAGTTGGAAGTGTGTACAATCAGCACTTCTCCTTCCGGACAAATAGCGCGCTTAAAGTGATCTTTCTTCTGCTTCTTAAATTTCTCCAGGTCGATGAAGTTCGGTATCACTTCAATTTCATTGGTGATGTTGAAATAGTCCAGTGTTTCCCGCTTCAGGTCTTCAGATACGGCCGTTACTCCGTCCGACTGGTTGATGCTGAATGTAACCACAGGCTCGTACGAGGCATCTTTTCCAACAAGGGTTATGTCTGTACCGTGCAACGTAGTGACAACCGGCAGTGTTATACCATGCGTTTTCAGGATCTGCTTGGCCATATAAGCAGCCGAAGCATGGGGTATGGCATAATGAACATGCAGCAGGTCAAGGCCTTCGTTCAGTGCAACATTCACAATCTTGCTGGCCAACGCCAGTTCGTAGGGCGGATATTCAAAAAGTGGATAGGAACGGAATTCAACTTCGTGGTAGAAAAGATTTTCGTTCAGGAAGTCGAGCCGGCTGGGTTGGGAGTAGGTGATGAAATGCACCTGGTGCCCTTCCTGGGCAAGTGCCTTGCCGAGTTCAGTGGCTACGACACCACTTCCACCAAAGGTGGGATAACATACTATGCCTATCTTGATCTGCTCCACAGGTTTGGGTTTGGATACGGACAAAAATTGAAAATGGATTGGTAAATAATGTCCTGAATGCGAGAACGTATATTGGCGTTAATAAGTTTAGTGCTCCGGTCAGGATATACACGATTGGACAAAAACACGTAAACAAGGTCAAATTCAGGGTCGATCCAGATGCAGGTGCCGGTAAAGCCCGTATGCCCATAGGTCATAGGTGAGGCGTATAGCGAGGTCGGACTTGTCCAGTCGCTCTGAATGGGTTTATCCCAGCCAAGGCCCCTGCGGCTGGTTTCAAATTGTTTCCGGATAAATAAATCAATGGTCTCCTGCTTCAGGTAACGGTGCCCGCCATAAATGCCGCCTTGCAGCAGCATTTGTCCCAGTTTGGCTACATCGTAAGCATTACTGAATAAACCGGCATGCCCGGCAACGCCTCCCATCATGGCGGCACGTTCATCATGTACGGTGCCATGCACCATGGTCTTACGGAATATTTTATCAAACTCCGTAGGAGGAATTTGTGAGGCAGAAAAGCGACTTAACGGGTTGAAGCCCGTAGTACTGGCCCCGATTGGTTCATACAGGTTTTGCATGAGAAATTCGTCCAAGGGCTGATTGATCATGTGTTCCACCAGGCGGTGAAGCAGCCAGAAACTGATATCGCTGTAACGGAAAGCATACGGTGTACGAGCGGGCCTGTCCTGCATTTTCGATTCAAAGGTCCATTTCCACAAGGAGTCAATAAGAACCGGTGATGCAAATAGATCCGGGGCTACCTGCAAAGGATAGTGATCACTGGCCACGTTGCTGTAGTACTGCGGAAGGAAGAACTCCTTTGTATTCTTGCCATTCTTTTCGTTGACGGTGTTATTCCAGAGCGGAACAAAAGGAACCAACCCGGCCTGATGGGTCAGTATATCTTTGATGATTATATCCTTCTTGTTGGTGTTTCGCAGTTCAGGCAGGTAAACGGATAATTTTTTATTGATGTCAATCAGGCCTCGGTCATGCAGAAACATTACAGCTTGCAGTGTGCCCAGCACTTTGGTCATAGAGGCCAGGTCGTAGATGGTCTCCGGTGTAACCGGTAACTTTTTATCATAGGTCTGCCAGCCGAAAGAACGATCATAAACCACCTTACCGCTCTTCACCACCATTACCTGGCAGCCGGGTGTCGCCTGTGTATCAATTGCTTCCTGAACTACTCTTTCAATGCGTTCCAGTGTGCGGCTGTCCATGCCTGCCTCTTCCGGTATCAGGGCAAAGGAAAGCCGGTCGGGATTATGAACGGTTACTTGCATGCCTTCCTTCAATCGTTCATTGACCGTGAGGGGAAGCTTACCTTGAACAGGCAAAGCACCAAAAATCATCTGTGGAATTAATCTCCGGAGGATTTCATTGTCTACATATCCCTGAATCAACACGGGGGCGTTTAATTCAGCAAGCTGTGAAACTGATCCAAGGTTGGCAATGATAACCTGCTTGCTGGTAAGTTCCTGCAATAAGCGTTGGTAAGCATCCTTAACCTCCTGACTGCCTTGAAAGATTGACACCATGATAACATCATAGCGTGTGAGGGCTTCTTTCAGTTCATTGAAATCTGCTGTAGCGGATGTGAGTTCATAGTGATCGAATGATGCATACTTATCCAGGTATTGTGTGAATGTATTCTCACGCTGTGCACCAATGGATAGCGAAGCGAACGATGTATTATCCAATGACTTTACCGGCAGGTAATTCTGTTCGTCCTTAATGATGGTGACACTGTTTTCATAAAGGCTGTTGAGCAGAAAAATATCTTCCAGTGTATTGAAAGCTTCAAAGCCATTACCTTGAGCTGAAGAATTGGCTGATGTCAGTCCGGCATCATACTTGGCTGCCAGTACTTTTTTTACACGGCTGTCAAGTTGTACGGCAAGCGCAGGATCTTTTTTAATCTGTTTTCGAAGTTTACGGATGGCTGCGGAAAGGTTGCCCGGAAAAAGAAGTATATCATTCCCTGCGAGTAGCGCATATGTTTCAGAGTCTCCTGCCCGATATTTTTTTTGAACAATCTTTACATCGGGCACATAGCTGAAGACCAGGCCGTCATAGCCCAGATTCTTCTTGAGGTAATCAGCTGTGTATAATGTGGGCAATGTTTCAGGAACGATCTTGTATTTTTTAGCGATAATCGTTTTACGGTTTGGAAATATGGGGTTATGGCGGTACGATGCAAAAATGCCTGGGCAACCGTTTTGCATCAGTTGTTGCAGCGGGTAGAGTGATTGTTGTTCTCCCTGAACCATCTGCATGATCGGTGCACCCTTGTAATAACCCTGCACACGAAGTGCATAGTTGGGATAGTGTTTGGCTACCGTCATGATACCTTCATGTTGCAATCCTTTCATGTATTGTGTTGCAAGCGCAGCCACCCGTTGTGGATTATCCCCAAAAGTGTGTGCAATCATTTCATCGGTTTGGTAGGTAGTACTCAGATCAGATGTTGGCGCGAAGGCCAGGTTAGCCCCGATCGAACGCATCTGACGGCCAACTTCTCGTCCGAAATGATAAACCAGACTGTCATTAGTAAGAGCACCCAGCATGATCGTAGGCGGAAATACAACGGCACTGTCGAGGGTAGAGCCAAGACCTTCTTCGGCATTTAAGCCCACGAATAACGGAACAACTGAGCGTTTCTGAAGTTGACGGGTAAATTGGCTGACTACTCCCGGTCCACCGCTGGTAATCACGATGCCACCGATGCCGTAAGTTTGAATCAGCGTTTCGATTTTCTGCTGCTCAGCGGCACCACCACGCACATCCACCGGCATAAAAATGAGCTGCCCCAGTTTAGCCTCGAAACTCAGCGTCTGAAAAGTACTGTCTACCCATTGATTTTTCCGGGATTGTGCAATGGATGCCTGCAATACCATGATTGACAGCACCATGAACAGCCAAACTTTTTTACCCGATGCGCGGTTAGCTACGTTGTAATTCAATCGTATAAAAGGCATTTTTGTGAATCGTTAAAAATAAAGGATTTCACGCCAAAAAATGGTTTGCCGCACATTTTGCTGCACAACCCCTGTAATCCTAGCAAACGAACTGTCCATGATTAAAATTCCTTCGTTATTCACCAAAACTCCAAAGCATAGGCGGTTTAATTATATGCCGCGGCATTATAATCCAATGGAGGAGGAGCGAAAAGCCCGTGAAGAGCGCATCCGCAGTGAGCTGGATGCCGCCAACAGCGAAGCAGAGGCAGATTCCGGGTACCGCACCCGTATTGCCGGTTCATTCCGAATCGCAAAAAAAACACAAGGCCGGCAGTTTGATCCTTCTGCCAATATGTTACGGCTGATCATCATCACCATTATTGTGGTCTGGCTCATTGCGTATCTGCAATATGGCAAGGATGCCTTGTACCTGCTGTTGCTGATTGTACCGGTTTATGTGTGGGTGAGATTTGTGCGCAGGTAATCAACTGGCAGGTTCATGGCAGATATCATTAAGCTTTTACCGGATTCTATCGCCAACCAGATTGCGGCCGGTGAGGTAGTGCAGCGCCCCGCCTCTGCTGTGAAGGAGCTGATGGAAAATGCCATCGATGCGGGAGCCACCAGCATCCGGCTGATCGTAAAGGAAGCCGGCAAAAGTCTAATCCAGGTTATCGACAATGGCATCGGCATGAGCGAAACCGATGCCCGCATGAGCCTCGAGCGGCATGCCACCTCCAAAATCCGCAAAGCGGAAGATCTCTTCAGCTTACGCACGATGGGCTTTCGCGGTGAAGCGCTCGCCTCCATTGCTGCTGTTTCCCAGTTGGAGATGAAAACCCGCCAGGCCGACCGTGAGTTAGGTACCTGGCTTACGGTGGAGGCCTCCGAGGTAAAACGCCAGGAACCGGCAGCCACCGAGGCGGGCACCAGCATCAGCGTCAAGAACCTCTTCTTTAATATTCCTGCGCGCAGAAATTTTTTGAAATCAAACCCGGTTGAACTTCGCCACATCATCGAAGAATTTCAACGGCTTGCGCTGGCTTATACGGATATTGCATTTTCGCTTATACATGGTGATGAATTACTGTATGATCTTCCGGCCGGAAAATTGAGCCATCGCATCGTCCACATATTCGGTAAACCCTACCAGGAGCAACTGGCACCCTGCCAGGAAGAAACGGATTATGTAAAAGTATCCGGTTACATCGGCAAGCCTGAGTTTGCACGGAAGACACGCGGTGAACAATTTTTATTTGTGAATCAGCGTTTCATTCGCAGCAATTACCTGCAGCATGCCGTCATCAATGCGTTTGAAGGATTGATACCCGAGAACACCTTTCCGTTCTATGTGCTCTTCATCGAGATAAACCCGAAGCACATTGATGTGAATGTGCACCCGACCAAAACGGAAATAAAATTTGATGATGAACGTGCCGTGTATGCCGTGGTGCGCTCTGCTGTGCGGCAAGCACTGGGAACACACAGCTTATCACCCGGCATAGATTTTTCAGAAGATGTCAATATCATTGCCCGCCTGAACAGCACCGATGCGGACGATGCGAAGCGGGTGTATTTTGAAGAACGATTCCAGACGACTTTCCAGCGATCCAATCTTCAGCACTGGGAAAAACTTTTCGAACAGCATCCATCCGGCACAGAGACTCCTATTGAACAGCAATTGTCACCGGCAGAACTGGCCTTCCTTGATCAAGAGAAACCAATGGAGGAAACGGTGAAAAGGCAGGAAGAATTGATGCAACTGCATCAGCAATACATCCTGCGGCCGGTACCAACCGGCTTAATGGTTATCCATCAGCAGGCAGCCCATCAGCGGATATTGTATGAAAAATTCCTTCGGCATATCAGTTTCAATACCGGAGAAAGTCAGCAAAGCCTTTTTCCACAAGCCATAGAAATGAATGGAGCTGATTTTGCCCTGGTGCTGGAGATGGAAAGTGAAATCACCGCGCTGGGTTTCCGGTTCGAGATCTTCGGTAAGAATACGCTGCTCATTAACGGTATTCCGGCCGGTATCGGTGCGGGTCGCGAGAAACAGGTTTTTGAAGAATTAATTGAACAATTCAAATCCAACCAAGCCATACTTGCGTTACCGGTAAAAGAAAACCTGGCGCGCGCACTGGCCAAACGGGCTGCCATAAAATCGGGTGATAAGCTTTCGTTGGAGGAAATGCGTCACCTGGTAGCCAATTTATTTGGCTGCCAGGCACCGGGGCATTCCCCAGACGGGGATACCACCTACTTTATTTTTGATTTGGGTAAAATTGGTATGTACTTTAAGCATAATTAAAACCGTTACATTCCCCCTTCATGTTTAATCTGAGTCCTGTTGTTAAGAATCTGCTGATGATCAATGCCGTGGTATTTCTGCTGCAGGTGATCCTGCCCGGTATGCATGTTACCGAATACCTGTCGCTGTGGAATGTTCGGTCCGATTATTTTCAGCCCTATCAGCTGTTTACCTACATGTTTGTGCACAGCCCCAACTCGTTCACGCACATCTTTTTCAATATGCTGATGCTGTCCTTCACCGGGCCGATTTTGGAAACATTCTGGGGTTCCAGGCGGTTTCTTATGTTTTATATCATAACCGGTGTAGGCGCTGGCGTTTTCAATGTAGCGGTAGATTACTTCTTCATGGAGCAGGCCACGTACGGTCTTATGATGGGTGCATCAGGTGCCATTTACGGTATTCTGATGGGTTTCGGTATGCTTTTCCCCAATATGGAAGTGCAGCTGCTGATACCGCCCATACCGATCAAGGCCAAGTACCTGGTGTTTTTTCTGGGAGGTCTTACCTTTGTGATGGATCGCAGCGGCAGCGTTGCGCACTTTGCTCACTTGGGTGGAATTGTGGTGGCGTTTATCGTGATTAAAATCTGGCGAAGCCAGGGAAGTTCGTTTTACTAAGGCAATGTCCTAGCAATGGTTGAAGATTTCAAACAAGCGTTTCAAAGGCAAAATCATGCTCACGTTCAGTTGATCGTCATCAACGTGGTGATCTATGTAGCGTTGCTGGCGCTGTTTTTACTCAGCTTCCTCCCCAAGGTGGATACGTTGTTTGAAGTGATTTACAATCAGTTCAGCATCCCGGCTAAAATGGGCGAATTCCTCACCCGTCCGTGGACGCTCATCACGTATATGTTTTCCCACAGCGTGCTGGATATTTTCCATATCCTGTTCAACATGCTGGTGCTGTACTGGTTTGGCCGTCTGTTCGTGGAGTATCTCGGCAGTGACAAGCTGATTGCGCTTTACATACTCGGTGGCTTATCAGGCGGTATTGCCTTCCTGCTGATTTACAACCTCATTCCTGTGGTAGGCAATGCCGAAATGGTTGGTGCATCGGGTGCCATTTATGCCATTGTGGTTGGCACTGCAGTTCTTCTGCCGAACTATACATTCTACCTACTTCTATTCGGCCCCGTACGCATCAAGTACATTGCCATCTTTTATGTTATTCTCTCCCTGCTTTATGTACGCCAGGGCATCAACCTGGGCGGCAACATCGCTCACCTGGGCGGGGCGCTGATGGGCTATATCTATATGAAGCAACTGCAGGCTGGTATTAACTGGGGATCGTGGATAACCGTTACCCTCGACTGGTTTAAAGACCTGTTTAAAAGCAAACCGAAGGTACGGGTTACCTACCGCAGTGAAGAATCACCGAAGCGAGCCACAGCTTCATCACGTAAAAAAGCAGCCGTTACCTCGCAGGATGAAATTGATGCCATCCTCGATAAGATTTCTGAGGGCGGCTACGAAAGCCTTACCAAAGAAGAGAAAGAAAAACTCTTCAATGCCAGCAAGCGCTGAACATCATTATTCCTTGTTTACTGTTTGTCCACGTGGAAATTAAATCGCCCTGTTGCTGGCGTGCCCTGGTAGCTTAATCCTTCAAGCAGGCCGGTCATGGTGCTTTGATTATCGTTGGCAAAGAAATCAACAGTGGCCTGTCCGAGAGAATCGGTTTTGATATAGGGGTTCCAGTAAATAGTGGCCCGGTAATCGGGTTTGATGTGTTTCGCATCGTTGACATCATAACGAGGTGAATAGAATTCACGGTGGGTCTGGAAACCCATGTTCATCAGCGAAACAGCTCCCTGTCGCTTGATATCACTGTAGCTTCCCCGTTTAGTGTAAAACATAATCACCCCGTTGGCGCCATTTGAACCAAAGATGGCAGCTTCAGGTCCTCTGAAGATTTCAATCGATTCAATCGTGTTGGGCTGTACTGCATTCAGAAACCGCGTGTCAGTAAGTTGAACGTTGTCCAGGAAGATCATTGGAGAATTTCCGGCCAGAGAGCCTGTGGGTCCGCGCACGGAGATGGTCCAATCCAGAGGAGTTGTCTGTATAACCTGAACTCCCGGCACACGGTTTTGTATCAATTGCATCGGGTGACGAAATGACTCCAGGTTAGGAATATCGGCTGTCTTAATAGTGCGGCTGCCGCTTCCATAGATCTTAAACGTTTGGTCCTCAAGACGTGTGCTGACAACTTCAACGGGATCGAGAATAATCATCTTTTCATCAAAATTGAAGCTGGCATCAATCTCCTGGCGCTGGCGGCTTCGTTCGAGGTAGTTGCGTTCATAAGAAACCAGCTGGAGGGTTAATGGCTGCACCGGGCGGTCAAATGATGGCTTTATCGGCACGTCTGCTTCAATGATGACCGTTTTCTTATTGCGCTTGTTTACGCCCTGCAGGAAGATGCTGGCCGAATCATAATATTCAAGATGGCGGAAAGCGAAACGTCCGTCAGTGTCGCTTGAGGTTTCCAGGAAAACCAAACCGGGATTGTTCGACAGCAGCGTTACCTTACCGTTGTTAATCGGTTTTTTACTGAGGATATCTACTAATTTTCCGGACACCGAAAGACCTTGCTCTATGGGATGATGGAGTGCCGGCCATGTGCCGGATAATACCTCTTGCCAGACAAACCTTCGCCACCCTTGTGTCAGCAACAAGGCATCGAGCGCTTCGTTGCGGTCTTGATTTTCAGGGTTGAAATAGTAACCGGCATTTTCGATGTAACCCTTCAACTCCGAGGAGAGAAACAGGTTGGCAGTAATATGCTCTTGATGAGGATTAAGAATGATCTGACGGTCGTCTACAATTGCCAGGGAGAAGCTGCCCTGCACGGGATGGTTATCCTGATCGGTAGCTTTGATATTCAGGGTAACTTTTTCGCGGGGATGATATAATGCTTTATCCGGAGTTATCTCCAGCGTAACCTGTTCGTCTTGCGCGATATAGATCAGCCGTTCCGCAACCGGCTGGTTCTTTCCGTTAAACAGGGTGAGTTGGGTAATCCCGTTGAGGTGTTTGTTTTTCGGAACTTGTATAAGCGCGAAATTATTGCTCAGGTTCGGTTGCAGGATATATTCCAGCACACCGCGGCACTGCGCCACCAGGGTCACATTTTTGTCGGGTGTTAGTTCATTGGTTTGAATGCGGATGAGCACATGTCCTTGCTCCTTGGATTCAGTTACGTTGAGTACAAACCCGCTCTTCCATGCCCCAGGCAGCGTAACCGGGTTGCTGACCTCATCGGCTTTACCGAAATAAGTGAAGCCTGCTTCAGGCACGAATTCAAAAGAGCCCATACCCAGCGGGTTACTTTCGAAGTTGGTAATCAGGTTACCGTGCTGATCGGTGATAACTCCGTTTACTTTTTTTCCGTAGCCATCACTGCCCACGGCTTTGAAACCCACCCGGCTGCGGATGCCTTCCACCAGGTTACCACCTTCCGGAAAGAACTGCAGGTCAAGTGAGCTGGCCTGAGCTGCTGTTGATGCTTGTGGTGTTTCCGAAGGATTCCAGATCTTTATTTCACGCTCATAGAAAAAGGCATGATCGAAATTGCGCATCCAGGAGGTATATGCCCGCAGTATGTAATTGCCGGATCGGAGTGTGTCCGGCAGATCGATATGCCCGTCAGCAAAACCCTGGTCGGCTTTCAGATTGAGTTCAAACACCAGCTGTTTATCCTGGTTAAACAAGTCAATATACAGCGCCCGGCTGAAGGGTGAAGGCTCGTGATGGGAACCGGCCACCAGGTAGGCCTTAAGCCAGATGATTTCACCGGAAGTATAATAGGGCTTATCGAGGTGCAGGTAAACTTTTTCCTGGGGAAACTCTTCGGTATAGCGGGTGAGGGTTGTTGCCACGCGATCGAAAAAGGTATTGTCGCGAAAGGAGGCTGACAGAACAACCAGTACAAGGCCTGTGGCAACGGAAAGGATTTTTTGTTGCAACGTCATACTTCGAATTGTTTATGTTCGAAGTTAATATATTAAAAATATGCTTATTGTTTGTTGGCCAGCTGCCCGCAGGCGGCATCTATGTCTTTGCCGCGGCTTTTGCGGATGCGCGCCACAATGCCGTTGTCCGTCAGCAGGCGCTGGTACATGTTGATGGCGTCATCAGAGGCTTGCTGAAATTCTCCGTCATCAATCGGGTTGTATTCAATGAGGTTAACCTTGCAGGGGATGTGTTTGCAAAATTTAAGCAGGGCACAGGCGTGTTCTTCGGAATCATTGATGCCTTTCCAGACAACATACTCATACGTTACCCTTCGTTTGGTTTTCTGATACCAGTACTTCAGCGCATCCGCCAGTTCTTCCAGCGAGTTGGTCTCATTGATGGGCATGATGGAAGAGCGTGTTTTGTTGATGGCATCGTGAAGCGAAACGGCCAGGTTGAATTTCACACCGTCATCGGCCATCTTCCGGATCATCTTGGTAATGCCCACCGTGGACAGCGTAATGCGCTTCGAAGCCATGTTCAGTCCTTCGGGAGAAGTGATTTTATCAATGGCTTCAATCACATTCGTGTAATTCAGCAGCGGCTCACCCATGCCCATAAACACAATGTTCGTCAGTGGCCGGTTGAAGAAAAGCTCGGCCTGTTGGCGGATGGCCACGACCTGATCATAAATTTCATCGGGCGACAGGTTGCGCATGCGCTTTAACCTTGCAGTGGCACAAAATTTACAGTCGAGGCTGCATCCAACCTGGGAAGAGACACACGCAGTGATCCGGTCTTTGGTGGGAATCAGCACTGATTCTACCACCAGGCCATCGTACAGTTTAACGGCATTTTTGATCGTGCCGTCCTCACTGCGCTGCATGTTGTCCACATGAATGTGGTTGATGGCGAAGTTATCCTTAAGTATCTGACGCGTAGCCAGCGACAGGTTGGTCATCTGGTCAAAATCTTTAGCCGACTTTTTCCAGATCCATTCATAAACCTGCTGGGCGCGGAAAGCTTTGTCGCCCTGCGCAACGAAGAAGTCCTTCAGTTCCTGAAGGGATAATTTGCGGATGTCGCGCTTCTCGAGAGTTACCATGGCTTACTTCGTTCGCACCAGTTCATAACGTTCGCACGACCGGTCTTTGCGGAACAGAATCAGCGTGTCGGCAGTGGCCAGTTCAATGATGAACGTATCCGTAATCAGCCTGGACTTGCGGTCGAGAATGTAAAGAAAACCATCGTTTACGCGGTACAGGATCTTTTCACGCACCAGCGCTTTCTTTTTACCCGCTGTTTTCCAGTTCCATTCACCGGTATTGTCGGAAGCAAGACTTAATACCCTGGGCGGAGCGCCAGCCATGCTTTCCATCGCTTCCAGCAACTCCAGTTCTGTATCAGATGGTTCTCCAAGTTCCTGGTCCATACAGTTGCTTTGTTTCACTACCTGCCAGGTACCCGTCAGGTTTTGGGCGTGCATAGTCAGGCTAACGATCATCAGGAAGAAGATAAATGCTTTCATGGCTGTCTGAGAACCAAAATTACCCAAAAATCATTCCAGCCCTATTTTGAAAACTCTCATTTAAACTTGAATTTTCGATCCTTTTACTCACCTATGAAAAGCAATGCCATCGTCATCACGGGCGGATACCTCACTACCAACAACGCGAAAACTGCCCATGGCCTGATCCGCGGAACGGAGCGGTTCAATATTCTGGGTATCATTGATCACCAGTCTGCTGGTAAAGATGCCGGTGAGGTGCTGGACGGAAAACACCGGAACATACCCATATATGCCTCCATCCGCGACTTTATCACCCAATCGTCTGTGCCGGCCAGATACTGCATTATCGGTGTAGCGACCAAAGGCGGTGTTATCCCCGATGCCCTTCAGAACATGCTCATCGAAGCGCTGGAAAACAACCTGAGTATCGTCAACGGCTTGCACGATTATGTATCTGATCATGCTCCGCTGGCTGCGCTGGCAAAAGAAAAAGGTCTCGAAATCATTGATGTGCGCAAACCCAAGAAGTTTAAAGACCTGCATTTCTGGAATGGCAAAATCAAGGAAGTAAAATCCCTGAAACTCGCTGTGCTGGGTACTGACTGTGCCCTGGGCAAACGCACTACCTCACGCTTTCTTACTGAAGCGATGAATGCAGCCGGATTTAGAGCCGAGATGATTTATACCGGGCAAACCGGCTGGATGCAGGGAGCGAAGTACGGGTTCATCTTTGATTCTACGCTGAATGATTTTATCTCCGGTGAGATGGAGCATGCCGTATGGCAGTGCTACCAGGATGTAAAACCGGATATCATGTTTATTGAAGGGCAGTCATCCTTGCGCAACCCCAGCGGCCCGGCCGGTGCCGAGTGGATTGTCTCCGCAGATGCCGATGCGGTGATCCTTCAGCATAACCCGGCCCGCAAGCAATACAAAGACATGGAGTATTATCCGGCTTACATTCCGGCCGTAAAAGATGAAATCGATCTTATCCGCATCTATGGCGCACCAACGGTGGGTATCACGGTAAATACCAGCAAGATGACTGCCGATGAAGCACGCCAATGGGCTTCAGAAACTGAAAAGCAACTGGGCATACCGGTGGTATTGCCGCTGGAAGATGGAGTGGACAGACTGGTAGCAGTCTTTGCTGAGATGATTCGTAAACGTAACGCATAGCATGAAGATCAAGGATATTGCTGTCTGGAGCACCGACCTGGGTAACACCAAGCCCTATACCATCGCCTTTAAAACGGTGGATGAAGTACGCAATGCATTTATTGAAATCACACTCGATAACGGTATCACCGGAATTGGCTCAGGTAATCCGAGTGAATATGTGGTGGGCGAGAACCTGACCCAGACACTGGATGCCCTGCAGGAGAAAAATCTGGAGTTCATGATCGGGCGCGACATCCGCGAGTTTCAGCAACTCAACTTTGAAGCCTGGCAGAAGTTTCCGAAGAATCCGGGAGCGCGTGCAGCCATCGATATTGCCCTGCATGATGCGTTCACGAAAAACCTCGGTATTCCGCTGGTGAAATACCTCGGGCAGAAAATTCACAGCATGCCCACCTCCAACACCATCGGCATCAAGAGTGTGGCGGATACACTGAAAGAAACTGACGATTACCTGAAGCAGGGATTCAAAGCCATCAAGGTGAAACTCGGACTGAACCTGGAGGAAGACATTGAACGGCTGGTGAAGATGCGTGAGCAGTATGGTTACGGCTACACCATCCGCATTGATGCCAACCAGGGGTACACGGCACAGCAAACCGTAGATTTCTATCACCGCACCAAACACCTGCGCATCGAGCTGATTGAGCAGCCGCTGCCGGCAAAGGCCATGGCTGAGATGAAGTCTTTACCGGACGATATCCGGAAAGTAATTGCCGCGGATGAGTCATTGATTTCGCCTGTTCACGCGCTGGAATTGGTAAAACCCCCCGTAGCTGCCGGCATCTTCAACATCAAGCTGATGAAGTGCGGGGGTATCAGCCAGGGATTGAAAATTGCCGACATCGCCCTGCACGAAGGCATCGATCTTTTCTGGGGCTGCAATGATGAAAGCATCGTTAGCATCACGGCTGCACTTCATGCTGCGTTCGCCTGCCCGCACACCAAATACATCGACCTTGACGGAAGCCTCGACCTCGCGCGTGATGTGGTGAAGGGTGGGTTTATTCTGAAAGACGGAATGATGTATTGTTCAGACGAACCCGGATTAGGGGTTGAACGAATCGGATAAATCAGATACCTGCTTCAATCTGGAACCGTACAAGCCAGCGGTTTAAGTCAGCATTCGGACCTGCAAGCCAGGTATTCATTTCATAGGTCAAATCAGCCTGCAGTTTCAGACGATGGCCGCGGATGTATTTGGAGCTGCCAAGTGTAAACTGCCTGACTTGAGGAGTCAACTCCTGAATGGCTTCATTGGGCCGAACCCGCGAATAACGTCCGACTATCTCATAATTGCTTCGGAATAAATAACTGCCCTGGTAGTTTTCTCCATGGCCGTCATACACAAACCGCTTATCGCCAGCGGTATTCTCCGTTATCGGACTTTGATCTTTTGTATTTCGCATCAGGAATTCTGATTCAAATGCCCATCCCTTGTGTTTGAAGAGAAAATCAAACATCAGCGTTTCAATCGATCGGGGTTCAAAGAGAAACCGTCCTATTTGTCCACCGGTACGTAACGTATTTTGATTCGATGAATAGGTGGTGCCGAAGGATACTTTTGGCTTAGGTTCGCGGGCTAAATCCCCTTCAAAATAATCTCCGCCATTGGTAAACTTTCCCAGTGGTAAAAGTTCAAGACGGCCGGTATAAGCCAAACCCCGATCAGAAGAGTTGACATTTCTTCCTTCACCAGTTGAGATTGCTCCGCGAATAACATAATAGAATTGATTGATATGCTCATTATAATATAGCTGTAGGCCAAAATCGCGATCAATATTAAAAGTCGAGTTAACGATGGAACGGTCGGCCAGTTGCAAGTCACCTGACGAGTTCACGCGTTGACGGTTACCGGGGAGCTTGGTTTGTCCGAGGCCAATAGAAAACTTTTCGTTTACACTATAGATGATCATCGCATCACGAACGATGTTTGGAAAGTTCGTATCATCAAAGTCCATGTCTGACCGCGTGAATGCCAGCTGAATGAGGTAATAGAGCCTTGGTGTATAGATGAATCCATCAAAACGAAGACGAAGTCTTCTCACACGCGCTTCCACCTGGTCGATGGTCAGATCCTCATCGCTGTTGGTGGAAAATGCAGCCCGGTTCTGCATGCGGAAGCGGATGTTCAGCAAGAAGAGGCTATCGGGAGAAATGATTCCGAGCCCTTTGCCAAAGCTGAAATAAGGGGAGGGGGAAATTTCTGCTTGTCCGATAGCATCTTTAGGCAGGAGCAGTAAAAAAAGGCTCAGCACGAGCAGTGACCGGTACGCTACAGGTTTCATAAGGCTCAGGATAGGGAGCAAAGATTCAAAAAAGTTTTCACTCCGGTTTTATGAAGCCCAAAAGCCTGTATAAAAGAAAACCCCGCCCGGTTTCCCGGGGCGGGGTATTCAACCAAACCCCACTTACCAAACCCACACTCCGCTGGGGGGCGGAGTTTCCTTATCCTTAACCTATTCCATTAACAACTTCAGCGTCCTCAAGGTTCTCAAAAACAAATTCTGTTTCATTTTTCAGGTCAACAAAGATGATCGAGTCCTTGTGCACTTTACCGGAGAGAATCTGTTTCGACAATTCGTTTAACACTTCCCGTTGCATTACCCGTTTGAGGGGGCGTGCGCCAAACTGCGGATCGTAACCAATTCGTGCCAGCCGTTCGCGGGCTGCACCCGAAACCTCTATTTTAATACCGCCATCTTCTAAACGCTGACGAACCAGATCCACCTGGATGTCAACAATCTTCCGGATGTCGTTCCGGCTCAGCGGACGGAACATGATGATCTCGTCAATCCGGTTTACAAACTCCGGCCGAACCGACTTCTTCAATAACGCCAGCACCTCTGTTTTCGTGTCTTCGAGAATATCAAAATAATTGGCCTCATTTATTTTCTCAAAGTTTTCCTGGATGATGTGTGAACCGATGTTGGTGGTCATAATGATAATGGTGTTCTTGAAGTTGGCCACACGGCCTTTGTTGTCAGTAAGCCGCCCATCATCCAGCACTTGCAGGAGAATATTGAACACATCGGGATGCGCTTTTTCGATTTCGTCCAGCAGGATAACCGAATAGGGTTTTCTGCGGATGGCTTCCGTTAATTGTCCGCCCTCATCATAACCCACATATCCCGGAGGCGCACCGATCAGCCGGCTTACACTGTGCCGTTCCTGGTACTCGCTCATATCGATGCGCACCATGGCGTGTTCATCATTAAACAGGTACTCGGCCAGTGCTTTCGACAATTCAGTTTTTCCTACTCCAGTAGTGCCCATAAAAATAAATGAACCAATCGGGCGTTTCGGGTCTTGTAAACCGGCACGGCTTCTGCGCACGGCATCGCTCAGCGCCTGAATCGCTTCTTCCTGTCCGGCCACACGTTTGCTCAACTCTTCTTCCAGGTGTAACAGCTTTTCCCGTTCGCTCTGCAGCATTTTGGATACGGGTATGCCCGTCCAGCGCGCCACCACTTCGGCAATGTCTTCGCTGTCGACCTCTTCTTTCAGTAGTGATTTTTCACCCTGCATTTCTTTCATCTTGCGCTGAAAATCATTCAGATGCTTCTCGGCTTCCGTGATTTTCCCATATCGGATTTCAGCCACTTTGCCGTAGTCACCGGCTTTCTCGGCCTGCTCGGCTTCGAATTTCAACCGGTCGATGTTTTCTTTTTCCTTTTGAATACCCTGCACGATTTCCTTCTCGCTATCCCACTTCGCTTTTAATACACTGCGTTGTTCAGCCAAGTCGGCAATCTCTTTGCTGAGAACAGCTTCTTTGTCTGTGTCCTTTTCCCTGCGTATGGCTTCGCGCTCAATTTCTAGTTGCATAATCTTGCGGTTCAGCTCATCGAGTTCTTCCGGCAGCGAATCCATTTCCAAGCGAAGTTTCGAAGCAGCTTCATCCATCAGGTCAATGGCCTTATCGGGTAGAAAGCGGTCGCTGATGTAGCGGCTGGAAAGTTCTACGGCTGAAATGACCGCATCATCTTTTATGCGCACGCCATGGTGCAGTTCATATTTATCTTTTATACCACGCAGAATGGAGATAGAATCTTCCACGGAAGGTTCATCCACCATCACCGACTGGAACCTGCGCTCCAGTGCCTTATCTTTTTCGATATACTTCTGGTATTCCTTAAGCGTAGTAGCACCAATGGCATGTAATTCTCCACGCGCCAGCGCAGGCTTCAGCAGGTTGGCGGCATCCATCGCACCTTCTCCACCACCTCCGGCACCGATAAGCGTATGGATTTCATCAATGAATAAAATGATCTGTCCGTCCGAATCGGTCACTTCTTTGATCACCGCCTTCAGGCGTTCTTCAAACTCACCTTTGTACTTGGCACCCGCTACCAGCAGGCCCATGTCGAGGGATACAATGATTTTGGTTTTCAGATTTTCGGGCACATCGCCATTTACGATGCGTTGTGCTAAACCTTCAACGATGGCTGTTTTACCGACACCCGGTTCACCCAATAAGATGGGATTGTTCTTGGTTCTGCGCGAAAGGATTTGCAATACGCGCCTGATTTCCTCATCGCGCCCGATCACCGGGTCGATCTTGCCTTGCTTCGCCAGTTCATTCAGGTTTTTGGAATAACGCTCCAGCGATTTGTATTTCGCTTCTGCATTCTGGTCAGTTACTGTTGATCCGCCACGCAATTCCTTGATGGCTTTAATCATGGCATTGCGTTCAAAGCCTGCATCGCGCATCAGCGCTGATGCCTTGTCTTTGACTGAAAGAATCGCCAGCAGCAAATGCTCAACCGCAATGTACTCGTCTTTGAATTCGCGCAACTCTTTTTCAGCCTGCTGCAGAACGGTGTTTGTTGCTGATGATAAATACGGTTGTGAACCGGAAACACGCGGATAGCTGCTGATCAGCTCCTCCAGTTTTGTGTCCAGCTGATTTTTATTGACAGCCAGTTTTTTAACCAGGTAGGAAGCCACATTTTCATCGGTTTCCAGTATGGCTTTCAGCACATGCCCCGGCTCAATGGCCTGTTGCTGCAAGCCCATGGCAATCTCAGCCGACTTCTGCAGCGCTTCCTGCGATTTGATGGTGAATTTCTCGAAGTTCATAGTTCTTATTCTCTCTGGCTTCGAAGACACAAATCGCAATCCATTGAAAGAATAAGCTCCGTTCAGGAACTTTTGTCATTTACTAGTTGGCTTTAAAAGGATCAAAGCAGCCATTTTGACCTGATTTTTTGGTGATCCATGCCAGGAATGGTATGCTATTAAATTGACTCAGATGATGTACGACTTTCTGAAACAACGCAGGTGTGAGCTCACCCTGTAAATGCGTGGAGAATCACTCAATCGGATTCAATAGTCAACATCTGAACATTCAGTATGAGGAAGCTTATCTAGAGGTCCTCGAAACCAAGAATTGGTCAATACGATTGCATTCGTTGGGCCATCGCCCGCATGGCAGCCGGAAAGGTTTCGATTCCGTGCCCGACATGGTTAAAAACAATAACATCTTTCAGTGAAGGAATTTTCGCATGGGCATTGGCAACAGATCGCTCATACGGAAACAGCAGATCATGATCGCCCACCAACAGGTAAGTATCTACTGATACCTGACTAAGTTCATCGTTCATGTAATAAGGTTTCTGGGTGTTATCGCGGTAACGCATAAGTGCAAAAACTTCGTAATCAACAATAAGCGATTCGGCTTCGGCAGATAACTGATGATGGGGCGAACAAAATACTGCTGCGTGGAGAAACTTCAATACGTTCTTTCGGGTGGGCGAAACGATGGGCAGGATGTTGTAATACAAATTTTTAATTGACAACGAAAAAGGTTGAAGGCACCCGGGATTCAGAAGGAATGCCGCCTTCACTTTTTCAGGGTGCAACAGGCATAGTTTCATAGCCACCAATCCGCCAAAGGAAGCTCCGGCAACATAGGCTTTTTCAATGTTCAGCTTATTCATCACCTCTGCGGCCCACACGCCATAGCCAGTAGCGTGGATGTCGGGTGTATCCCCATCACTCAGGTTTGGCAGGCCGTTGGTTTCAACCAGGTAGATGAGGAGGTTGCCTCCGAGATTACTGAGGTTGTTATCGAAATCCCAGAACAAAGCGGAGGTGCGTGCTCCCGGAAAAATGACCAGTGTCTGTGCACCGGTGTTTTCTGTCGGTAAACACCACACACAGGTTGTACCCAGGCTGGTAGCGATGTCAATGCGCTGGTAGGTTTTACGGTTATGTTTCTCCAGGCGATTTACCCAGTCTTCAAACCATTGTTTATCCTGCGCAGGATCTTTGAAACCGGAGTGGTACTTTATTTCCATAAGTCGTTGACTAATTCCATTTCCAGAATCGGGTAGGGCTTGCCGAGGCTGTCGGTGGTTAAACGGTTCGTAACGGCAAAGCCCAGTTTTTTATAGAATGCTACAGCATGTTCATTTTGCTCATTCACATCGACTTTACGGATGTGCTTTTCAAAAACAGCAAAGTGCATCAGCGCTTTACCAATGCCTTTGCCCCGAATGCCGGAATCGATAAACAGCATTTCAATCTTATCGGCCGATAAGCCGAGGAAGCCCTGTATTCTTCCTTCAACATCACGAACACCGAAAAGGTCAACGGCATAAAAATAGTTTTCAAGAATCAGCGGCTTCAGCTGCACGATGTAATCTTCCGGAAGAAAATGATGTGTGGCCCGCACCGATCGTTCCCAGATGTCAATCAGTTCATGGTAGGTATCGGGAGGAAGTTTTTCAACAACCATGAGCATATTATTTCCGACTGATCAGCAGTTTGGGTGCACGGATCAGCAATGGAAGCGCAAAGACCGCAATCATCGCGTAAGCCATATACGTATATCCTTTGGCTACTAAGTCAATCATGCCAACCTGAGAAAGCAACAATGCAACGGCCAAAGCAGCCAGTGCTATAAATGCTTTGGTTGATTTACGCAGTGGTTTGTTCTGCATTTTACTTTCAGTATCAATCCTTCCGATGAATCCGTGAATCATGCCGGTAGCTGTTTCAATCAATGTCCAGCCTACCACCAGGCTGAACACAACCTGGTAAGCCGGATGAAATTGTTTCAGCATCATCAGCCAGGGCACCGGTGCATCCAACACCGCAGCATCCGGGTAGAAGCCCATCAACGCTGCATAGGTAAGAAACCAGGGAATGGTCATTATTATGCCGGAAATTAAGGCGGCCATAACTGTGTGTTTCCTGGTGCGGAGTTCCCGGTAAGTAAAGAAGGAAGCCGGGTAGACGGCCAGGTTGTAGCCTACGTACACCGCGCCCGTTACAAACAGTGCGAGAATGGATGGTGCATCCGGAAGATATGAGGTATCCCAGCGCTGAAACGTTGCAGTAATTTCATTCCCACGGAGCAGGTAAACACTAAAGGAAAAAATCAGGTAGGCGATAAACAAAATAACAGTTCCCCAGGTTTCCATCCTGGCGATGGTTGCGTCTCCGCGATAATTCAGAAAACCAACTGCGGCTATTATGATCACCACACCAATCCATGGATTGAAACCAAGCGACTGATGTAGTATTTCACCGGCTGCTGCAGCCATCACGGCAATGATGAGCACGGCAAGAAGAAGGTAGACTACTTCATATGCCACCCAGCCTTTTCCGATCAGTTTTTTCAGCAAGGATTTGTAATCGTACACTTGCCACTGGCGGCACGACTCCATGGTGAGAAAAGAAATCATCGTGAAGCCCAGCAAAATGCCAAGGCCGCTGATCCATCCGCTGGCGCCAAACTTACCTCCGTACTCTACGATCTCACGCCCGGTTGCATAACCCCCTCCGATCAAAACCGATTGAAGGATGATGCCGGGAAGGAAGATGCGCTTGAAGCGATGAAGCAGGGTTTTGATTAACAACGGTAAAGATTATTGATCCTGAAGGTACCATTTCTTTTCAGGATGAAGGAAGGAATCCTTCCGCAGCAGCCATTTCACGGCCGATCATGGTTTTCTTACGTATCGATTCCCATCGGTATTCACCGAGCACACCATCTTTGCGGATCACCCGGTGGCAGGGAATGAGGTAAGCAATATGGTTGGAGCCGACCGCTGAACCAACAGCCTGAAGTGCTTTGGGGTTATCCACCTGTTCAGCAATGTGCTGATAGGTGGTTACCGCTCCTGCAGGAATGCGCAGCAGGGCTTCCCATACTTTTACCTGAAAATTGGTGCCTTTCACCAGCGCATGAAGTTTAACCGGTTCTTGTGCTGCCTGCCGGTAAAAGATGGATTGAATCACCGGTGCTGTCGCGGATGGATTATCATGAACGATTGACCTTGACCAGTGTTCCCTCATTTTCTGCAGCTCGGTTTCCTGATCATTTTCATCGCTGTAAAACGATAGCCAGCATACACCGCGTTTGGTTATTCCGATAAGGCATTGACCGAACGGTGTCTGATGAAATCCGTACCCGATCTGTAACCCGGTTCCTTGCTGCCTGTATTCCTGCGGTGTTACTGCTTCCAGTGTCGTGAACAAATCATACACCCGCGACTGCCCGCTAAGGCCTGCCTGCCAGGCAAGTTCTTCGAGGTTTTTTGTCTCCTGTAGTTTTTGTTTCAGGTAGTGAGTGGTGAGGTATTGCAGAAATCGCTTCGGACTGATACCTGCCCATTCGGTAAACAGACGCTGAAAATGGAACGGAGACAGATGAACGGCATCGGCTACTTCATCCAGTTCCGGCTGGCGGTGAATGTTCTGCTGCAGGTAGTCAATGGCACATGCAATGCGCTGGTAGTCGATCGTGTACTGATCCGTCATCAAGAGCATAAAGGTAATTGATTATGCTGCGAAGTTGCGCGGTGTCGCCTGTCACATCAACCGGATTCTTGCGGACTTTCAGTTTCCGGGGCCTGGGCTTTGGAAGCCGGATCCGTGAATAGAAAACCCCGGCCTTCATCCCCTTCAAAGAAATCAATCTCTTTTCCGATAACATACATCGTATGCCGCTTATCCACCAGCACGGGTATACCTTCGATGATGTAGCTTTGATCCGTTTCTTTTTTCTTGTCAAATCCGATCAGCAGGGAAACCCCGGCACAGCCCCCACCGCGCACGCCTACCCGCAGTCCGTAATCAGCCGGAATGTTCTTGGTCTGCATGATCCTGCGCACTTCGTCCGCGGCACGTGGGGTTAAGGTAACAGGTTGAATATCAAACATGGATGAAATTACTAATTACACCGAATGAGCAGGAAATGACTGGAGTCCCGATATTGCCGTTTAAAATTGGTAATTTTCAAACAGATTTTGCGCTAAATTGATTCTATGGATGTTTTTGTGGACTTTATAAAGATTCTGATACCTGCTTCCCTGGTTTTATATGCCGCCTACCTGCTGGTTCGGTCATTTCTCGCCAAAGACATAGAGCTGAAGAAACTGGAGATCCGCAGCCGCAGTATTGAAACGGTTTTGCCGCTGCGTATCCAGGCCTATGAAAGAATGTGCCTGTTTCTGGAACGAATCAGCCCGCAGAATTTGTTGGTGCGGCTAAATCCCGGTCCGATACCGTCACGCGAGTTTCACCAGCTTTTGCTCAGCGAGATCCGCAACGAATACAACCACAATGTATCGCAGCAGATTTTCATGAGCGAACATTGCTGGGAGCTGATCCGCAATGCGAAGGAAGACCTGGTGGTAACCATCAACGATGCGGCTTCGGAACTGGGACCGGAAGCAACGAGCCTTGAACTGTCCAAGAAAATCTTTGAACGTGTGATCAATAAGCCCGATCCGATTGCACATGCGCTGACGGAGGTAAGGAAAGAAATTCAGCAAACCTTTTGATATGGTACAAAATGTGTTTTACCGTGCTGCGTTGAATAAAGCAGCTGGCCTGATGGGCAAGCGCGGCCGCATGGTCGTGCTGCTTTCACAGCTCGCTGTAAAATTAAGCGCGGTCAACCGCAGCGATCTGAGCATACAGGTTGCCCGAGAGAAAGCGGGTGTGATGATGCGGCTGGTCAGGTCGTATACCAACGGCAACTACAAGGCCATTCCCTGGAAAACGATGTCGGTGATACTCGGTGCATTCATTTATTTTATCAATCCGTTTGATCTGGTGCCGGATGTAGCCCCCGTCATCGGACTAACCGATGACTTCTCCATCCTGGTGTGGGTGTACACCTCGGTGCAGACAGAAATTGATAAGTTTCTGATGTGGGAAAAAGCCAGCCTTCAGCTTTCATGAAAACTGCATTGCTTGCCGGTTCAACCGGCCTGATCGGAAATCAGTTGCTGCAGATGCTGCTGCACGATCCTTACTACACCACGGTTAAGGCCATCAGCCGCAAACCGTTATCGGTGCAGCATCCAAAGTTGCAGAACATCGTTGCCGATTTCAATACCTTAACCCAACATAGTGACACACTGCAAGCGGATGATGTGTTTTGCTGCCTGGGTACCACCATCAGGCAAGCCGGCAGCCAGGAAGCGTTTCGCAAGGTAGATTATGACTATCCGCTGGAGCTGGCGCGGCTCACCAAAAATCTGGGAGCAACGCAATACCTCATAATCACGGCATTGGGTGCCAATGCTAAATCAGGCATTTTCTATAACCGCGTTAAAGGTGAAGTGGAGAAGGCAATTGAGGGGGTTGGATTTCAGTCGTACCATATTTTTCGCCCTTCGTTATTGCTTGGCGATCGCACGGAGAAGCGGGCTGGAGAGGGCGCGGCAACGGCTGTGTATACCGCATTGGGCTTTTTGATTCCGCTCAAATACAAGGCGATTGATTCGGCCAAAGTGGCCCGCGGTATGGTACACCTGGCTAAAGAGAGCAGGCCGGGTGTTTTTATTCATGAATCGAAGGAGCTTCAGCAGTATTAACGTGTGCCGGGTGCAGCGGCTCATAAGGTAATTCTTTCTTATTCACCAGCGGCACTTTATCCATCGTGATCACTTCAATGATTGGAATGCCGAAGTCTTCCGTCACTTCTCCGGTGATGAAATAAAAGCCTCTTCCGCGGAAGGGATACTTCCGGGCCACATCCGGAAAATGCACCGTATCGAATACCATGCCTTGATGATCGTAAAACGTACCGAAGTGCATGAGTTCCCCTTTTACTGTTCCGGTGTTTTTGGTGGTGACCACATACCCCATAATGCTGATCAGTTTTCCGATCTTACTCAAGAGTTCGCGTGCAGTAGTGTCTCCGTAGTAGTTGGTGGCTACCAGTTTGAACGGGTCGCAGAGCGGAAAGCCCAGCAACTCAATTTCGTCAAAAGCATCTTCGAGTTCATGCCGCTGCAATGTTGGCAGCGGACAATCCACCGGTTCAGTATCGAACAACTCAGCCGTATTCTTCATGCTGTTTTTGGTGCTGCTGTAATAGAGCATGGCCTCCCACAGCAGTTGCTGCTTTGATTTTCCGGTAAACCGGAGAGCGCCCACGCGGATGAGCAGCCGCACCTGTTCAAGACCTGCCGGTACCCTGCGCATAAAATCATTCAGGCTGCGGTAGGGTCCGTGCCGTTCGCGCTCGAGGGCAATCTGCTGGGCGATTTTGGTTTCGAGACTTTTCAGGTGAATGAACCCGATATAAATCTGCCTGCCGTAAATGGTCGTTAAGTATTCGCTTTGATTGATGCAGGGTGCT
>JALOMI010000135.1 GCA_025455465.1 Cyclobacteriaceae bacterium | reverse complement strand
CGGCCACCTGAATTTCCCTGACGGATGATAATGGTTTCAGTCCTTCTGTAATCTTATCAGCTGAATCAGCAGGCAGGTAAACAGTTGCTTTAGTATTCGGAGGGATTGTAATATCAAATGTGGTTTTCGTTTCACCGGAAGCCCATGCTGACTTCACCAATCCGTAACCGGTCTGGTATTCCGAAGAAGCATGTGTTAACCGGTTGTCGAGGTGAGGTTTGATGACAATAAATTTGTATCCCGGTGCCGATTCATCCGTATCAATACCTGTCACAACGCGGTACATCCAGTCACCAATAGCGCCATGGGCATAATGATTGAACGAGTTCATACCCGGAGTCTGGAACGTGCTGTCGGGTTTGATACCGTCCCAGCGTTCCCAAATCGTTGTGGCACCCATCTTCACCGGGTATAACCATGAAGGATAGGTTTCCTGCAGCAGTAAAGTATAAGCAACATCCGTATACCCAAACCGGCTCAGCACATGACATAAATAAGGAGTGCCCAGAAAACCGGTTGTGAGGTGGTTGCCGTAACTGCGGATATTTTCCACGAGTCGTTCCGCAGCGGAGGCCCGCAGGTTTTCCGGCAGCACATCAAAGTTCAGCGCCAGCACATAGGCTGTTTGGGTACTGCTCACCAGCCTTCCGTTCGGGGTCATGTATTCCTTCAGGTAAGCGTCTTTGATGTTCTTCAGCAGTTGCGTGTAGCGGGTCACATCATCCTGTTCGCCCAGTACGCGTGCTGTTTTAATCAGCAGATCGGTGGAGTGGGCAAAGAAACATTGGGCAATCATATACTTATCGGTTACGGCTGCCCGTCCATCGTTGTCATCAAACGGACGATAGAATAACCAGTCGCCAAAGTGAAATCCTTTATTCCATAAATAGTTGGTGCTGTTGCGCTCCATGTAACCCACCCATGCTTTCATGCTGGCGTACTGATCCTCCAGGATTCGTTTATCACCGTAGGCGAGATACATAGTCCATGGAATAATGGTGGCTGCATCAGCCCATCCCGCTGAACCTGCAGCACCTTTGCCCAATACATTCGGCACCACAAACGGAACGCTTCCATTAATCTGGTCAGCTTCCAGATCGTTCAGCCACTTGGTAAAGAAATTATGCACATCAAAGTTGAACGTGGCGGTGCGGGCAAAGGCCTGTGCATCTCCTGTCCAGCCCAGGCGTTCATCGCGCTGCGGACAATCCGTTGGCACATCCAGAAAGTTTCCGCGCTGTCCCCATTGAATGTTATGTTGTAACTGATTGATCAGCTGATGTGAGCTGGTAATTTTCGGGATTGATCTCACCCGGATAATCTTCAATACGGATGTACCGGAATCCCTGGAACGTAAAATGCGGTTCGAAAAATTCTTCTCCGCCTCCTTTCAGGATGTATTCATTGCGCTGTTTGGCTGGTCGGAGATTTTCGGTGTAAAAGTTTCCGAATTTATCCAATACCTCAGCATGGTAAAGCGTAATCTTATCTCCCGCATTACCTTTAATCTTCACCTGCACCCAGCCCACCAGGTTTTGACCGAAGTCGAGTACGCGTTCGCCTTTCGGTGTAATGATGAGTTTGGAGGCCTTGAATGTTTCGCGCTTGCGGATGGGTTCATTGTAGGTGGCAATCAGGTTGGGGGATTTAGCCGTGTAGAGCTTCACCGTATTCCAGTTGCTGTCGTTGAAGCTGGCCGTATTCCATCCGGTTTTTTCCAGCCGTGCATCGATGGTTTCTCCGTGGTAAATTTCTGAACTGACGATGGATCCCGTTGATGATTTCCAGCTTTCATCGGTGATGATGGTTTCTTTAGTTCCATCAGAATAACTAATCTCAAGCTGCATAAGGAGGGCCAATTCTTTTCCGTAGAAATTCTTTTGGCCGGAGAAACCGATGAAACCGCGGTACCATCCGCTGCCCAACACGGCACCGATGGCATTGTTTCCGGTGGTGATCAGATTGGTAACATCATACACCTGGTACTGCAGGCGGTTGTTGTAGCTCGTCCAACCGGGAGTAAGATAAGCATCGCCTATTCGCTTGCCGTTGACGAAGGCTTCGTACATACCCAGGGCGGTGATGTAGGCGGTAGCTGAGGCAACCTTTTTGTTTGAAGAAAATGTCTTCCGGAAATACGGACTTGGGCGGTTCACGGTGTCGTCCGCAAATCCCTGCGTAATCCATCGGGCTTTCCAGTCGGAGGACTTCAGCATGCCCATCTGGAAGGAAGCCGACTCACTCCAGGCAGAGGCCTTGTTGGAAGTATCCCACACCCGCACCTGCCAGAAATATTTTTTACCCGATTGCAAAGCCGGTCCGCCATAGGATATGAACAGTGACTGGTCGGAGGTTATTTTGCCGCTGCTCCACACACTCGCTTTGGCCAGGGTAGAAGGGCTATCGCTGACGCGGATTTCATAAGCCGTCTGCATTACATTTCGTTTATCCGAAAAAAGTTGCCAGCTGAAGCGGGGTTGGACATCAATACCTGTCGGATTAACCAGATTTTCCGTGAGCGGATTTTTTACTGTTACCTGCGCCAGCGAAAGCAGTGCGTAACATTGAAGCAGGAGGAGGTGAAAAATTTTTTTCATGGGTAATGAATTCAGGAATGAACGGATTGTAATCATCAGGATGAAGACTCAGGTAATATACAAGTAATTCCTGCCGGTTGGTAGCGAAATTCAATCAGTAAATGATCAATGAAAAAGGCGGTTGATCAGCCGGAGTAGTAACGTCAGCAGGATGCTCAGCAGGATCATGGTAGTGATGGGGAAGTAGAACCGGAAGTTTTCGCGCTCGATGCGAATATCACCGGGCAGACGGCCGATCCAGTGCAGCTTGTCGTGGAAGAAGTAAATCAGCAAACCGGTCAGCACAAGGCCCAGTCCGATGACAATGATCCATTTTCCGGCATCGGCATTCATAGGTTTCGGAAACTCGTGATAAATGTATCGTTCGTCAATGATAAAAGTCACAGATAAAATACGTCAAGGAACTTAATTTTCCCTCATACAAACAAACCAACCAGGTTTGTGAGGAATGCATTCCGGAACAACAGGCACCATCCCCCGCAAGCCTGTTCAATGAAGGCACAGCAACTCAATGAAGAAATCATGAAGATTAAAAAAAACCTGGCTATCAGTGATACCGGCTTTGTTTTCGATCCTTCTACAGGAGATTCTTACACACTCAATCCGGTTGGACTGGAACTGATCCAGCTGATAAAATCCGGACAGGACCTTCCTGCTATTACCACCCACATCACCGGCAAGTATGATGTGGATGCCATCGCGTTTGAACGCTACTACCTGGACTTCATCGCTACACTTCGGCAAATGCACCTGATCGATGACAACGCTTGACAAAACACTCACTATTGCTGTCAGTGGTATCAACAATATTGACAGTCCCGGTCCCGGTATACCGGTAATACGCGGTTTACGCGAGTCGGATAAGATCCGTGCGCGCATTATCGGCATCGCCTATGAGAACCTGGAGCCGGGCGCCTACATGCACGATCATGTGGATAAGGCCTACAAAATGCCATACCCGTCAGACGGTGTCGAGAGTTATCTCGAACGCCTGCGCTACATCCATTCGCGAGAGCATATCGATGTGCTGATTCCCAACTTTGATTCGGAGTTGTTCACACTGATGAAGTCGGAAAAGATTTTAACAGAAATGGGTATCCGCACCTTTTTGCCAACGCTTGCCCAGTTCGAAGAACGGCACAAAGCCAACCTGCCGGACTACGGAAGGAAATACGGTGTGCTGGTGGCCAACAGCGAAACACTCACCAGCATTGCAGACCTGAACCACATCCGCGAGAAGATGGAGTTCCCCATCGTAGTGAAAGGAAAGTTCTACGATGCCTATATCGCTTACGACCTTGAACAGGCGCGCATCTATTTCAACCGCATCAGCGCCAAGTGGGGTCTGCCCATCGTAGTGCAGGAGTTTATCCGCGGTACGGAAGTGAACGTGATCGCATTGGGCGATGGCCGGGGCAATACCATTGGCGCAGTGCCGATGCGAAAACAATACATCACCGACAAGGGGAAAGCCTGGGGCGGTATTACGCTGGCTGATGATACGATGATGGAACTCACACAGAAAATTATGCATGCCACCAAATGGCGCGGGGGCATGGAACTCGAGCTGATCCGAACAAAAAAAGATGAGTTGTACTTAATCGAGATTAACCCGCGGCTGCCGGCATGGGTATATCTGGCAGTGGCGGCCGGACAGAATTTGCCGGAAGCCCTGGTTCGGCTGGCGTTGGGCGAGGCGGTCCAGCCGTTTGCCCGCTACGATGTCGGTAAGATGTTTATCCGCTATTCCTACGATATGATTTGTGAACTCCGGGAGTTCGAACAACTGTCAACGCACGGAGAATTATAACCCAAGACTGATAGACCATGACCAAGTTAGCTTTTGAACGACCGATTATTCAGCGCATCAATGCCGGGTTGCCGAGCAAGTACGGTCTGCCACGACACATTGAACCCCTGAGTCATATTGAAGGCGTATCCATCCGTGAACTGCTCAGTCGGTATGGCTCTCCGTTGTTTATTTTATCCGAAAGCACCATTCGCAGAACGTATCGTGATGCGCACCGTGCATTCAGCACACGCTATCCGAATGTGCAGTTTGCGTGGTCGTATAAAACCAATTACCTCAATGCGGTATGCCGTACCTTCCACCAGGAAGGCTCGTGGGCCGAAGTGGTTTCCGGATTTGAGTATGACAAAGCCATTGCCAACGGTGTGCCTCCGGAGTATATCCTGTTTAATGGCCCGGATAAGACACGCGATGATTTGCAGAAGGCGATTAAGAACCAATCGTTCATCCATATCGATCACTTCGATGAACTCTATGAAATCATCGCATTGACAAAAGAATTGAATCAGAAAGCACGCGTAGCTATTCGTGTGAATATGGATACAGGCATCTATCCGCAGTGGGATCGTTTCGGTTTTAATTACGAGAACGGTGAAGCGTGGGATGCCCTCAACCGCATCATGGCCAGTACACAACTGGAATTGGTGGGGCTGCATACACACATCGGCACGTACATGATGAGCACGGAGGCCTATAAAACAGCCGCAGCAAAACTGGCAGCGCTGGCTGTTGGACTTGAACGAAAACATAAACACCATATCCGCTACATCGACATCGGGGGTGGCTTTGCCTCGCGCAACACGTTGCGTGGCGCCTACTATCCCGGCACGGATACAGCGCCATCGTTCGATGATTTTGCCGAGGCCATTACCTCCGCCCTGATGAGTTCGGAATTAAAACCGGAAACCCTGCCGATGTTGATTCTTGAAACGGGCCGTGCCTTGATTGATGATGCCGGCTACCTCACAGGGACTGTGCTGGCCAACAAGCGGCTTGCAGACGGGCGAAGGGCTACGATCATCGATGCGGGGGTAAACCTGTTATTCACTTCGTTCTGGTACGACCACGACATACGCCCAGTGGAGGCTACATCTGAACAAACCGAAGACACCACCATCTACGGACCGCTTTGCATGAACATCGATGTCATCCGCGGAAGCATCCTGTTTCCGCTGCTGAAGAAGGGGGATCACTTTGTCATCAAGCGCGTGGGTGCTTACAACAACACTCAGTGGCTGCAGTTTATAACACTCCGGCCCAAGGTGGTGATGATTGATACGCAAGGACAGGTACACGTAGTGCGCAAGGAAGAAAAACTGGAAACCATTAACGCGCAGGAAGTAGTGCCTGTACATCTCGATAAAATAGAATGGTAACTGATAAACCGGTAACACCATGAATTAACACAACGTGAACAAGGCAGCATTTTTCGGACAAGCCGTATTACGAAGCTATGCACAGGTGATGTTTTCGGATAACCTGTGGTTCGGTGGAATTCTGCTGGGGATTACATTCATCGACTGGTATGTGGGGCTTGCCGGCCTGGTGGCTGTACTTGTGGCGCTGATCAGCAGCGACCTGCTGGGCCTGGCCGATGCGAAAATTCAGGAAGGTCATTACGGCTTCAACGCCCTGCTGGTGGGCATTGGCCTTGGCATCTATTTCGAGCCGGGGCTGTTGCTGCTGATGATCATCGTGGTATCCGGTGTGCTCACGGCTTTTGTTTCGGTAAGCTTCGAAGGCATCATCGGCAAGTACGGTTTACCGTACCTCAGCTTGCCGTTCATCATTACCTTCTGGATGCTGATGCTGGCCTCGCGCGGCTTTGTGGCGTTGGGCCTGAACCCGCGGGGCATCTATGTATTGAATGAACTGTATGTGCTTGGCGGTCACACACTGGTGAAATGGTACCAGGCCTGGAATGAGCTGCCCTTGCTGAGTTCGGTGCGCACCTATTTCTTGTCGCTGAGCGCCATCTTTTTTCAGCATCATATCCTGGCCGGCATGCTGGTCAGTATCGGTTTGCTGATCTTCTCACGCATTGCATTTGTTCTGTCCTGGCTGGGCTTTTATGTAGCCTACCTCTTCTATTTGCTGCTGGGCATTCCGTTTACGGAAACCACCTTCAGCTATGTCGGCTTCAATTACATTCTTACCTCGGTTGCCTTGGGCGGCTTTCTGATTATCCCGAACCGGCAGTCGTTCATGGCCGTGATCATGGTGGTACCCATCGTGGTTATTCTTACCGTAGCACTACAAGAGATTCTGGCTTACCTGCAACTGCCCGTGCATGCTTTCCCATTTAATGTAGCTACGCTTACCTTTTTATATGTGCTTAAATTTCGGGTCGATAACCGCGCGAAGCTGTTCACCTGGTTCTGGCAGCAGAATGCTCCGGAAAAAAATCTTTACAATTTCCTGAGTTACAACGAACGATTTGGCAACGAATCTCCGGTGCCCATCCGCCTTCCTTTCTTTGGCGAGTGGACAGTAACGCAAGGGCACAATGGAGCCTATACCCATAAGGATGAATGGCGGCACGCGTGGGATTTCGAGATCACCGATGAGCAAGGCAAAACCTATACACGGGAAGGAGATGTTCATGAAGACTATTACTGTTTCGGTAAATCCGCAGTCGCTCCGGCCGATGGTATTGTTGAGGAAGTAATCGATGATGTTGAAGACAATCCGATCGGGGAGCGCAACCTGGAACAAAACTGGGGCAATACCATCATTATCAAACATGCGGATTACCTCTATTCGAAACTCAGTCATCTGAAAAAGGGCTCTGTAAAAGTGAAAGTAGGTGATAAGGTGACGACCGGTGATGTACTGGCTCAATGCGGCAACTCCGGCAACTCACCGTATCCGCACTTGCACTTTCAGTTACAGGCCACCCCGTATATCGGATCGCGCACCATCAATTATAACCTGGCTAATGTATTGGTTCGCTCAGAGAAGGAAGCACAGCTATTGGCCAATGCTAATCCACCCGAGGGCGCTCATGTATCTTCGCTGCCTGTTCAACCGGAGTTGAAAGAAGCGTTTGGTTTTACCGTTGGCCGGCTGATGGAATGGTCTGTAAACGGAGGCACCGATACCGTTCAGTGGGAAGTTAAACGCGATTACTTCATGAACCGCTACATCGAATGCCTGACCACCGGAGCCCGCGCCTATTTCCGTGCGGATGATGCCATGCTGCACTTCCTTTATTTTACCGGAAACCGAAATTCACTGTTGTACCGGTTTTACTTGTCGGCTTTTCAGGTGAGTTATGGTTTCAGCAACAGTCTGGTATTGAAAGACAGCTTCCCGCTGAATATGGCGTTTGGTTCACGGGCGTTGGTGTGGCAGGATTTCCTTGCACCCTTTGTTCGTTTTATGCGGGCTGATTATGAACTGCACTACCCGGCACAAAGCCGGAAGCTGATGGATCATGAGTTCAGTCTTAACGGCACCGTTACCCGCTGGGTGTTTAACCGGCAGCAGCGTGCCTGTAAGTTCCGGTTTATGGTCGATGCCGGTGGTTTTGTTTCTTTCCGTTTTGAGTCAGGCAATCAGTTAATCGAGGCGTTATGCAAAAGAAACTGATGATCATCTTCTTCTTGCTGATAGGATACTGTGTTCAACTCAGCGCTCAGCAGGAAATGAGTTTGTTGTCCGTTGACAAGCAGACGTACGAAGCCTGGCTTCAGCATGATTGGGATAAGCTGATCCTGATTTCGAAAGACGCGCTGCATGCCGGCATTGACTTTTATTACCTGCGGGTGCGGCTGGGCATTGCGTATTATGCCAGAGGAAACTACCATGCTGCATTACCACACCTGGAAGAAGCCTACCGGCAAAACCAGGAAGAAGACTACCTGAAGGAATACCTGTACTACACCTACCTTTTTACCGACCGATGGGCTGCCGCCAACCGGCTGGCGTCAACCTTCCCGGCCGCGCTGAAACAGAAAACCAATACAGTTAAAAAGCCATTTGCCAATCTCTTTGAGTTGGGGTACGGTTACCAGGGCCTGGCTGATCAGTCGGTGATCGATAACTTTCAGTCAGATGCTGATCCGGTGCAGAACGGGTATCAGTATATACCCATCAGCATCCATTCTGTTTTTGCCGGCCTGCAACACCCGGTGGGCAACAGTTTTCAGTTTTATCACGCCTTTACGGGGTTATCGGTTGATCATTTCCGTTATGTGCAGGAAAATGGTACGGCATCGCGTGATAATCCTTACCACACCGATGTGCTGCAGTACTATGCGGCCGGCAATATGTCGCTGTCGAAAAATCTGAACCTTATTGTTGGCGGTCACTTGATTTCCGTGTTTTATCCGGTTACGTCCATCATCGTGCGCCAGGGAAGAACCTTTTTGCTGACGGAAACCTATTCGGATTTTGATTACGCGGCCTTTGCCACACTCTATCAGAAATTTCGATACGGTTCCCTGGGCGGAGGGTTTACTTACGGCACGGTGAACAATGCAAAGCAATACCAGGCTGACCTGAAGCTGACGTTGTTCCCGTTCGGAAACAAAAACCTATACACCACAACCATTGGTACCTATCAGCGGCAAGAATCCATATTCGGAACGGAGGTCAATCGCTGGATTGTGGATCAGACCTTGGGATTCAAAGTATCATCGAGCCTGTGGCTGGAAGGCTACGGTACGCTGGGCGATATGGAAAACCTGATGATGAATGACGGCCTGATTGTGTACAACCGGATGGATGTTATCAACAGCCGGTACGGGGCGCGGCTCATCGTATTTCCGTCAGCGCACTGGAGTGTGCAGCTTCATTACGGGTACATGAACAGCACGAGTTCTTTTATAGACAGCACCACGGGTACACAACAAAGTCCGATTAATTACGGACAGCACCATATCAGTGGATTATTAACCAGGAAATTTTGATTATGGAAACCTTCAAGAAAACACTCGGATCAACCTCAACGCCTTATGGAATATCAAAAGCTGTTTTGCGGGTGGTAATTAGTCTGCTGTTGCTCATGCCTTTCGCAATACGCGCCCAGCAGGCGTTAACGGATGCCTTTCGTTCGAGTTATGCACTGGAAAAGGAGGGCAAGTTTGTCGAAGCGGCCGACAAGCTTAAAGCGGTTTACCAGGCCGACTCGTATGAATTAAATCTCCGGCTCGGCTGGCTCACCTACCAGGCGGCTAAGCTGGATGAATCAGTAACGTATTATACCCGTGCGGTGAACCTGATGCCCTATGCGATAGAACCTAAGTTCGGACTGGCGTATCCGTATTCCGCGCAGGGTAATTGGGATGAAATTATCACGCTGTATACTAAAATTTTACAAGTCGATCCGCAGAACACCTATGCCAATTACCGGCTTGCTTCGATTTATTACAGCCGCAATGATTTCGAGAAGGCCCGTACGTACGCAGAAAAAGTAGTGAACCTGTACCCGTTTGATTATGATTCGCTGACCTCCAGCAAATGCGGGAGGCGCGGATACTTTTTCAGAAAGTGCTGCTGTACAATCCCGATGACGCATCGGCCCAGGAAGGCCTGAAGCTGATCAAATAATTGAGTGTTTTTATTTAACAGTAGTTAGTATAATCGTACTCATATTCTCGGGTATTTTAGTGATAATCCGCTTAAGATTTTGAAAGCAATTTGCTTCATTTTTTCAGTTTGCTAACCAGGATTTCCTTTTACGATCTATAACTTAATAATAGATGATGCAATGTTATCTTCCTGTGGGTACTTTTTAATCCATACGAAAGACCAATGCAACCAAAGACCTCTTTTTAGAAAATAGTTCTGATGTTTTTTCATATACTTTTTAGATACGAAATAGTCGTACTCAAGAACTGAGCCTTCACTCAGTGTTGCATCAGTATTAGCCAGCCAATCAGGTTTTTTAAAGAGGCATCTGTAGTTATAAGTATCATTATCCGATGTACTTTCAAAGTAAGCGACAAAGTCCTCCGGGCAATTTTCAGCGGATTCACCGATATCAATCACAAGGAATTTATCCTCTTCAATATTGATTACGGCCCAGGTTGATTTATTCTTTTCGGCTATCTGTTTAACCTCATTGCCTTCCCTGTCATACAGTGTGCTGACAACACTTAAACTCCAGATGCCTTCAATGGGATTCAGGGTATCTTCGTATTTATTGAGATATTCTATTACCTTAATTCTATTGATTGCTTTATATTTTTGTGCAGCGACTAAAACTGGAACTGACAAAATGAGTACTATGACTATAGCCTTTTTAAGATGCATGAAATATTTTGATTTACGTTAGTTATAGCTGGTTAAGCTTGTCTTTCACTTCATGCTGCTTCGCTCTGCAGATTGCTATCAGACAGTTTTTCTTCATTTTTAATTTTACTGATCTGCTCATCTTTCCACTGATCAATCTTTACCTGGGCAATCTCCATTTCAGCCTTTACAATTCGACTCATCAGATCACGGTTACCCTGTAGTTCTGTACGTATTGCATCATTGCTTGCTTCCACAGTGATCTGAATTCTTTCGTTGGTCTTTTGCCGGTTTTTGGAGATTTGCTCAATAGCATAGGTTTCGATTTCATTCTCATGCTTTTCAAGCAATGCATCGTATGGGCCCCGTTTCGAGATCAGCTTAACCAGCACCGGGGACAATTCAAGGGCAAGGAAGAGAAGCATAACGAAGTTGCTGGCTATCCGGATAACTTCATTTTCACGGCTGACAGCTCCAAGTGCGGCCATACGTTTATCAAAACCGTCATAGGCACCGCGATTATTGGCATTTCGTAAGCGATTATACTCCTGTTCTAATTCTTTTATTTCCTGATTCTTGCTGTTGATGATGGGTTTTGTTGTAGCAATCACACTAAGGTATTCGGCTTCAGCTTTTTGTGCATCTGCTTTCTTCAGTGCATAGATACGTGCTGCACCCCTGTTACCGGAGCCACCGGTGCCGTCTGCTTCTTTTCTAGCTTCACCATCGAGGTAATCACGATAGTTCTCTTTCTCTTTAATGCTACGCTCCAGGTTGAGTATTTCATTTTTAAGTGTGGTGATTTTGGCAACGAAGGGAATTGCAAGGACTGAATCCTTATAGGCGATTTCTTTTTGATGCATATCCTCCAGTTTATAATCAATGGAAGTATGGAAGAATTGAAGTTCGAGCGGCTTAGTAATTACGATTGCGATAATGCCGGCCAGCAAAATGCGTGGCAAGGCATATTGAAACTCTTCATTGAAATTGCCGGACTTTTTCATGCTTGAAACGATGTAGCGGTCCAGATTGAAGATCATGCTCCCCCAGGCGAGGCCAAATAGCAGCGAAAGAAACCCACGTTGACCTTGCGGTAAGTCATTAAATACATAATACAGGGCAAATGCTCCTGAAATGAATGCAAAGAGGCCTGTAAAGAATACAGCGCCACCAATACCGATAAACTTGTTGTATTCTGTGGGGCAACGCTTCAGCAGACTTATATTGGCACCAGAGCAGAAGAGGAAGAATTTACTGAGATCATTCATAGTTTGATGCGTTTACCGGTTAGTAACGGGGGATTCTTCTTGTCACCGATTTGAGGTCACTTTTTATTCTTCGAAGGTCTTGCTTTAATTCTTCCTCCGGCATGGGTATTGATTCTGCAACTGTGCGCAATGAAGGCTTTGCAGGCAGATATGCAGTGTTGATCGCATTAATTCTTGCAAAATGAAATTCCACTCTGTCCAGTAGGGAAAGATTCAGCAGGGAAGGAACGGGCAGCGAGATCTTTGTAATGGCAGTTTCAATCCGAAGGTTGTCAGGCATTGGAATTATCAGGTTGGTAATTACCGGTGTTGGAAACACAGTAATCTGTGCTGTTTTAACATGCGGTACGCCATCATTGCCCGTAGCCGTGAGGGTGTAGGTTATCGACTTATCTGGATTGATATCCCTGCTTCCCTTGGCCGGAACTATGCCTAATTCAGGTTCAATGGTCACGCTGGTGGCATGCTGCACATCCCATTTCAGGCAGGTAGCTTGAGTATTTATAATGGCATTTTCTGTAGCATAAAAGCTAATCTCCGGGTCGCGAATCAATTTTACGAATACCGATTTTTCTGATCGCCTGTTTTGGGCATAGGCAGTAAGTACGATTAGTTCGTCATCATGTAT
>JALOMI010000134.1 GCA_025455465.1 Cyclobacteriaceae bacterium | reverse complement strand
GTCGGTCGTCCAGAAGCTGAAGAAGTATGATCCTGATCCGTTTCCCGGACACCTGCTGGCAGTGAAGGCGCTAAAGCTGGATTACCGGTCGATGTTGACCGAGCATATCAAAGCAGACGATAATCATGACCTCAACCGTCAGCTCGATCGGATAAAATTGGAGTTGAGTAAGTTGCAACGGCTTGACAGTGCTGCAAAAAAGTTAGCCGATATAAATATTGATGCAGTGGCTCCCAATTATAAGGACTTCATCACATCGACATACAGCACAACGACCATGCTGAAGAATTTCATACGTGCTGAAAGGGAATTCGCATCCCGTGAATTGCGCATGAAGAGCAGCCGGATGATGCAGCTGGAGAATGCGCTCAACTGGCTTGTGGTGGATGGGGATTCCATTCCGATCAGTACAAGTCTGATCAGTGCTTTTTTTAAACCCTTGGTCATTACGGAACAAAAATATACGGCTGGTCTGTCTTATAAAGATCCGGATAATGCAACCGGCTACTTCTACACCATTACTCCGACCCGGATACCGGATATTAAAGTGCGGTTTGTAATTGATCATGAATTATTCAGTCAGCAAATCGAGACCCTGAAAGGTTATGCCACTGCAGATCAGGGCAACAGCATTTATTTTTTCATGATTGTGAATGAAACAGCGGTTTCATCAAAGTATCCGGTAACCGTAGCCAAAATTTACCGTTCAGATGGATTGTCGTGGACTAATCATTACGCGCTTGACTTCCTGCCTACCTCGTTCGTCTATGTTCAGGAGACCGGTGATTTGGCTATCAAGGCCGGTACGGATAATATGATTCTGGTTGATAAGGGCGGCAATCTCAAACAATAATCAAATCTGTGTTACGGTAGGTTAATAAGGTTTAAAACATGGCATCCGGCAACAGCAGCCGTCTCCGTGCGTAGACGGTACCCGCCAAGAGAAACTTTCAGGGCACCCTTTGCCATGGCGAGTGTTAATTCCTCCTGTGTAAAATCACCCTCAGGTCCGATCATGAGCGCGTAATTCTTTGCGGGTAAAGCGGCCTTCACGAGTTGATCGGGGTTTGAGCTGTCAACATAGGCAATAAACAATTGTCCGGTAATGTTCACTCGGTGCAGATAATCCGTGAAATATTGTGGGGCTGTTATGACCGGCAACCAGACGCGTTGCGATTGCTTCATCGCGCTGAGGCAAATGCGCAGCAAGCGTTCATGATTGACAGACTGCCGCTCAGTATGTTCGCAAAGAAGCGGAGTGATTTCGTCCACACCCAATTCAGTACACTTCTCGACCATCCATTCAAAACGGTCCGGGTGTTTAGTCGGGGAGACGGCTAGTTGAATCCGGTAATCTGGTCTTGGAATCTGTTCGTTAGAGATAACCTGGTAGGTGCAACCGGAAGGATTAACCTGAATGAGTTTGGCCTGGCATAGTGTGCCCCTTCCGTCTGTCAGCGTGATGGTGTCACCGGGCTTTTTTCTAAGTACCCGGGCGCAATGCTTGGATTCCTCCGCGCTCAGTTCACCCAGACTTTGGGATAAATCTGCTTGATAAAAGAAAGCATTCATCACCAGCCCCTGTTAATGATAGGCAGCGTGAAGCTTATTCATCAGTTCGATATAATCCTCCATGGCTTGTTCCCGGCTTTTACCGCGAAGCTCCATCCAGGCATCGTACTTGGCAATGGCTTTGAAATCAAATCCCCCCGGCCGCTCACCGGTAACATCTCCCTCAGTGGCCTGCTTGTACAAGGCGTAAAGGGATAATAATTCTTCGTTGGTTGGTCTGCGGGTCAGCTCTTTGGAGCGATTAACCGCGGCATCAAATTGTTGTTGCAGTTCCATAAAAAAAATAAGGCTGAAAGTTAATCCTTCAGCCTTATGGAACAAACCGGTAAATGGTTTTAACGATTCTGAATGGGCACATATGGCCGCGTTACCTTGCCAGAGAAGATCTGGCGTGGACGGCCAATGGGTTCATTGTTGTTACGCATTTCCAGCCACTGGGCGATCCAGCCCGGCAGTCGGCCCATAGCAAACATTACCGTAAACATATCTTCAGGAATACCCAATGCACGGTAAATGATACCGGAATAGAAGTCTACGTTGGGATAAAGCTTTCGTTCTACAAAGTAGGGATCACTGAGGGCGATTTCCTCAAGCTTCTGGGCGATTTCCAAAACAGGATCGTGAACGCCCAGGTCTTTCAGTACGTTGTCAGCAGCCTGTTTGATGATCCTGGCGCGCGGGTCGAAATTTTTGTAAACCCGGTGACCAAAGCCCATCAGGCGGAAAGGATCGTTCTTGTCTTTTGCCTTGGCGATCCACTTGTCGATGTTGCCACCGTCTTTGCGGATATTCTCAAGCATAACAATCACTTCCTGGTTGGCTCCGCCATGCAGCGGGCCCCAAAGGGCGTTGATACCAGCAGAAATAGAAGAATAGATGCTGGCCTTAGAAGACCCAACAATTCGTACTGTTGAGGTCGAACAGTTTTGCTCATGATCAGCGTGCAGGATCAGTAGTTTATCAAGAGCGTTGGCAATTACCGGATTCACTTCATAATCCTGCCCCGGTAGTGCGAACATCATCTTTAAAAAGCGGCTGCAATAATCCAGTTTATTGTCCGGGTAATTCACCGGGTGTCCTACTGCATGCTTGTACGCCCAGGCTGCGAATGTTGGCATTTTCCCAAGAGATCGGATAATGCTCAGGTATACGCCATCAGCAGGACGGTTCGGGTTCAGTGATTCAGGATAGAAAGCTGTCTGAGCACAAAACAGTGAAGACAACACGCCCATGGGGTGGGAGGTAGACGGAAAACCGTCAAGGATTTTCTTAATGTCTTCATGCACCATTGTTCTGCGGGTGATGT
The DNA here is from genome assembly GCA_025455465.1 of Cyclobacteriaceae bacterium. Lineage (GTDB taxonomy): Bacteria > Bacteroidota > Bacteroidia > Cytophagales > Cyclobacteriaceae > UBA2336. The sequence goes on along the minus strand of JALOMI010000134.1, from coordinate 5,867 downwards.
CAGATTCCCACTTGGTAAATTGTTCTTTAGTCGGCAGCTCACCGAAAATAAGAAGATAGGCTACTTCCAGGAAAGATGATCTCTCAGCCAGTTCTTCAATCGGGTAGCCACGGTAGTGCAATACACCTTTGTCACCATCCAGAAAAGTGATGGCGCTTTTAGTAGCACCGGTATTTTTATAACCGACATCCAGCGTTATGTATCCGGTTTTATCGCGTAGATCACTGATATCTATGGCGAATTCGTTCTCGGTACCTTCAACCACCGGAAAGGTGTATGACTTGCCGTCAATAATTAGTTCAACCGTTTTTGACATGACTTTATGCTAAAAGTTAATGGTCTAAATATAGTGTCTACTTGGCGTACTCGGAAACCGTTTGCAGGAATTACCGTATCAGTTTCCGCCCAGTATCAGCGGAAGCCCACCGTCTTTACCGCTGCCGACCACAATTATTTTCGAGTTGGGCGATTTGGACAGCTCGAGGGTGGCTTCAATGCCCCGCATTTTTAACAGCTTATCCGTTAAACTGTTATTGATGATGTTGTTGGCGCGGGCTTCACCTTCGGCCTGAATACGCTTACGTTCAGCCTCGCTTTTTTCTTTATCCAGTCGGAACTGGTAAGCCAGTGCTTCCTGCTCCTGCTGCAGTTTGTTCTGGATGGCCATCCGGATCTGATCTGGCAACTGGATGGAACGGATCAGCAGGGCCACCATGCGCACATTATTTTCGATCAGGATTTTTTCAGATTCGGCTTTGATGATGGATTCAACCTCTGCCCGCTTTGTGGAATAGATTTCTTCGGCAGCATATCGCCCCATGATCTGGCGCACCACCGAACGCATTTCAGGAATTACCAGTACGTTCACATAGCCACGGTTAAACTTTTCATGAATGAAACCGATCTTATCGGCTACCGGATGAAAACGTATACTAACTTCAACATGGATGGACAAACCGTTTTTATCCAACACATCCATGTTTTCATCGGAAGAAGTTTCACGAACGGCATAGATGTACACTTCGTTCCACGGGGCTTTCATGTGGAAACCCGGTTGCAACACGTTTTCTTTGTCAAGTCCTTGTCCGAATTTGTAGAAGATCACGGCACGTTCATCGGCTTGTACGGTGAAGAACAGGCTGCTGGAAATTCCGGCCACGATAAACAGGGCAATAACACCCACGATAATAAAAGGTAATAGTCTGCGGTTGTTCATATGATTGTATAGTTAATTACGGTTAGTTGGTTACAGGCGGTTTAGGCAGGATCATCAGCTTACCGATGATCAACACAGTAAACAGATTTCCCCAAACAGCCTCAATAACGCTGATGTTCTTGATCAGTTTACTGGCCTCAGGATAATCCGTATCAATCCCTCCCAGAATGTGAAATGAATAGGAAACACATTCAGCGTAATTGGGTATCCCCAGGTCAATGGAGACACCCAGACTTCCCGGGCTGATAATACAGATCAGATCGTAAAGGCTGCCGAAGGTAATACCTATCATTAAAAACACACAGGCGGATCCCCACAATTTGTCTGGCGTAAAGTATTGTCCGAGGAAAATGTCGCGGATAGCAAAAGCGATAACCATTACCTCGATCGGGAAGAGCAGTCCGTGGATGATCAGCAACGAGAATTGCCGGTTGCCGGTATCCAAAATCCGGTAGTAGGGGAATTCCAGCATCAAACCGAGTATGGAGATGCAAACTAAAACTCCCAACGTACCCCTGACAATCAGCCGGTTAGCCACAAAATTCCGGAGGAGGTCCCAAAGCAAAAAGGCGTAAACGAGAGCAAAACCGGAGAAGAGTGTAATCAGTAATCTGGAAGTTTCGCTTTGGTTGTCTTCCAGCAACGGACTGTAAAGCGTCAACCCCAGGGTAACAATCGTGATTTGAGCAATAACCACATTACGGTAGTCCTTCTGCTTTTCCTCCGCTAGTTCATGCTGACTCCGTCTTGTTTCCTGCTGGAATAATGACTTCATGAAGGTCTTTTGAGCGGTTTCTATTTCATGGCAATATAAGCCAGCCGGTAAGTTGGCGGTAGCGGTTATATAGGATTAATTGTTCCGGGCCGATGATAATTCAAGAGTCGTTGCAGGGTTGCCCAGGAAAGCACTGACCAATTCGATATCGCTGCGGTGTTTGGATCTGCTGAAATTGGTGATTTTAGTTTTGGTTAATATTGTTTTACTTCGATTAGGTTTCACGTAATTTTCGCCTTCATGATAAGTGTATTCAAAAGCAGAAACATTGCCCTTGATCTTGGCAACACCAATACGCTGGTGGCAGACGGACAGCATGTACTTTTTTCGCAGCCATCATGTATTGTATTTGATCAATCCCGGCAAAAAGTAAAAGCGGTAGGAGAAGAAGCCTACAGGATCTACGAGAAAAGCCACGAAGATTACATGGCCGTAAGACCTTTGAAAGATGGCGTAATTGCTGATTTCGATTCAGCCCGTACGATGCTTCGCGAAATGGTCAACCGTGTGTATGGTCATGGGCGGCTCTTCAGCGGATTCAATCGTATTATTTCGGGAGTTCCCTATTCAACTACCGAGGTGGAACGAAGGGCCTTGCGTGATGCTTTAGACCAGTTTCAGCCTCGTCAGCGCAACCTCATTTTCGAACCCCTGGCAGGCGCACTGGGAATGGGATTAAATATCCGCGAACCCAACGGGAAAATGGTGATCGACATGGGGGGTGGTATTACGGAAATCGTGATCATCTCACTTTCCGGCATCGCTGAGTTTGAATCACTGAAAGTAGCTGGTGACACCTTTGACATGAATATTCAGGATCACTTCAGACGCTATTATAATATGAGTATCGGCCATAAAACGGCTGAACTGGTTAAAATGAATGTTGGGGCCGTTACGCACCTACTGGACGAAGAACCGCAACCATATCAGGTCAAAGGAAAAGATTTGCCCAGCGGTTTGCCGGTTACACGTACGATAACCAGCAGTGAGATTGCGCTGGTATTGGATAAGTCCATTTCAGCGATAGAGTCAGCCATCATACGTACGCTGGAAAAATGTCCGCCTGAGCTGGCAGCCGATATTTATCAAAACGGTATTTACCTGACCGGAGGCAGTTCCCTGCTTCGGGGAATAAAAACCCGGTTTGAGAAGACCATCGGTTTGCCGATTCACCTGGACAAAGATCCGCTTTCCTCGGTCAGCCGGGGAATCAACTGCGCATTGAATGAGCCGAGGCAATATGCCGGTGTTCTGATTAACTGATATGTTTGCTTCACTGGCCAGGTTAATCCTTAAACTTTCCGGATGGCAAGTGCAGCCTGCCGGCACCTTTCCGATCAAGCCTCCCAGATGTGTGCTGGCGGTTGCTCCGCATACCAGTGGCTGGGATTTTATCATAGGATTGTTGTACAGAAGTGCATTACAACTAACAAATGCTAAGTATATCGGCAAGGCAGAGCTCTTTAAGCCGCCTTTTGGTTTTTTGTTCCGAAGGCTTGGAGGCATTCCGGTAGACCGTTCAAAGAGGCAAAACCTGGTTTCAGAAGTAGCGGCCGTATTTACAAAGCATGAAAAATTTATGGTGGCCCTGTCACCGGAAGGAACCCGGCAACGCGTGGATAAGCTTCGCACAGGTTTTTACAATATTGCCCGACAAGCAGGGGTGCCGATTGTGATGGTGGGTTTAGATTTTGAGAATAAACGGCTGATCTTCTCCGAGCCCCTTTACACGGGTGATAGCATGGAAGTCGACATGGATATGATTATCCGGTTCTTCGCACCGATTAAGGGTAAAAAACCAGCATTGGGTCTTTCACATCTGCTTTTAAAAAATTAAAAACCCCGAAGGTCTTCCGGGGTTCTTGTTTTCTTTTCGCGCTGTTGCTTATCCCTGAGGATTATCAAACAGCGTAGGTGCTGCAGGTGCTGGTTCCTGCGGTGCCGGAGCGGGTGCCGGGGGAGGTGCAGGCGCAACAACCTTACGGGGTGCAGCCTTTTTAGCCGGAACTTTCTTGGCAGCTTTTTTAGCCGGCTTCGGAGCGGCCTTCTTTACAGCTTTTTTGACCGCCTTTTTAACGGCCTTCTTCGCTGCTTTTTTTGAAGATTTCTTGACAGGTTTAGCTGCCTTTTTAGGCTTAGCCTTGGCGGCTGATTTCTTCACCGCTTTTTTCGCAGGCTTGCCTTTGGATTTTTTAGCGACTTTCTTTTTTGCCATAGCATTAAGGTTTATTGGCAATAAGTTACTCATAATTCAACTGAACATTACAAGCTTATCTTCGAATATATTTTTACCGACAAACGGGTTAAGCCGACCCTAACTACAAAAAAGTACTCTGTTAGCGATGATTGTAAACCACAAGGTCGCTGTAATCTTCAAAGAAGGTATGCTAAATCTGAATAGAATTCGGCACTGACAGCCCAACTTAATCTCAGCCCTTGCTATACGCTCGCTTTCGCGCATGTGGTCCTTTAGTCGCGCGTCCGCTCCTGTTTTTGGAGGTCTCGGTCAGTTCTACCCGTACCGGTCTGCCCTGGAATTCAACACCTTGCATGCCCTCCATGATGGCATCCGTCTTTTCTTTCTCTACTTCGAAGAAGGAATAGGCGCCTTTGATGTCGATCTTACCAATGTAGCGCTTGCCGACACCGCAGCAATCATCCAGCATCTCCAGCAGGTCAGCCTTATCGAGGCTATCCATTTTACCGAGATTGATAAAGAATCGGTCACCGGTAGAATAGCGTTCGGCACTGCGATCATTCGCGTTTCCGTTCACATTCAGATCGGGCGCATGGCGGTAATAATCCAGGAACCGGTTGAATTCGATAGAAGCAAAACGCTTGATTAATTCATTCTTGGAAAGATCCTTAAGTTCTTCATAAACAGCAGGTAAGAAGGCTTCAATTTCAGCTTCATTAACCTTAACCTCGTGTACCCTGTGCATGAGGGCCAGCAGTTGTTTCTGGCAAACTTCAGCACCGGAAGGCACCTGAATTTTGGTGAAGGTAGTCCGCACCGATTTTTCAATCTGCCTGATTTTGCCCACCTCTTTCGAGTTCACTAAAGCGATGGAAACACCAGTTCTCCCGGCACGGGCAGTGCGTCCGCTGCGGTGGGTATAAAACTCCATTTCATCAGGTATATTCATGTGGATGACGTGGGTGATCTTATCCACATCGATACCGCGGGCCGCTACATCCGTAGCCACCAGAATTTGGACGGAGCGGTTTCTGAATTTCATCATCACCTTGTCGCGCTGGGCCTGGTTCAGGTCGCCATGCAGGGCATCGGCATTGTAACCATCCTTCATCAGGCTTTCGGCTACTTTCTGGGTATCTATACGGGTACGGCAAAAGATGAGACCGAAGATTTCAGGATTGAAATCCAGAATACGCTTCAGCGCATTGTACTTGTCTTTCTCCTGAACCACTACATACTGGTGGTCGATGTTCACATTGCCGGTATTCTTGTCGCCAACGGTGAGTTCAAACGGGTCAACCATGTAATTGCTGGCGATAGCCCGCACTTCGCGGGGCATGGTGGCAGAGAACAGCCACGTATTTTTGGTCTCCGGTGTTTTGGAGAGAATCTCATCGATATCCTCTTTGAAGCCCATGTTGAGCATCTCATCCGCTTCATCCAGCACCACATATTGAATGGTGCTCAGGTTGATGGCCTTACGACCCAGTAAATCGATTAACCGGCCGGGTGTAGCTACGATAATCTGTGCACCGCGCTTTACTTTTCTGATTTGCTCGCTGATGCTTGCGCCACCGTAAACAGCAACGATGTTGAGTTGCTTGAATCGTTCACAGAAGTTTTCCAGGTCGCTAACGATCTGCAGACCAAGTTCACGGGTAGGGGCCAGCACCAGCGCC
>JALOMI010000133.1 GCA_025455465.1 Cyclobacteriaceae bacterium | reverse complement strand
CTGTTTCTACCATCTCCCTTCTGCGTCTTATTGGTTATTACTAATTACTCATTACTAATTGATCATAGACGCTTCGACTTTCGCCTTCTCCGGACGCAACTGCCGTACGGCAGCCCCGGCTTGCCACAATTCACTTTCGCGGAGTTCTTTCAGTTCTTCACCCAGCTTTTCGCGATAGTCAGGTTTGCTGCAGGTGTCAATTGTGCGTTTGGCTTCCGCACCGCTGGCTACGCTTTCATAGAGCTCTTTGAATACGGGCAGCGTAGCTTCCTTGAACCGCTTTTTCCAGTCGAGCGCACCGCGCTGCGCGGTGGTAGAACAGTTGGCATACATCCAGTCCATGCCGTTTTCAGCTACGAGCGGCATCAGGCTTTGCGTCAGTTCTTCAACAGTTTCATTAAACGCTTCCGAAGGGGAGTGGCCTTTGGAGCGAAGTACTTCATACTGAGCTTCGAAAATTCCGGCAATGGCTCCCATCAGCGTGCCGCGTTCTCCGGTGAGGTCGGAGTATACTTCTTTTTTGAAATCAGTTTCAAACAGGTAACCGGAGCCAACACCAATGCCTAATGCAATGGCTTTCTGTTTGGCCTGACCGGAGGCATCCTGATAAATGGCATAGGATGAATTGATGCCTTTACCTTGCAGGAACAATCTCCGCACGGATGTGCCGGATCCTTTTGGCGCTACAAGAATAACATCCACTTCAGTAGGAGGAACAATGCCGGTCTGGTCGTTGAAGGTTACACCAAAGCCGTGGGAGAAGTAAAGGGTTTTCCCTTTCGTTAAGTGCGGTTTGATTAGCGGCCAGGTGGCAATTTGTCCGGCATCGGAAAGCAGGTATTGCAATATCGTTCCCTGGCGGGCAGCTTCTTCAATGTCGAATAACGTCTCACCGGGTACCCAGCCATGGTCAATGGCCTTGTTCCAGGATTTGCTACCTGGCCGCTGTCCGACAATGACGTTGAAGCCGTTGTCACGCAGGTTCAGGGCCTGAGCCGGTCCCTGCACGCCATAACCGAGAATAGCAATGGTTTCTTCGCGGAGTACCTCCCGTGCTTTTTCCATCGGGAACTCTTCACGGGTTACTACTTCTTCTATGGTTCCTCCAAAATTGATTTGTGCCATGTTTTAAGTGTTTATGTGTTAATGTGTTTACGTGTTAATGTTTTAAGGTACTCCTATGCTTGGATTTTAAAGTCTGCGTATTTACGCGACTTGTTTGCTGTTCTTCAGGCTGTTTTCGGAATAGACTTCACTGCCTTCGTAGTATACGGCACTGTCCACCTCTATCAGTTTTTCCAGTTGCAGTTTAACTTTCTCAATCATATCCGGTGTTGTGTGCAGCAGCATCGTTGCGCCTCCGCGCCTGAAATCATTTTCGTCTTCATGCGCAACCAGCTTTTTGATGCGCACCCGTCTCCGGTTAAGCACATTGATAATGCGGTTCAGAATCGAAAAATTATTATCCGCTGAAACTTCAATCGTGTAATCTCTTTTCATACTGATGATACTTCAATGTTCCTTGATTTAATTAGTTAATTGACAATCCGGCAGCATCCTTGACAAGTGACAATTGTTCATTGCTCATTGTTAATTGTTCATTGCCTATTGCTCATTGTTTAACCGCTTCCAGCAATATCTCCCCAACACCCGCACCCGTAGGCACCATCGGAAAAACATTATGTTCTTTTTCTACCACCACTTCCAGCAGGAAGGGTCCTTTGGAAACCAGCATGTTGTGGATTGCGGCATTTAAGCGGCTGCGCGATTCAACTTTCAACGCAGGAATGCCATACGCCTCGCTCAGCTTGATGAAATCCGGGTTGCTCATTTCGGTAAATGAGTAACGGCTTTCGAAGAAGAGCTCCTGCCACTGACGCACCATGCCCAGGAAGTTATTATTGAGGATGATGATCTTCACCGGAATGTTGTACTGCATAATGGTGCCCAGTTCCTGCAACGTCATCTGAAATCCGCCATCACCGATAACGGCTACAACTTGTTTTTCCGGTTGACCAACTTTAGCACCCATAGCTGCCGGTAAGGCAAAACCCATGGTGCCCGCTCCCCCTGACGTAATATTTGTACGCGGATTTTTGAACGGATAGTAACGCGAGGCCACCATCTGATGTTGCCCGACATCCGTTACTAAAATGGCTTCTCCTTTAGTCTGTTCGGCCAGTTCTCGGATCACCTCACTCATCTTGATCGAGGCGGTCAGCGGATACAAATCAAACTGGATAACTTTCTCATGTTCTTTCCGGTCCGCCTCGCGGAATTTTTCAAACCAATCGCGATGATTGTTTTCATGAACCATCGGCAGTAAGACCTGCAAGGCTTCTTTCGCATCGGCATGAATACCAACTTCCGCCCTGATGATTTTATTGATCTCGGCTTTGTCGATGTCGATATGAATCACTCTCGCCTGGCGGGCATACTTGCTCACATTGCCGGTAACACGGTCATCGAAACGCATGCCCACGGCAATGAGTACATCGCATTCGTTGGTGAGTATGTTTGGCCCGTAGTTACCGTGCATGCCGAGATAGCCAACATAATTCGGGTGGTTAACCGGCACCGCGGATAACCCCAGCAGCGTGGAGGCAATAGGTATGTTAGCTTTTTCTGCCAGCTTAATCAGTTCCGCTGAAGCATTGCTTAGCAGGATGCCCTGACCGCAGAGAATGTAGGGTCGTTTCGCCTGGTTGATCAGGTCTGCAGCTTCTTCGATTTGAGCATGATCGATCATTGGCTTGGGCAGGTATGTTCTTACCTGGGTGCAGGGCACATACTCAAAGTCATCGATCGTTTCAAACTGGGCGTTCTTGGTGATATCAATTACCACCGGTCCCGGCCTTCCACTCCGTGCGATGTAAAATGCTTTGGCAACCTGGGCTGCAATATCCGATGCGCGGCTGATCTGTACGTTCCATTTTGTGACCGGCAATGTGGTGTTGATCACATCCATTTCCTGGAAGGCATCGGTGCCGAGTAAATGTTCAGCTACTTGACCGGTGATGCAGACAATAGGTGTGGAATCAATCAGTGCATCGGCCAGTCCTGTAACCAGGTTGGCCGCTCCGGGGCCAGAGGTGGCTATCGCTACACCAATCTTTCCGGATACACGGGCATAACCCTGTGCTGCATGAATAGCGCCTTGTTCATGACGAACCAAAATATGATTCAGCTTGTCGGCATAAGAATACAGTGCATCATATACCGGCATGATAGCGCCTCCGGGGTAACCGAATAAGGTATCAACACCTTCGGCCACCAGGCAACGCAATAAGGCTTCTGAGCCCGATATGGATTGCTTCGGCTTCGTAAGGGTGTGATCGGATTGATCAGTCTTCGTCAGTAACGCATCCATCAGCAGCAGACTTTACATGTTTCGCATATTTATACAGCACTCCGCTGGTAGCTTTCAGCGGAGGTTGCTTCCAGTTCTTTCTTCGTTGTTCTAGCGTGGCATCATCCACCAGCAGTTCAATGCGGTGCTGTGCGGCATCGATCTCGATCAGGTCATCATTCTGCACGAGTGCAAGGGTTCCTCCGGCATGTGCCTCCGGTGTAATGTGTCCTACCACAAAGCCATGAGTGCCTCCGGAGAAGCGACCATCGGTAATCAAGGCAACACTTTTGCCGAGACCGGCACCAATAATGGCCGAGGTAGGCTTCAGCATTTCAGGCATACCGGGTGCTCCTTTCGGCCCGACATAACGAATAACGACCACATCACCCGCTTTTACTTTTCCTTCGCGGATGCCATCGATGAGTTGAAACTCTCCATCGAAAACACGCGCTGGTCCTTTAAAGCGAGTCCCTTCCTTGCCGCTGATCTTGGCTACCGATCCGTCAGTCGCCAGGTTCCCATAGAGGATCTGGATATGTCCGGTTGCTTTCACCGGTTTTTCTACCGGTACGATAACATCCTGTTTATCGAAGTTGAGTGTTGACGCTTCCCGCAGGTTTTCTTCTACGGTCTTACCGGTAACGGTCATGCAGTCACCATGCAGATAGCCTTTTTGCAGCAGGTACTTCATCACAGCGGGTACGCCACCGATGCGGTGTACATCACCCATCAGGTATTTACCGCTGGGTTTGAGGTCACCAATCACCGGTGTCTTATCGGAAATGCGCTGAAAGTCATCCTGAGTAATCGAGATGCCAACCGTTTTTGCCATGGCGATTAAGTGTAACACGGCATTGGTACTTCCACCGAGCGCCATCACAATCGTCAATGCATTCTCAAACGCTTTGCGCGTCATGATATCGCGCGGTTTGAGATCGAGCTTCAGCAAGTTGTAAATGGCTTTACCGGCTGCTGAACACTCTTTTGATTTTTCCGGACTCAATGCCGGATTGGATGATGAGAAGGGCAACGCCATGCCCAGCGCTTCAATGGCCGAGGCCATCGTGTTGGCGGTGTACATGCCACCGCAGGCACCGGCACCAGGACAGGCATGCTGGATGATACCCTTATAATCGTCATCGGAAATTTTGTTGGCCAGCTTTTCGCCCAAGGCTTCAAAGGCAGAGACAATATTGAGTTCCTGTCCCTTCCAGTTTCCTCCGGCTATTGTCCCACCGTAAATCATGATGGCCGGCCTGTTCAGTCGGCCCATGGCAATGAGTGAACCAGGCATATTTTTGTCACAACCAACCACGGCAATGAGTCCATCGTAATGCTGCGCACCGCAAACGGTCTCTATGGAATCAGCAATTACTTCTCTGCTCACCAGCGAATAGCGCATGCCTTCCGTGCCGTTGGCGATGCCATCGCTCACGCCAATGGTATGAAAGATCAATCCTACGAGGTCGTTATCCCAAACGGATGTTTTTACTTCTTCCGCCAGTTTGTTGAGGTGCATGTTGCACGTATTGCCGTCAAAGCCCGTACTCACAATGCCTACCTGTGCTTTTTTAAGGTCTTCTTCCGTGAGGCCAATACCGTAGAGCATGGCCTGCGAAGCCGGTAGAGTTGGATCCTGCGTGATCGTGCGACTGTATTTATTCAGCGACATTAAAACGTATTCCTGATTAAAGGAGATTGTTACTGATGATTTCTATCCGATATCCAGCATCAGATAATCACATGACTGAACGTTTTATCCAGCACCTGCGCCTTGTAGGCTTCCTGGATGATCACACCGAGGCTTTCTTTCCATTCCTTCGCAAAGGGCTTGGCATCTACGGATTCAATGCCGATCACTTCCGCTGCGGTACCGCATAAGAACGCACTGTCGGCATCCTGCAATTCTTCGGGGCGGATGTTGCGTTCGTTCACGGTGATGTCGAGTTCCTTGCAGATGTTGATGACGGTTTGCCGTGTGATGCCCGGCAGGATATGGCCAAGTATCGGTGTGTGCAGTACGCCATCTTTTTCCAGGAAGAAATTAGCACCGGGTGCTTCCGCGATGTAGCCGTGCATATCGAGCATCAAGGCTTCGTCATAACCGCGCACTTTAGCTTCACTGGTGGCAAGAATGGAATTCACATAATGCCCGGTGATTTTTGCATCGACCTTCACCGAGTTAGGATTGGGGCGCTGATAGGAGGAAAGGCATAGTTTCAGCAGGTTATCCCCCAGGTACTTGCCCCATTCCCACACAGCAATCATGATGAAGACTTCTTTGGGTGCAGTTAATGACATATTCGGACTGCAGTACACCAGCGGGCGGATATACGCGTCTTTAAGTTTGTTTTTATCCAGCAGTTGATACGTGACCTGAATGAGTTCTTCCGTATCGTAATCGAAAGGGATGCCCACGCTCACACAGCTGTGACGCAGTCGCTCGTAGTGTTCATACGCTTTAAAAATCTTGGTGCCATGTGTGGTGTTATAGGCGCGGATGCCTTCGAAGGCGCCATAGCCGTAGTGCAACGTCTGACTGTACAAGTCCGTGTTGGCATCGGCTGCTTTGATGAACTTACCATTCAGGTAGAGTACGGTGTTCTTCGTGTAGTACATAGGTTTAAACAACTGTTAGTTTGTATCCGATCATATAAAACGAAACCGCCCCGGATTATCGGGGCGGTTTCTGTTCATTACTTATGTAAAGTCACTTCACCATTGCCCCGATGACCGGTTAATAATGACGATAATGACCAGCACCAGTTTGCCCAGCAGCAAGCCGATGTGGCCAGAAGCAAGAGTCAAGTTGGTGTTTGTTGATTTCATTTTGTTTTGTGTAGGTGCAATTGTCCGCAATAATCTTCTACAAAAAAAGAATGAGTCAATAAAAAATTTTATAAAAACGAATGTTAGGTAGTGATTCGCTTCCTTTTTTAACGACTGCACAAACTCTCTGCGTGAATTCGCTAATACCGGTTTTCAAGTCAATTGCACGAATTCAATCGGTTGCATGGTTCACTTCAACGGCTCAAACCGTGCCTGGAAAAAGCGCAGGTACTTTGGTTCGTAAACCATTTTCAATCCGTTGATTTTTTTACGTTTCTCAAAAACATCAATCACCGACTCAGCCACAACATCCATATGAGCCTGGGTGTATACACGCCTGGGTATGGTTAACCGTACGAGTTCCAGCTTAGGATAATGGTTTTTTCCGGTCTTCGCATCGCGACCGGCTGAAACAATACCGCGTTCCATGCTGCGCACACCGGAGTTGATGTATAGCGCTGCGGCCAGTGCCTGTGCCGGGAAGTGATCCTGCGGCACATGCTTAAGAATAGCGCTGGCATCGAGGAAAACTCCGTGCGAACCCACAGGGTGAACGATGGGCACACCCGCTTCAATGAGTTTGTCACCCAGGTAGAGCACCTGGCCGATGCGGGCATGCATGTGGTCATAATCAACCGACTCGCGAATGCCAATCGACATCGCCTCCATATCCCGTCCGGCCAGTCCGCCATAGGTATGCAGGCCTTCGTAAATCACCACCATATTGCGGGCTTCTTCAAAGAGATCCCAGTCATTTAATGCCAGGAAACCTCCGATGTTGACCAGCGCATCCTTCTTGGCGCTCATGGTGGCGCCATCGGTATAGGAGCAAATCTCCTGAACGAGGGAGGCAATGGTGCGGTTCGCGTAACCTTTCTCCCGTTCCTTAATGAAATAAGCGTTTTCGGCTACACGCGTCATGTCGTGGATGATGCGGATGTTGTGCTTCCTGGTAAGCTTTCGCACCGCCTTCAGATTCTCCATCGAAATGGGTTGGCCACCGGCCATGTTCACCGTGGTGGCCATGCTGACATAGGGGATTCGTTTTGCTCCGTATTTATTGATGACTGCCTCCAGTTTTTTCAGATCGATATTGCCTTTAAACAGAAACTCGCTTTTCGGATCATGCGCTTCATCGTTAATCACATCCACGAACGTGCCACCGGCCAGCTCCTGGTGGAGGCGGGTGGTGGTGAAATACATGTTGCCGGGAACCACATCTCCTTTTTTAATCAGCAGTTTGGAAATAATATGTTCGGCACCGCGCCCCTGGTGAGTGGGAACGAGGTACTTGTAACCATAAGTTTCCTGCATGGCTTTTTCCAGGTTGTAGAAGTTACGGCTGCCGGCATAGGCTTCATCGCCCAGCATCATGCCGGCCCATTGGCGGTCACTCATCGCAGAGGTGCCGGAGTCTGTCAGCAGGTCGATATAAACATCTTCCGATTTCAGCAGAAAGGTGTTGTATCCCGCTGCCTGCATTGCCTTCAGGCGCTGGCGTGGTGAAGTCATTTTAATGAGTTCCACCATTTTGATTTTGTAGGGCTCGGCCCACGATTTCCGGGTTTTCATGGTGCTGGTTTTTAAAGCATGAAAAGCTATTGGCCGGAACGGATATTTCAGATGATGATCATCAGTAAAAGAGAGGTAGTTTGTCATGGACAAGTCTGTCGGGTAATGGTAACTATCCCCATGTTTTCTGAATCCGACAACCCCGTTATCATTGAGCCGTTCCGGATCAAATCCGTAGAGCCGCTCCCGATGACCACCCGCGAGGAACGCGAGCGTTTTCTTCGCGATGCCCACTACAACCCGTTTCTGTTGCACTCCAGTCAGGTGACGTTTGATTTCCTCACCGACAGTGGCACATCTGCCATGAGCAGTGCCCAGTGGGCGGCCATGACGGATGCAGATGAATCGTATGCGGGTGCGCGCAGCTGGGAGCATCTCTATGAAGTTGTGCATGAGTTAACGGGCTATCCGCATATACTGCCGACTCATCAGGGCAGGGCCGCAGAACGAATTCTGTACGGTGTGGTGGGCGGCAAGGGAAAAGTTTTTCTGAGCAACACGCATTTTGATACGACCCGCGCCAATATTGAATACACCGGAGCTACGGCCATTGACTTGCCTATTGCGGAAGGACTTGATCCGTTTCTTATTCATCCCTTCAAAGGGAACATGGATACCGAAGCACTGGAGCAAAGCATTCTTCAGTATGGTGCTGATAATATCGGGGCAGTAATCCTGACCGTGACGAACAACTCCGGAGGCGGACAGCCAGTAAGCATGGCGAATGCCAGGGAGGTAAGCAGCCTCTGTAAAAAGTATAAGTTGCTGTTTGTGCTGGATTGTTGCCGCATTGCCGAGAATGCCTATTTCATCCGGCACCGCGAAGTGGGCTATCAAAAGAAAACTGACTTTGATATTGCCCACGAAATGTTCAGCCTGGCAGACGCTGCGATAATGAGTGCGAAGAAAGATGCCCTGGTGAATATGGGTGGCTTTCTTGCACTGAAAGATGAAACACTGGCGCAGCAGTGCACCAACTTATTGATTATAACCGAAGGTTATACCACCTACGGAGGTTTATCCGGGCGTGATATGGAAGCGATCGCTGTAGGCCTG
>JALOMI010000334.1 GCA_025455465.1 Cyclobacteriaceae bacterium | reverse complement strand
ATGTTTTTATATGGAAAGACACTGTGTATACCTACTGTATTTGTCTCCTATACCGGTGAAACACTGGATGCCAAAGGACCCCTCTTAAAAGCACTTAAGGCAGTGGATATTGCGGCTACTCAGGTTTGTCAGCTGTTCGATAAAGACATTCAAAAAGTAACTGCTTCCCTTGGATGTGAGCAGGAATACTTTGTTGTGGATAAAGGGTTGTTTATGGCCCGTCCTGATCTGGTTATGGCCGGTCGTTCGGTTTTTGGCCATTCTCCGGCCCGCGGTCAGCAAATGGAAGATCATTACTTTGCTTCCATTCCCTCGCGCATCTACGATTTTATGAAGGAGTTTGAGGTAGAAGCCTGGAAGCTTGGAATTCCTGTGCGTACCCGGCATAATGAAGTGGCGCCCAGCCAGTTTGAAGTTGCTCCATTGTTTGAAGAAGTTAACGTGGCGAATGACCACAATCAGTTATTGATGGATGTGATGTGGCGAGTAGCCGAGCGTCATAACCTCAAGGTATTATTTCACGAAAAGCCTTTTGCCGGATTGAATGGTACCGGAAAGCATAATAACTGGTCATTGATTACCGATACGGGTGTCAATTTATTCGCACCTTCCAGCAGTGCGCGTGATAACCTGATGTTCTTAACCTTTTTCGTAACGACCATTAAGGCTGTTCATGAACATTCCGATCTTCTCCGCGCCAGCATTGCATCAGCAGCCAACGATCACCGCCTTGGGGCCAATGAAGCACCTCCGGCTATTATGTCGGTGTTTATTGGTTCACAAATGACAGCCGTACTGGATGAACTTGAGAAAAAGGGGAATGTGAAGATTGAAAAGGGAGACAATATGTACATGAAATTGGGTATCGATCAGATTCCCGAAATCATTCTGGATGCCACCGATCGTAACCGTACTTCTCCTTTTGCCTTTACCGGAAATAAGTTTGAATTCCGTGCTGTAGGCGGCAGCGATAACTGTGGTGTGGCCATGACAGCCCTGAACCTGATCGTAGCCGATCAGCTGACTCATTTCCATGAAGCTGTTACCAAGGAAATAGAAAAGGGCACTGAGAAGCGCCTGGCCATTGTGAATGTACTGCGTAAGTATATAAAGGAGTCTAAAGACATCCGCTTTGAAGGTGACGGATATTCTGATGCCTGGGTAAAAGAGGCAGCTAAACGTAAATTGAGCAACATTAAAAATACGCCTCGCGCTTTGGATGCTTACTTAAGCGAGAAGTCTGTGAAATTATACGAACGTCATGGTGTATTGGATCATAAGGAACTGGAGGCGCGGAATGAAATTCGTTTGGAGGCCTACATCAAGCGCATTCAGATTGAAGCCCGCGTAATGGGCGATTTGGCCATGAATCATATTGTACCTACTGCTATTGTCTATCAGAATAAGCTGATTGCCAATGCCAATGGCTTGAAGGGTTTGAATATTGATAACAAGGCCGTTGTTCAGACCATCCGGGAAATCACTGAATTAATTGATATAATCAAAACAGGTGTTAGGCAAATGATTGAAGAGCGCAAGCGGATTAATAAAATTGCCGATACGCATAAGCGCGCCATTGCCTATTGCGATGATATCAAAGAAAAGTACTTTGATAAAATCCGTGATGCCGTGGATAAATTGGAACTTTTAGTGGATGATGAGGATTGGCCTCTTGTAAAATACCGGGAACTTTTGTTCCTTCGTTAGGTATTAACCTAAACCTAGGAAAAGCGGAGAATTCGAAAGGGTTTTCCGCTTTTTTTTATAGCAACCTGTTAGATTCATCCAATCAATCGTTCAATTATCATTACCTGTTATGAGAAAAGTTTTAGTCAGTGCATTCTTTTTATTGATTTCCATCCTCACATTCAGCCAGAAAAATCCGGTTGCCGAAATTACCCGGCTCATTACCCGGCAGGAAGTCGAAGCCCATCTTACTTTCCTGGCCTCAGATGAAATGCGGGGTAGAAATACAGGCTCCCCGGAATTAGAGATCGCGGCAAACTATATAGCAGCTCAGTTTAAGTTAATGGGATTAAAGCCGGTGCCCAGTCTTATTAGTTATTTTCAAACGGTTCCCCTTGAGAATGTATATCCGGCTACCAATGGAAAATTAACCTTGGCAGATGAATCTTTTGGTTACAAGGAGCACTTTGTGATTCTGGAAGGCGGTAATCAAACCTGGTCAGGTGAAGTTGTGTATGTAGGTTATGGGTCTGCTGATGAACTTAAAGCGGCCAACGTAAAAGACAAAATGGTTATTGCATTGGCCGGAAGTAAGGACTCAGAAGGAAATCCGATGGCCATTTTTAATGCGTCCAATGAAAAGTTTAAAAATGTAAAGGAAGCCGGAGCAGCAGGACTGGTTGAAATCTTTGCTTCACCGCAGATTCCATGGGCTGCGCTAGTAAATTATTTTGCAAATAATACATCCATGCGCGTCAAGGGAGCGGATGGTGTTTCAATTCCGCACCTGTGGCTTAAAGGAGGAGAATCCATTGCGTTATCCAAAATCAAAGAGCAAAGTTTGAGCGGGTCCCTGGCGATTGAAGGTATAAAACAAGTTGATATTCCGTCACGAAACGTTTTGGGTGTGTTGGAAGGATCTGATCCTAAATTAAAGAATGAATACCTCGTGGTCTCAGCACATTATGATCATGTTGGCGTTCAGAAAAATGCAAAAGCAGGCACCGATTCAATTTTTAACGGGGCCCGCGATAATGCCATTGGTGTTGTGGGTATGCTGGCAACGGCAAAGTATCTTTCCCAATATCCTCCGAAACGTTCTGTTTTGTTTGTGGCCTGGACAGCCGAAGAGAAGGGCTTGCTAGGAAGTAAGTATTATTCAGAAAACCCGGTCATCCCAATGAAGCAAACGGTA
>JALOMI010000132.1 GCA_025455465.1 Cyclobacteriaceae bacterium | reverse complement strand
CTATGCCATTGATGCGGCCAATCAGTCCGGTAACGGCTTGCACCTGTATACCGTGGCAACGAAACAAACCCGCGTACTCGACAGCGACAAGGCGCGTTATCAATCCGTCAACTGGACGGAAGAAGGAGAAGCTTTTACAGCACTGAAAATGGTGAAGGATAAAAAATACAAGCAGGACAAAGGCAGTGTGATCGGGGTTAAAAATCTGATTGCTCCGCAGGTAGTCGTTTATGAAGCAGCAAAAGATTCCATCAATTTTCCAAAAAGCATGACCATCAGTCCGAACCGCAAACCGATGTGGACGGATGACCTCACCCGCTTATTATTTGGCGTGCACGATCTGGAACTGGCGAAAAAGGAAGATAAAAAAGAAGAGCCCGAACCGGCTAAAGAATCAGAAGCGGATAAACTGGCCAAAATCAAAACCGACACAACCATAAAGTCTATTGCCGATCTGCAAAAAGCGATCGCCCGCCTCGATGCCAAAAAACCTGCCGCCAAAGGAGATACCATCAAACCCGACATGACCATCTGGCACTGGAAAGATACGCGCCTGCAATCACGCCAGCAGCGCACTGAACAGCAGGATAAAAATTTCAGTTACTGGGGAATGTTTGATGTCGCTGCCAACAAATTCATCCAACTGAATGACGGCACACTGAAAGAACTAAGTCCCATGCCGAAACACCGATACGCCCTGGCTCAGGACAACAGCGCCTTTGAACTCGACAACGCCCTGGACGGGCAATCGTACACCGATGTGTATATCGTTGATTTGAAAACCGGAACACGCAAAAAGATTTTTGAAAAACACTATCTGCCCTCGTTCTGGTCGGCACCGCGTCCGTCACCGGACGGCACGAAATTCCTTTATGGTAAAGACGGGCACTATCATGTATATGATGTCGTTACAGGCACCAGCACCAACATCACCGAAAAAGTAAAGACATCTTTTATTAACACCGAAGATGATCACAACGTGGAAAAACCACTCACGCCTGTTGTCGGCTGGAGCCTGGATAGCCGTTATTTGCTGCTTCGCGATCTGTGGGATGTATGGCAGGTACCAGTAAGTGCGAAAGAAGCATCGGTTAACCTGACCGTTAACGGCAAGAAAGAAAAGATCCGCTACCAAAGCCGCTACGTGCTTGACCCGGATGAAAAAGGTATCGACTTGAAGAAGCCGCAATATTTCCGCAGCTATGGCGAGTGGAATAAAAAGAGCGGCATCGTTCGCCTTGAACCTGACAAAACCGGACTGACAGCCGGAGCAAAAAATTTATTATGGGAAGATGCCAGCATCAACCGTCTACTGAAAGCTAAAAAATCAGAAGTCTATCTCTTCAGTCGTGAGAAGTTCAATCAACCCACTGAATTTTTTGTTGCTGATGCACAGCTAAAAAATGAATCAAAAGTTACCGGCAATGCACCGGATGCCGGCAAGTATCAATGGTCGGCCGGAGTGCAGCTGATTGACTATGTATCCGACAAAGGGGATACACTTCAGGGCGCACTCTTCCTGCCGGCAGGCTATGAAAAGGGTAAGAAATACCCAACCGTAGTCTATTACTATGAGAAACTCTCTCAAACACTTCACAACTACACCTCACCCGGTTTCTCCGGCACCGGCTGGAATCCGAATGTGTATACCAGCAACGGCTACGCAGTTTTTGTTCCCGATATCGTGTACAAGATGAATGACCCGGGCATGTCGGCTGTGTGGTGTGTGATACCCGGTGTAAAGGCTGCGCTGAAAACCGGAGTGATCGATGAAAGTCGCGTGGGCATTCACGGACATTCGTGGGGTGGCTACCAAACGTGTTTCCTCATAACACAAACCAATATGTTCAAAGCAGCGGCTGCCGGTGCACCGCTTACCAACATGGTTTCGATGTACGACCTGATATACTGGAATACCGGTGGCGGAAACATGGCCATCTTCGAGGCAAGCCAGGGACGCTTTACCAGCGGTCCGTGGGATAACTGGGATGCCTACCTGCGCAACTCACCGGTTTACCATGTGCGCAATGTGACTACACCACTTTTGATGTTGCACAACGACAAAGACGGTGCGGTGGACTTCACACAAGGCATCGAATACTACAACGCCCTGCGCAGATTGAAAAAGCCCGTGGTGATGATGCAATACAAAGGCGAGAACCATGGCCTGGCCAAACTGGAAAACCGGAAAGATTATGCCGTGCGCATGATGGAATTCTTTGATTATTACCTGAAAAGTGCACCGATGCCTGAGTGGCTGAAGGATGGCGTTGACCACCTGAAACTGAATGACCACCTGACCGAGCGGGTGTTTGAATTCAACCGGTAATTATTAAAAACCATTACACTGTGGATAATCCCGGCCGGTAATTGGCCGGGATTATTTTTTTGCCGGATGCTTTGATTGGAATGC
This sequence comes from Cyclobacteriaceae bacterium, assembly GCA_025455465.1. Taxonomy (GTDB): domain Bacteria; phylum Bacteroidota; class Bacteroidia; order Cytophagales; family Cyclobacteriaceae; genus UBA2336. Next base: position 6,494 of record JALOMI010000132.1, on the reverse strand, counting down.
CGCAAGACGATGCGCTGATATCCGCTGGACCTTTTTCTGAAACCAGGACATCCAGCCTAGCAGTGTGCCGGTGATACCGAAAGCCATCCGCGACCAACGGTAGAAATCAAACTGATCGGTGTGCCGGATGATCTTGCCATCCTGAAATTGAAATTGTGCACGAATACAATTATGCACGCGTCTGCCGGTCAGTGTAAAGGTATAGGTTGCTTCCCAGGTGCACGAACCTTCATGAGCTGTTGCCTGCACATCCGTAAAAACCAATTTCCAGTCGCCCGGATTTTTCTGCAGGGTTTGCACCAGCATCATCCACATGAATCCGATTTTATCACCGGATAGAAAAGGAAATACAGGATCGGTGAATTGTGCCTGATCATGATAACACGATTTCATGCCATCCGCATCGAGCTGCTGAAAGCAGGTATACAGGTTTCGGATGATTCTGCTGTTATCGTTGGGTGCGTTACTCATCATTCTTCACTGAATTTACTAAACGCTATTGATTAAACTCGAATAGGTATTTATCCTCAAAAGCAATCTGAAATTTTTCCAGCAGCGATGTATACTCTTCTTTAAATGTGCTTTTTCGGTGATGGGCCTCCTGGTTTTGAATGTAATGAATCACCCTGATGATGTGCGAGTGGGAATAGGAAAAGACACCATATCCGTTTTGCCAGGCAAATTTTCCTTTCACCCACTTCTTACTGTTGATAAATTCATTGCTCTCCACTTTTATTTCCTTCACAAAATCAGCAATTGCCATAACGGGTTTGAATCCGACAAACAGATGAATGTGATCGGGCATGGCATGGACCGCAAGCAATTTGGATTTTCTGTTTTGAACCAGACTTGTAATGTATTTATGAAGCTCTTCTTTGTGTTGAGGAGGAATGAGACTTTGACGCCCCCTGACGGCAAAAACAAACTGAAGGTAGATTTGTGAATAGGTGTTTGCCATACTTTGTTACTCAATGAAATATACAAAATCATGGTGAATTCGAATTGGTCTGAAAATCAGGAGGCTCCTCCGGAGCCGAGATAATGTCAGCGATAAAATGCTCATCTGATTATCGCAGGAAAGGACTCCGGAGGAGTCCCCTGTTTATAGAATAAAATCAGCTATCGAATGTCAGGCTCCGTAGGAGCCACCTGATCATTCCATTACATTTTCAGAGGGCTCCTACGGAGCCCGATAAAATTCCCATATGATTTCCAGAAGCAGGTGGCTCCTACGGAGCCGAAATAATACCATCCATAAATTATTCATCTAATCATCGCTGCAAAGGAATCCGTAGGAGTCCCCTGTCTCTAGCTCATCATCCATTTTCAACCGGCTCCGTAGGAGCCACCTGTTCATGCGAGATTTTTCAGGAGGCTCCTACGGAGCCCGATAAAATTCCTGTATGAAATCTAGATACAGGGGGCTCCTCTGGAGCCAGAATAGAAAAACCGAAAAAATCAATTTTTTAAACACAACGAACGACTCCGTTGGAGGTCCCAGCTTATAGCTCATAATCAATCCTATTATGCATTGGCTCCATAGGGGCAGCCTATTCATCTGAGATTTTTCAGGAGGCTCCTACGGAGCCCAATTAAATTCCCGAATAAATTCTAGAGACAGTAGGCTCCTCCGGAGCCGAGATAATGTCAACGATAAATTGTTCATCTAATTATCGCAGGAAAGGACTCCGTAGGAGTCCCCTGTTTATAGAACAAATTCAGCTATCGAATGTCAGGCTCCGTAGGAGCCACCTGTCTATTCCGTCTTTGATTACGATTCCAATAATCAGAATAATGCCAGCACCACATACCGCCCCATCACCACACAGATTTCCAGAAGCAGGAGGCTCCTACGGAGGCGAAATAATACCATCGATAAATTATTCATCTAATCATCGCTGCAAAGGACTCCGTAGGAGTCCCCTGTTTATAGAACAAATTCAGCTATCGAAAGTCAGGCTCCATAGGAGCCGCCTGTCTATTCCGTCTTTGATAACGATTCCAATAATCAGAACAATTCCATCACCACATACCACCCCATCACCAAACAGCTGATGAATTTGAGCAACGTGCTGAACACAAAACCAATAAATGAACCAACGGCCGCACGCAATGCATCATCCACATCACGCCTGGCCAGCAACTCACCGGCAAACGCTCCGATAAACGGACCAAGAATAATTCCCGGAAGTCCGAACCACAAGCCAATCAACAAGCCAATAGAACATCCCCACACACTGTACTTGCTCCCACCGGAATTTTTCGTCATCACCAGGGGCATCACATAATCCAGAACAGAAACGACAACCACGATCACTAACCAGATGATCAAAAACCGGGCACTGAACGGGGGCAATTCCCGCAATTGCATCACCAGCATCCCCGCATAGGCCATTGGCGGACCGGGCAATACCGGTAAAAAACTTCCAATGATACCCAGCAGCATCAATAGCAACGCCAGAACACTCCATACCACATCCATTCACTCAAATTCGGTAAAGTTCAGCAACTGTGAAAAGAATGTCGAAAATTCTATCAGCATATGATTCTAATCATAGCGCCCGACTGGCATGTCCGGTAATTTTATTATCCTGACGATGCGTTCACCAAACAATGGAATCAACTCCGGAATGGGGGCATTCAACATCCGTCAGATGTTCTACTTTTTAACCACGTACCCATGGAACTCAACCAGCAAATTCTCAGTGACCTAATCATTTACATGAAATATGCCCGTTACCTGCCGGAGGAACACCGAAGGGAAACCTGGGATGAAATCTGCGACCGCTACGAACACATGATGGTGGAAAAATATCCCCGCCTGAAAGAAGAAACGGAAGACGCTATGCTGTGGGTAAGAAAGAAAAAAGTACTCCCCTCCATGCGTGCCATGCAGTTTGCCGGCACCGCCATCCAGCGCAACAACTCGCGTATTTACAACTGCGCCTATTTGCCGGTGGATGATATCCGCGCCTTTTCAGAAACCATGTTTCTGTTATTGGGTGGAACGGGTGTGGGCTACTCCGTGCAACATCATCATGTCGACAAACTTCCGCCCATCCACAAGGCGCAGAAGAAACGCAGGTTCCTGATTGGCGACAGCCTCGAAGGCTGGGCCGATGCCATTAAAGTGTTATTGAAAGGTTACTTCGGATACAGCGAATACATTCCTGATTTTGATTTCAGTGACATCCGCCCGAAAGGCGCACGACTGGTTACAGCCGGTGGCAAAGCACCCGGGCCGGAACCCCTGAAAATCTGTGTGGCGCATGTGCAGGCGCTACTCGACAGAAAGCAAGACGGAGAAAAACTCACCTCGCTCGAATGCCACGACCTGATGTGCCACCTCGCCAATGCCGTGTTGGCCGGAGGCATCCGGAGATCGGCTATGATTTCGTTGTTCTCATACGGTGATGAAGAGATGCTCACCTGCAAATACGGCAACTGGTGGGAACTCAATGAACAACGCGGACGCGCCAACAACTCGGTCGTGCTGAAACGAAATGAAATATGCCGCGATGAATTTTTCTCTCTCTGGAAAAAGATCGAACTCTCCGGCTCCGGTGAGCCCGGCTTTTACTTTACCAACGACCCCGACTGGGGCACCAACCCGTGCTGCGAAATAGCGCTTCGTCCCTTCCAGTTCTGCAACCTGTGCGAGATCAATGTCTCCGATGTGGAAACCCAGGAAGAGCTGAATGCCCGTGCCCGCGTGGCTTCTTACCTCGGCACCTTGCAGGCAGGTTTCACCAACTTCCACTACCTGCGCGAAGTGTGGAAGAACACCACCGAACAGGATGCCCTTATCGGTGTGGGTATGACCGGCATCGCCAGCGGCCGTGTGCAGAAGCTGGACCTGAATGAAGCAGCCGTTGAAGTGAAAAAAGTAAACCTCACCATCTCGTCAAAGATCGGCATCCAGTTTGCCGCACGCACCACCACCATCAAGCCATCCGGAACTTCATCACTGGTGCTCGGCACTTCTTCCGGCATCCATGCGTGGCATAACGACTACTACATCAGGCGCATCCGCATCGGAAAGAATGAAGCCTTATACGATTACCTGAGCATCAACCACCCGGAACTGCTCGAAGAAGATTTGCTGAACAGCAAGCAGGGCATCATCTGCATCCCGCAAAAAGCTCCGGAAGGAAGCATCCTCCGTACTGAAGATGTGATGGACCTGCTCGAGCGCATTAAAAAATTCAACGAAGACTGGGTGCGCAGAGGTTTCCGAAGGGGCAGCAATGCCAACAACGTATCGGCAACAGTTTCTATCCCTGATGAAGACTGGCAGCGCGTGGGCGAGTGGATGTGGGAAAACAAAGCCTCGTATAACGGGCTGAGCGTGCTGCCGTTTGATACCGGTAACTACAGGCAGGCTCCGTTTGAAGATATCACCCAGGAGAAGTTCGAAGAACTGGAAAAAAGCCTGAAGAACATTGAGCTGAAAAACGTTTTCGAAACAGACGACCACACCGACCACAAAGCCGAAGCAGCCTGTGCCGGAGGGGCTTGTCAGATTGTCTAGTTGTGCATTGTTGATTTGACGTGGTCCGTTTTGAAATCGTAATCCAAGCCTGTACCTGAAAATGCAGCGGCTGCAACCCATTACGGACAACCCGTTGAAATTGATTAATTTTCTCCCCAAACGGAGAAAATTGATACCGGCTAAAATCCTGCAGGAATATAACGCGCGACTGGTTCGCATGCGCAAAGACCAGGTGCTGTTTGAAGAAGGCAGCCAGGCCCAGGAATACTTTCAGGTAGAAGAGGGCCAGGTGCGCATGTTCATTCTTAATTACGAAGGGCAGGAATTCACGCAGGGCATCTTTAATGCAGGCGAAAGCTTTGGTGAACCACCCTTGTTGGGTGATTTTCCCTACCCCAGCACGGCCGTGGCCCTTACCGAAGGAAAAGTCTGGCGGTTACTGAAAGAAGACTTCCTTCGATTACTCCAGCACCACTTCGACATTCACCTCAAGCTCAACCATGTGCTTTGCAACCGGCTGCAATACAAGTCGATGATTCTTACTGAAATTTCCTCACACACGCCTGAACACCGGATCAACACCATTCTGAAATACCTGAAGTCGAAGATCAACCCGGAGGCCGGAACGAAAAAAATCCCCATCCCTTACACCCGGCAGCAACTGGCCGACATGACCAGCCTTCGTGTGGAGACCGTTATCCGCACGATCAAGCGCATGGAGAAAGAAGGAAAACTCGAGTTGGAAGGGCACAAGATTTTGTACTAGACGTTTCGGAAAAGGATTGGTTTATGTCGGAAAACAATAATCTGCTTTTCATGACTACTCCAAGGTTAACTGCAGATCAACTGATCAAATCCATAATCCTACGTGGTATTTATTTTACCCTGCTGTTTTTATCACATCCCTGTAAAAGTCAAATCGTAAAATCATGGGATTTCGATTTTGCCATTCGAGCAACCATCGATGCAGAAGGCTATCACGTTGGTCCATCGCTCGCCTTTGGCACCCGCAAGCAATTCAGTGACCGTGTTTCAGGGAGCCTCGCCTATACTTTTTTTAAACACCCGATGACGGGTACACCGGATTTTAAATTTGTGATTCACACTGTTGACATAACGCCAGAATATCATTTAAGCATGTTCAGGAGTAATGGATTTTTTACCGGTATAGGCATCGCCCTGCAAGTTCGCACCGATGAATATTATGGTTATGAGAACATGACTAATGTGATGCCGTCTTTTGTCTTCGGATATGATTTTCAACCAACGCTGCTGAATCGACAGCGGAACATGGCTATTGAATTGAAAACATTTGGCCCCTTACTGTATGAAAACGGAGCTGAAATATTCACACAAGTTATGCTAGGCTTGCGAATTAAGCTATGGAGGATTAATCTGTGACTATTGATTGAAAATCATACAGGGATAACGTGCCTTGTTTATTACACGTAATACCTGCTCTAACGTTAAACCAATGCAACATTCGCACCGCTTAATACTTTAAATTCAACCAAAATTTTCTTACCCAAGCTATTCACCAGTTGCTATTCCTGAATTGAAAAATACTAACTTCGGTAAAAGCGCACATGCTCTACTTCGTCCTCAGCATCGTCATCCGCATAGCACTGAAAATTTTCTTCAGGCGTATTACCATTAAAGGAAAAGAAAATATCCCGCAAGGCGGGGCCCTCATTGTGGTAGGTAACCATCCGAATACGTTTATGGACCCCATCCTGACGGCACTGGTGATGCTGCCCCGGCAGGTGCACTTTCTCGCCAACGGCAGCATCTTTAAAACGCGGGCTGCCCGTATGGTGCTCAACCAGTTCAATACCATACCGGTGTACCGCAAACAGGATGTGACCGACAAGCGGGATGAAAAAAACTGGAAGGCGTTTCAGGAGATCCCCAACACGGTTTCCAAGGTCAAGTCCATGCGGGCACACGTGGAAGCCCCCCTGGCGGAGCGGTTCGGCGGGAAGGCGGAAACCCTGGGCCGCGC
>JALOMI010000131.1 GCA_025455465.1 Cyclobacteriaceae bacterium | reverse complement strand
TGAAATACACATCCGGAGCTTGCCAGTAAGTACGTTCTTCTGCCTGAAAGCCAAATGGTGTCAGTGTTCTGTTATAGGCTCCGCTGCGGGCAATGCCAGCCTTAAAGATATCGGAGTGTGCCAGCAGATTGGCCGTCATAAAGGCACCGTACGAATGTCCGCCAACACCTACGCGGTTTTTATCCAGCACACCCAGGGAGGCTGCATAATCCACCACAGCCTGTGCGCTGCCGACCAGTTGTTCAATGTAGGTGTCGTTGGGTTCTTTATCGCCCTCTCCGACAATCGGCATCGAGGCATTATCCAATACTGCAAAACCTCGGGTAACCCAATAGATGGGGCCGCCCCAACTTAACCGGGTGAAGGTATAGGGTGATCCTTTCACCTGTCCTGCTGCATCGGCCGACTTGAACTCGCGAGGATAAGCCCACACCAAACCCGGTAATGGGCCGTCTTCCTTTTTATATCCGGGTGGCAGGTAGAGATCAGCTGTCAGCTCAACACCATCGCTGCGCTTATACTTCAGCACTTCTTTTTTCACATCTCTGATCTGCGGATAGGGATGCGCAAAGCTGGTAAGCTGTGTTGTTTTTGTTGAGCCTGTTGTTCGCAGGAAGTAATTCGGATTTTCCGTGTTCGACTCGCGCGAGGTAACGAAGGTGATTTTCTTCGGATCGTGCAATGTGACAACCGATTCATAATACGGTGCCTGACATTGCCACAGGCGCGTTGTCTTGCCGGTGATCAGTTCCATGCGGTCCATAAAGGGCATATCCCCTTTGGGTGAAGATCCGGCTCCTGTTAAGAACACGGTATTGTCTTTGTTGATATGGATCACACTCCGTCCGAAGGCATTTGGTACCATCACCACATTACCCGGATCATTATAAGCATCTTCATAGTTGCGGTCGAACAGCGTTTTCTTCGAACCGGTGGCAGGGTTTACCAGGTACACCCGTTCTTTCCGGTCTGACCACCACCGTTCATACACCCATGCCGTGTTGTCATTTCCCCAAGCGATACGGGAGTAGCGCAGCGGAAGCGCGATGAGTTCGCGAGGTTCACCCTGGAAAGGAGCATCCCAGATAAAGACTTTGTCGCGTATATCGGTTTTTGTTTTCGGATCGCCTCCATCCTGTGCATGAACCCAGTAGACGGTGGCCGGTTTATCACTGCGCCAACCATGGTTGCGCGGCTCACGCTGCGTGGCATTGAAACCGGTAGGGATATAATCCAGCAGCGGGTTCGTGACCAGGTTTTTCACCAGTTGACCTTGCAAGTCAATAATATTTACTGACTGCGGGAAGAGATAAGCCGGTACCAGGTAGGAGTAGGGACGCTGAACGGTTTCAATCAGTACCAATGTACCATCAGGTGAGGGATCAAAACTACTGTGAATGGTTGACGGTGAAATGATAGTTTCTGTTCCATCTTCTTTGCGAAGCACAAGGTCTGAACTGGTGTAATGATCAAAGGCAGCTTCATCATTCGGGTTCTTCAGCAGATCCTGATACGTACGCGAAGGTGCTTTCTTACCCAGGTTTTCTTCCACTACGGGTCCGCTGGGTACGCGGGAGCGTGCAGGTAAGGGATTCAGTTTCTGTGGCACTGCCGTAAATAATAAGGTCTGCGAATCGGATGACCAACGGTAGGGCATGCCCATAGTGGCGTTGAGTTTCCGGCCGGTCACCTTGCTGGCCGTCAGTGTGGTTAAATCCACTACCCACAATTCGAGTGCATCAGGATTATTCTGCACGAAAGCCATTTTACGGCTGTCGGGTGAAAAGGATGGGTTACTGATCAGCAGACTGAAAGGCAGGTTTTTGATTTCCATCTCCGGTCCGCCTGCAATTTTTTTGGCTTTCAGCCCGATGATGTAGTTACCACGGCTGGGACCATAATTCTCCGGGTTGATGCGCAGTCCGGCAATACGAAGTTCCGGGCGTGAGAGTTGTTCAATCGTAGGATAATCTGATCGTTCCATTAATACCATCCACTGCTTATCGGGTGAAAAGGTTACGAAGGGCGTCAGCGGTGCTTCTACCAGTCGGGCAATTTCTTCGGGCGGTCGCTGGTAGGTGAGGTTTTCCTGCGCGAGCAAACTGATGCTCAGCAGCAGCATCCAAAAGGTTATCGTTTTCTTCATAATTGGTTGGTGATCAAATGAACGCCCTTAAAGTACAATAATGGTGGCGACTACGACAGGCATTTGTGACGGGTGAAAATAAAAGAGCCCCGGAGGTAAATCCGGGGCTCGGGTTCTGGTCCACAGTCATCAGCTGTTTTTTTCTTTCCATTCTTTAATCTGGCGTTCCAGGGCTTCAGTGGCTTTCAGGATGCCTTCCTCGAAAGATTCGTATTGTTTTTTGACGAAGATGTCGTTGCCGGGGATAACAGCCCGCAATTCCGTTATCTTATTATCGCGCTTATCTGATTTCTCTACGCGCAGTAGCACTTTGCATTCAATAATCCGATCGCTGAAGCGACCGAGTTTTCCGACTTTTTCATCAACCAGGTCCAACAAATCCTGCCGGGGGTTAAAATCAATTGTTTGGATGTTAATTTTCATGATCCTAGGGGTTACATGTATTTCATTGATTCACAATTAAGTAAATCATCCTCAAATCAAAATGCAGCAATGAAGATCATTTCATGATCCTGATATTTATCAGGAATCGTTTACGCCTGAAACCGGCCGGTTAAAAGTTTCAGGGCCGCAGCAAAAGCCTGTTTTTTGTCGTGCTGACAATCTCCTCCCGGTTCATCATCATTTTCCGGAATTGTCCGCTGGCAAACATCGCAGCCTGATCGCTGTAATGCGGACTCATGATGTTGCCGCTTTGTCCGGTGGGTGAAACCGTCATGCCGTTTTCAATGTCTCCGAATTGCGTAATCTTACGCAGGGCAGGTCCGGCATCGACCGGAAACCGGCCGGATTCGTTAAGTCTGAATTGCAGGTTGTTAATGACTTCACTGCCACCACTAACGGCAAATGGCCCGACATTGAAAAATTTATCCAGCGGTTTGACAGCACCCAAAGCGTGAGGATGTGTAAGGGTGTGTAGGTTGCTCCACGTCCACGACTCTGATTTTTTACCGCATATCGCAGTAAGCGACTCCAGGGTATGTTCAGCTGCATGCACAACAATAATCTCACGGGTTTCGGTAACTTCTTTTGTATGGATGTCATCCCACCACGGTGAAGTTTCATTCGTGATGAGCGTGCGGTAAGCATTTTTTAACACCGATGTTTTAAGTAGTGCACTCAGTGCAGTGTTTCCGATTTCGTCTTCCATCGCTTGGAAGATGACATTTGACAGCAGGGTATAATAAATGGAAGGTGCAACACGATCTGCGTGATCTTCTCCGTTCCAGTTTTTCAATTCATTGATGATCACGGTAAATGCACCGGCTTCGCTGCTCGCTTCCAGGATACCGGCAAGATCGTGCGCGATGTCGGCATTCATGTTCGAGGTAACATCGAGCATCATTTCTTTGATCTCTTCGATGGTGAATTTTTTATCGGCACGGAGCAATTCATGAATACGTTCAGCACGGCTACGCGGATAATAATAGCCCGGGTAGAGTACATCATCGACCGTATCCGGCTGATTGTTGGCGGAATATACAAATCCCCACGGAGGGTTTACGGCTTTAGGATTTTTATCAAAGCTGTAATAGCCAAGGTATTCATCAGCACCACTGGCGCCATCCTGAAACACTTTGCTGTTGACATGCGATGCGCGTACCGGCAAGCGCGCTGAAGCCCACCAGGCTATGTTGCCAACGGTATCACCGTACATTACATTTAAACCGGGCGCGGTGAACATGGAAACAGCTTGCTGTACAGTTTCAAAATCGGTTGCATGATTTAACCGGTAGGCTGCCTGCAAGGCAAAGTTGTCCATCATCAGGAGTTGCCACGACAGCGCGATCGGATCATCGAACGAGCCGGTATTTTCTCCAATGCCGTTCATGATAGGGCCGTGCCGGCTGGATTTGACTTCAAGGATTACATCAGGCTTGCCTTTTACTTTGATCACTTCATTCCTCTTTTGCAAGGGTTCATAAGCATCTTTGAATTTTACTTCATCTGTATTGTCGGGGTTTGCGCTTTCGCGGAAGAAGTCCACGTCATCATTTTCAAACATCGTCAACCCGACTCCGCAGAATTGATTGTTGCCTAAAAGTCCGAAGGGTATGCCAGCCAGGTGATGACCATAAAATCGGTAGCCGGGATATTCAATATGGGCTTCATACCAAACGGCAGGTTGTGAAAAGCCAATGTGGGTATCATTACTGAGAATGGGCGAACCGGTGGCGGATTTTTCTGCGGAAATCACCCAGCCATTGCTGCCTTGCCAGAGGGGCACCGGCATGTTGTCGAGCGCTTCCGTAATGGCCGCGGTGAGTGCCTCATTTTTTCTGGGTTTCGGATTGCCGTTGTAATTGGCAATATGTTCAGCATCGGGTTGAATGACGAGGGCAAGGTCTGCCAGGTAGTTTTCGCCCCATTCGGTGCGGATGGTTTCCAATACAGGATCGGCATTAAACCCTTCGGCAAAACCAAACGACATAAAACCTACTGCCAGGTAAAGGTCTTCGGGCGTGAACTCGGTTTTCGGTATGCCGATGATGGAGAATTCAATCGGTGTCTTTCCGGTTTTGATATAGTGATTGATTCCATTTTGATAGGCCAAAGCCGCGCGTTGCCAGGCTGCGGTATCGCTGCTCATGTATTTGCGGGCATGTTCGCGGGCGAATTGGTTGAGCCCCATGGTGCGGAACAGCTTATCCACTTTCACCAGATCCTCTCCGAGTATTTCGGCAAGTCTTCCACCGGCAGCCCTGCGCAGCATCTCCATTTGAAAGAGCCTGTCCTGCGCATGAACATACCCCAGCGCATAGTAGGCATCTTCTTCATGCTGTGCATAGATGTGCGGCACACCGTAGTTATCGAAATAAACTTCAACCTCACCTTTTAGACCGGGCAGGTTCAGTTCACCGTGCAGTTGAGGTTTCAGGGTTTGCAGGTAGCCAAAAACGAATAAGCCGGTAATAAGTAGTAAGGCAACCAGGGCAATAAGAATTCGGATGACGATTTTCATGAGGTAACAAGAATGGTAATGATTGATCAGATGGACTGAACTACAAGGTAAACATTGATGAGGATATACAAGAGTAGCAGGGTAACGGAGGCCCTTCGATTCAACTGGCGAGCGCTCGCTTCTTTACTTTGGTGATATAGCCGCAGGCACCAGGCGGATGCAACAAGAATGGCAAAAATGGTAAAGAAGGTGATAGCATGCAGGGAGTCAACCAGCGTAAAGGCATTCGATTCCGGCAGCAGGGAATCGATGATGTATTTATTACCAACGGCTGCAAACAGGCCGCCTACGGGTAAACCGAAGCGCGGCTCAAGTTCTTCCACCTGCAAACCAAAACTCACCATGGCAATAAGGAAAGCGATGTACATCCCGGAAAATATTTTCCAGAACAGACCCCAGCCGTCACGCTCGATGTCCATGATGATATCGAAGGAGGCGTAGTCGGAGTGGAGGAGATCAGAAGATGGGTCACCGAAAACGGTAATGTATTCCTTGTCTGTTGTGGTCACTTCAAAGTTGGTGATGCGCCAGCCGTCCAGCGTCAATTCGCGGTCGTAGGTGCTGCCCAGCGTGTCGGCCACAAAGACCAGGCGGTTTTTATCATAAATATTATTTTCAATATGCACCACCAGGTGTTGTTTGTCGAACGGATAGTTCTGCACCTTCCAGTTCTGTTTCATTACACAGTTCATTTTCATCAGGTGCCAGGTGGTGCCGTTGACTACATCGATCATCACCTGGGGTTCATCAATTTGTTTGGCGTTGGGGATGTCGAGCTGGGTGGCAAAATCAAAACTTACATTTTTATACAGTGTCCATAACCAGAAGCGCAGGGCATATTCCTTTTCCTGGAAGTTAATGTCGTGGATACTGATGATGAAGGCGCCAATCTGTACCGTGTCAGGAACAGGATCTGTGGCTTCCTCTTCCTGGGCAAAAAGACCCGTGCTGAAGAGGGTAAAAGCAAAGATTAAGAAGCAGTTTTTCATGCGGTACTGCAAAGGTTTGAGTTTTTCGGAAGTTTGGCAAACGTGTAGTAATTTGCCGGCAAACAAAAGAGATATGTACACCGGACTATTACATACCCATTCCCTGCTTCGTTACTTTGTGCTGATTGCCCTTGTACTGGTTATAATCAATTCTTTCCTGAAGTGGTCAGGCAAGAAACCGTTCACCAAACTGGATAACTCGCTGAGTCTTTATCTTTTCATTTTCACGCACTTTCAGCTGCTCATCGGTCTGGTATTGTATTTCGTCAGCGATCTGGTGCAGTTCAATTCAGGTACCATGTCAAATTCTGAGTTGCGCTATTGGGCCGTGGAACATATCAGCCTGAACCTGATCGCTATAATACTGATTACCATGGCCCGAATTACGGCAAAGAAAATGGCGGATGATATTGCCAAACACAAGCGGCTGCTGATCTTCAATGCCATCGCCTTGTTGCTGATTTTCATCTCCCTCAGTATGAGCGGGCGTGGTATCCTGCATCCCTCGCTGTTTTGATCATAATTGCCAAGCAGGTTTTTACTCACGTTGATATCGGCTATCTTTAGGGGATAAACCCCCTGATGATGCATAGAATTTTACTGGCTTTTGTCTGTAGTGCGTGGTTATCCGTTTCCCTGGCCCAGGAATTTGCACCGCGCTATACGCTGGTTAAACTCAACAAGGAAGTTAATACCTATTACCACGATGCAGCCCCCGTTATATCGGCTGACGGTAAGAAGCTCTATTTTTTTATCACCAACCATCCTCAGAATACATATGGTAAGGAAGGGAGCGGAGATATCTGGATGGCCACACTGAAAGAAGATGGCAACTGGTCTGCACCGACACATTTAACTTCACCGTTCAACATCCACCGCAATAATCAGGTATTTACTGCTCTGCCGGACGGGTCGCTATTCATTAAAGGAGGTAAGGCAAAAGATTCCAAAGGGTTCTCCATCGTGAGTACTTCCGGAACACTGACAGAAATTGTTGTGCCCGGTTTTACCGAGATGAATAAAGCACGGTTTTACGGTGCCAGTATGTCATCAGATGCACACCATATAATTATCTATCTCGGAGAAATGGCCGGCAGTACCCGCAGCAGCCTGTATATAAGCAACCTGGGCAGTGACGGAAAATGGACCCGCCCCGTGAAGTTGAATATCTCCAACCGTGATGACGACTTCGGACCGTTTATCGGACCGGATGACCGTACCTTGTATTTTGCCAGCGACCGAAATGTGCCGGGAAAGTTTGGTAAAACGGATATTTACAAAGTCACCCGCCTTGATGACACCTGGCAGAACTGGTCGGAGCCGGTAAATATGGGTGCGCCTGTTAACACCGCTGGCGCAGAAATGTATTTCTGTATCGACAAAAATGGTGAAGTGTACATGAGCCGTGCTGTCATTGGTGATGGCGGTACGCTGGATTTGTTCAAACTCGTTCCGCGAGACATCACCATTACACTCAAGGGTACGGTTTACAATGAAAAAACCAATCAACCCCTGGCGGCATCGGTAGAAGTTATTCCTGTTGATCACGATCCCAACAAACTTCGGGCGCAAACAGATGGGAAATTTACAACCCGGTTACCGGAAGTGAATGCCTACAAAATCAGTGCAAGCCAGGAAGGATTTTTACCAAAGTCGCAGGATTTCAAATTGCCGGTGATGGGAACCGACACCACCATTAATGTGGATATCTTTCTCACCCCGATAGCGAAAAAGCTCATCATTGCCGGATCGGTTTACGACAGCAAGACCAATATTCCAGTTAATTCTAAAGTTCAGATTCAATATAAGAGCAAACAACCGCAGCAATTTCAGGTGCCAGCCGAAGACGGTACATACGAACAGGAAATCAAGCAACTGGGTTGGTACGTTCTCACCGCTTCTGCATCCGGATATATCAATACCGTTGATAGTGTGCAGGCCATCAGCGAAGACCTGACACCCATCATCAAAGACCTCATACTTAAACCGATTGAAGTCGGGATGACCGTGCGGTTGAAAAATATCTATTTCGATTTTGACAAGACTACCCTGAGGAAGGAGTCATTCGCGGAGTTGAATAAGGTAGTGGATTTTCTGCAACGAAATCCCAGTGTAGAGATTAAGATCGAAGGGCATACCGATAGCCGGGGTTCAGATGAATATAACCTGAACTTATCACAAGGCCGGTCACAGTCGGTAGTGGATTACCTGATCAGCCAGGGTATTGACCGAAATCGGTTAAGTGCACAGGGCTATGGTGAAAGCAAACCCATCGACACTAACGAAACTGATGAAGGGCGGGCGAACAACCGCAGGGTGGAGTTTACGGTTGTTAAGACCTGATTCAGTGAATCCGTTTTTCACCATGGACGAATTCTCAACCTATGTATTTCAGCCCAATGAGTTGAAGACGGAGAATAAAAAGGTTTTAAAAGAACGGACTTTACTTTTTGGAATTTTTATTGCGCTGACCGGTTACACACTGTATTTGCTGGATGTTGAATATGGTACCCCTGTATTAATGATCGGTGTTTTTATACTGATTGCCGGGAGAATTGTGATGTCCGGGAAGGAGCCATCCGTTGGCCACCGGCCTATGGAATTGAAAATAAGAAGCAACTCCCTCCTAATCGGAACTACGGAACATCCCATTGAAGATAAAGGCCGGATGCTTATAAATGTTATCGGTTACCGCGGACAGGGCATGGTGCAACGGACGGCTTTTTATAAAACGCATAACGGTAATGAAAACACCATCAGGCTTTGGCATGACGACAAGGAACTGGTAGTGAATTTTGTGCTGGAGTCGGAGCACCAGCTGCACAGACTTAAGAGGTTTT
>JALOMI010000130.1 GCA_025455465.1 Cyclobacteriaceae bacterium | reverse complement strand
AACGCGGTGTGAGGATCTTGTTGGCTGTGAGTAGTTCGTGGAGGTAAACTTTATTGGTGCACTTGAGGATCGAATCGGGATCATCGATTACCGCCAGCCCCAGCGATTCTGCCTTCTTGGCAAACCGGAAGGTATGATGATTGACGTTGGTGGATTCGCGGATAAACAGGGCATCGAACTGAATCAGTTTATCCAGATCATTTTTGGTGATCAGTTCAGTATAAAAGCCGGCTTGTTCAGCTGCCCGTATAAATCGCTGAATGGCCTTCTTGTCGGAAGGGGGATGCGTCTCTTCCGGGTTAACCAGAATCGCGAGGTCATACCGCTTCTTATCCGGCCGGTAATCGCGCTTGCGCACCAGGTATTGTTCGAGGCTGCGCTGCAGCAGATCCCTGTCTTCTTCCGGAACCTCGCCCACACTCAGCGGCTTCACGCTGAGCAGCGACCATTGTTTACGCCTGGCAAAGCTGGCCTTGAGAATGGGTGCCTGTACATACTGAAATAACTGCCTGCCCAGCCGGTTTAGGTTTTCAGAGCGCGTCATTCCGAAATAAACGATAAATGAAACACGGTCTTCGGAAACAGAACGGAATGTATGCTGGATCAGGTCATCAAAGTCGTGGAAGTCTTCGCGCAAAATAGACGGGAAGCGCAGATCCTGAATGGAGCCAACGGAAGGCAACACTTTATGATGACGCGCCTCTGCCAGCAGGGAAACATAATACCCGTAACTCTGGTATTCATACGACTTGCAGAGGTTGATCACCTGCAGGCCGCGCTGCTGAAACTGCACGTCACGGAAATAAGCCGAGGGCGTAATCAGCTGAACATCAACACCGGGCTGCCACTGCTCAGGATTTTCAACAACAATTACTTTGGTCATAGGGATTTATCTGCGGTTTTTTCCGGGTTCAATAACGAGCAGGTTGGCATCATACGTGACTATACCCAGAAGGATACTGTTGATAAGTCGGTTAAACGGAACATGATAATTTTTGCCTTTACCCATCGGGTTGGGCGTCATCGGATCAGCCAGGTAGGCGATGTTGCGGTCTTCATCAAAACCATTGACGACCACAAAATGCCCGGCCGGTTCACCCTTGATGGAATCGTAAATATTGAACTGAGGCACTTCCCGCTCACTGCCATACAGATACGTAGCACTCAAACCCGTCAGCACAGGCGTGCCCTGGCGGAGGAAACCTTTAATTAATTTATCATCCAGGTCGTGAAATAATACCCGGCCGCCTGCTTCCAGAAATTTGATGTATGCCTTTGATGCCACCTGCAGTTTTCTGCGTTTGTATTTGAACTCCATTTGCTTCTTCAGATTCTCCACCAGTTTCCTTTTCGACAGTTCAAACCACGAAGGATCAAATACATGCAAGTTATAGGTATAAATCGTTGCCTTGTAACCGCGCTGCAACGCGTGGTTGCCCAGCATCACCGCCAGGGTACCCCCTGATTTGAGTTGCTTCACTTCACGGATGACTTCTTTCAGCGAGATATCATCGGCATAAAACTCATATAAGGCCTGCAGACAGGTGGGGCCGCAGGTTACATCATCGGGCTGCGCATTGATATCGAATCCCAGAACTAATTCCTTTTTCATAGGGGCAGGCTACATCAGCCGTGATAAAATCATATCGATAACTTCAACAAAAATCAGCAAAATGATGATCCACTCCAGCAAGCTGCTTTCCCGCTGGTGAGCCAGCTCCCGGAATACCGTCAGGTTATCCTCAATGATCCGCATGGTATATTCCAGCTCACTGAACCGGACACGCAAATCGAAATGCCGGATAAGTCCCTGATGCAGTTTATCCAGGTACTGGTCATCCCACACCAGTTCAGGGGCATCGAAGATGTAGATGTTTTCAGCGATATCGTTTTGTGTATTCAAGGCACGCCCCACAAACTTGCGCATACTCTTGCGCCCCATGCTGAAGCGGCCCGTTGCCTCGAGTTCCTGGGCAAACGATTTTACTTCGGCCAGTAATGTATCCGCTACGGTATGGTAGTAATCAATGCCCACCGACTGGGCCAGGTTGAACATGGCGATGCGCATCACCTTATCATCTACGGTATTTACCACAATCTCATTGAATTCAAACCGTGGTTCCTGGGTTGCCTCAACACGGATATCGTAGGTGTCCCGCTGCCAGCTGGATACCGGATTTCGCAAAAAGGGGTACACGGTTTTCACCGCAAGTGTCATTTCCTCTTCCGTATAACCGGAAAAAACAATCACTCCGTAGTTAAAGTAATACTGATACTTGCCCTCACTGAAACGGTAAAAGAGTTCGGAAGATGAGTCAGCCAAAGGTTTTACTTCCAGGAAATTCTTGATCCCCTTGATGTCCAGCTGACTGGCCACCAGAAAGGCTTGAAGTTTAATGCGCTGGGACATACTCCGGACAACCGTAAAACATAAATGTAAAATAAAGGATTCAAAAAGATGGTTGATTACTTTTGAGCCTGAGAAAAATCAGACTTTGATGATGAAACGACTGACCTTATCCGCACTTTTGATCCTGCTGTGTATGACCGCTTTCGCCTGGGGCCCCACCGGGCACCGGGCCATGGGATACATTGCCGAGAAACACCTGAATAAGAAAGCAAAAAAAGCCATCGAACGCATTCTTGGTGGACAGTCCATCGCCATGGTAAGCACCTGGATGGATGAGATCCGGTCAGACTCCACTTACGATTATACAGCCGACTGGCATTGGGTTACCATACAGGATGGCATGACTTACCAGCAGGCGGAAAAAAATCCAAACGGAGATGTACTTGAAAGCATCCATCGCATAATAGCTGAACTTAAATCCGGCAAACTAAGTCCGAAAGGCGAAACCGAACGTCTGAAATGGCTGATCCATCTGGTGGGTGACATTCATCAACCCCTTCATGTAGGTAAAGGCAACGATCGTGGCGGCAATGATGTGCGTGTGAGCTGGTTTCGCAACGACAGCAATCTGCACCGGGTATGGGACAGTGATATGATTGACGACACCCGCCTCAGCTACACGGAATTGGCCGAATCGTTAGACAAACCAACACCTTCGCAGATACAAGCCTGGCAAAAAGCCTCCGTTTATGATTGGGCGAATGAAAGCATGAGCTACCGTGACCAGGTTTACGACATCGGAAACGGACGACTCGGTTATCAATACAGCTATAAATATTTTAATATTGTAAAGTTACGGTTGCTGCAGTCGGGTGTGCGGCTGGCAGGTATACTGAATGAAATTTACGGATCATGATGTTAAGACAACTCCATAAAACCCTCCTCCCGGTATGCATCGCGCTGATGCTTACCATCAGTGCCTGCGAAGATGATTCAACGGATAACTCTCTGGTAACATTCACCCTCCGTGAAAACTCATTCACGGAAAGCAACAGTAATCAAACCCGAACACTTACAATTGTTGCCAGCCGCCCGTTGGGCAAAAACGATGTGGTCAATTATACCATCACCGAAAGAACAGCCAGGTTCAACGATGATGTAACTTTCACAGCAACATCAGGCACACTCGATTTCAGCACGAACAGCACGGAGGCCCGGCTCGACTTCAACCTCATCGGTGATACCCATCCGGAACTACCGGAGCGGTTCAATCTCCTGGTGAGCTTCAAAAGCAGCACGTTTGACCTGGCCGTTACTATTCAGGACAATGACACTGTTCTTCCCGAACAGATTCAAACCGATGCCGAAGGTTTTGTTACCCCGGTCAACCATCCATCAATGACCATGGTATGGGCGGATGAATTTGAAGGCACAGTACTTAATGCTTCCAGCTGGACCTATGAAATCGGCAACGGTTGTGATGTGGGTATTTGTGGATGGGGCAACAACGAATTACAGCGATACACTAACTCTTCAGACAACTCCAAACTGGAAAACGGCCGGCTGGTGATTACGGCCCGTAAGGAAGGCGCAACGAATTACACCAGCGCCCGCATCAAGACCCAGGAGAAGCGCGTCTTCACCCATGGACGGGTAGATGTTCGTGCGCGCCTGCCGAAAGGACAGGGCATCTGGCCGGCTATCTGGATGCTCGGAACCAACATAACCACGGTAAGCTGGCCGAATTGCGGTGAGATTGATATCATGGAACTCGTAGGGCATCAGCCGAAAGTTGTGCATGGCACGGTGCATTTCTTTGACGGATCGTACAAATTCAGCAGCAGCAGCACATCACTGTCTACCGGTGATTTCTCTGACCAGTTTCATGTATTCACCATCATGTGGGACTTCAACAAAATCGAATTCTTTGTCGACAATAAGCTGTATAAAACATTTACCAATGCCGGCATCCAGAACTACCCGTTCAATAATCCGTTCTTCTTCATCATGAACATTGCCGTTGGCGGCAACTGGCCCGGAAGCCCGGATGATACTACCGTGTTCCCGCAGGAGATGGTGGTGGATTATATCCGGGTGTTTCAGTGATAAGGTATCCCGGTTAAGCCTACTAAATCACTTTGTGAGTATTAACGGGCTTGTTATTGCCTGTCACCATCAGTAATTTTTCTATTTTTGCAGCCAGCCTGAATGGCCCCGTAGTTCAATGGATAGAATATCCCGATCGCAGTGGTGGTCCCATAGTTCAACGGATAGAATAGAAGTTTCCTAAACTTTTGATCCAGGTTCGATTCCTGGTGGGACTACCGCTGTTTATCGAGACTAAACTTTTGATACAGGTTCCGTTTCTGCTGCAATCTTGAAGATGGCCCGGAATGCGCTCAGGGCTGATACCTATCAATTTTCACTCTCTGTCTCTCCGATTTAGTCATTTCGATTACCTCGTGAGATTGTGAATCGAATTAATTCAGTTTAAAAATGAAAGAGTCCGCCAGTTTCCTGCACGGACTCTTTTACAACACCACAACCCAAACTTATCTAAACCTGATACTTACCCTTTAATCATCATCCCACTTGTCATCGTCATCATCGTCACGGCCCGACTTGCAGGAATCTTTAAAATTAGACCGTATTTTTTGCGCCAGGGTTGTATTGGAACTATCATTGATCCTGATAACTCCGTCACTGTCAACTTTAGCCTGGCTCAGATCCACGGAGCTCAATAGTTTATCAAGATCTACCAGTACAAGAATATTGCTCAACACATCGGGCTTCATTTCAAATCCTTTGCTGTACTCAATTTCGATCTCCAGTAAGGTTTTGGTTGAAAACTCAACTTTTACCGGATCACCGCTGGATGGCTGGTAGGTAAGGGCTACGAACACACTGTTGCCGCCCTCAAGGAACTGCCCGAGTTCAATTTCAATTTCATTGTACAATCCGGGATCGATCTGGCTGATGCCGAACTCCGGGTTGCTGGTACCGGCAATCAGGTCTACCACATACCTTCCCTTGAATTCGATTTCAAAATCATCGTCATTATCATCATCGTCATCATTTTCAAATTCTACTTTACGTACTCCTACCATTGCCTTTTCGAATGTATAGGATGTTCCGCTTGTACGACCCGAAGGATTGATCTGCGAACCTGAGGTGGTCGCCTTCATTTTAAACTTTACTCCCTGGTCCAGTGAATTCGAATCATCGCAACCCGAAATCGCCACCATCGCCAACATGAAGAATGCTAATACTTGAATTTTCATAGTTTATTGTTTATTGGTTATTAATTCTTTTTAAAGTTCAATCGGCTATCATCATCATCGGATAATTCGATGCTTGCAGACGTGTAGCTTACCACGGTCCAGTCTTCATTGATATCATCGAAAGGATTTCCCGCATTCAACTGAATATTGAGCTCCAACTCACCATCATCGATGTCGGTATTCCATGAACCGGTTAAGGTCAATGCACCCCGCGCAGCAGTAAGTGAACCATTGATATTGAAGACGAAGACAAATTCAGTCCAGGTAGCGGTTTGATTATTGGAATCTTTGATGAACAAATCCACACGCCAGGTGCCGCTGGTGAGTACATTCGTAAAATCATCTTCACTGCATGCATTCGCTGCCGCCACTATTGTTTGCTCCAGCTGATTGAAATTGGCAACAGAAACCTGCGAATTATCGGGCAGAAGTAATGTTACCGGGAACTCAAGACTAATCAATGTACCGGGACGAAGCTGTTTCATGAAATTGCACATCGACTCATCATTGGTAACGGTCACCACATTCGCAACCTGGTTATTGGTATCATAGATGGTAAATACCAGGGGGTATTTGAAGTCGACACAGGCAATGAAATCATTATTGCAGTTGGCAATTTTCTGATTGAGTTCCTGCCTGCTGGCAATCGTTAACCGTGTGTAATCAGAGAGAATGACCTGAATCGGGTAGATAAATTCTACCACATCATCGTCATCATCAAGTTCATCTTCCACCAGCTTAAAATCAGCCGGGGAATTGACCAGAATTACCGTATCATCAACTTTCACCCTTACCGGTAATACTACGGTGGTGCAGCTTGAGTTATCGAGAATATTATCTGCAGAACCATCAAGCTTGGCAACACGGAACATCAGGTCAACCACAGGTGAAGACGATGGTATCGCTGAGCCATCTGCAGGCAATTGAATAAATGTTTCCTCCTCCTGGCAACCTGTTATCATCAACAGCACAAAAACAAGTACTGCCCAAACCTTAACCGGGCAGTTTGCTGTGGTGTTAGAAGTTTTCAGGTGTTTCATCGATAATAGAACCGGTATCCCCCGGAAACTCCTACCCTTTCCTAAAAAAATTTTCATAGCTGATAAAATTCCGGTCAGAATTAACGGTTATCTGAATCAGAAATCAACTAAACCGATATCTTGCTTCTGCTTTCAGCTATGGATCAGTCCCCTCAGCATGTTTGTGACGAACCTGTTTTCAGGGAGATTTTCAACCGGTATTCCCGGAACCTATACCGTTTTCTCTTCTATAAATATGGCGAAGAAAACAACCCGGAAGACCTGATGCAGGAAGCCTTTGCCCGTCTATGGGATAATTGTAAAAAGGTAAGCCCGGACAAAGCCAAATCATACCTTTTCACAGTAGCCAATAACCAGATGTTAAATGATCTGGCCCGTAAAAAAACCGTTTTAAACTACCAGAAAGAAAAGCCGGTGACGAGCACTTCGGTTTCGCCCCAGTACGTACTGGAGGAAACCGAATACATGACCCGGCTGCAAAAAGCGCTGGAAGAACTTTCCGAAGAACAGCGGGTTGCCTTCATGATGAACAGGGTTGATGGGTTGAAACACCGGGAGATTGCCGAAATTCTGGGCATCTCACAGAAAGCTGTAGAAAAAAGGATTTACAAAGCATTGGAAACCCTTAAGATGAAATTGGGAAAAATTTAAACGACAGGTAGGAGTTTTGAGGGTATACCTGTTCTATAAGTGGATTAAAGGTTCATGAATAACCAGCACTACATAGAAAAGTGGCTAGACGGCTCCTTAACGGAATCGGAAAAAGCCGCCTTTGAAAAAACGGAGGAGTTCCATGCTCTTCAGCGAATGGATGCTGCCTTGAAACAATTCCAGCCAAGTCCCTTAAATACTGAACGTGCCTTCGAAGGGATCAAGGCAAGAAGGCAGAAGACCGCTAAGGTTATTTCGGTGAATTGGGGCATGGTCTATCGTATTGCTGCCGTGCTGGTGGTAGGCCTCGGACTATTCTTCTACCTGAAAACAACGCTATTCAAGCAAACCGTTAATGAGATACAGTATGCCACACTAGCTGGTGAAACGAAATCCGTAACGCTGCCTGACAACACAGTTGTCACGCTTAATGCATTATCGTCTGTTACTTTTTCTGAAGAAAACTGGTCGGCCAACAGAACAATTAACCTGGAAGGCGAAGCCTATTTTGATGTGGTGAAAGGCGGATCGTTTCAGGTAATTACCGCTGCCGGAAAAGTAACCGTACTCGGTACCCGCTTTACTGTTAAAGACCGGCCCGACTTCTACGAAGTCATCTGCTATGAAGGACGTGTTGAGGTAAAAGGATCGGCTAACGCAGTGCAATTAACCCAGCATGATTTCTATCGTGAAGCCGGTAAGACCATCACCAAAGCTACAGTGGCCGGTGATTCAGTTCCAGCCTGGATGAACCATGAAAGTTCTTTTCAGAGCGTGCCCTATTACGAAGTTATCCGCGAACTGGAACGGCAATACAATATTAGCGTGCAAGTAAAGGATGTTGATACACTTCAGGTTTTCACCGGCAAATTTCCCAACGATAACCTGACCACCGCACTGCAGACGATGACGATTCCCTTTAACTTGTCATACCAGGTCAATGGAAGGGAAATCGTTGTGTTTCATGGCAAGTAATACCGGTAAATGGCTGGCAACAATTGTTCTTTTGTTTGCATCATACGTACATGCCGATGCACAATCAGCCGAAAAACAATCCGTAAAGATTTTTCTTCAAGCAATTGAAAATAAATTCGGAGTCGTGTTCACATATGCCGATGAAACCATCAAAGGCAAAAATGTTCAGCCTTCTGCGCGTTTATCGGGCCTTGACGAAAACCTCCAATTTTTAAGAAACGAAACCGGATTAATCGTTGAACCAATTAATGACCGGTTT
The DNA here is from genome assembly GCA_025455465.1 of Cyclobacteriaceae bacterium. GTDB lineage: Bacteria > Bacteroidota > Bacteroidia > Cytophagales > Cyclobacteriaceae > UBA2336. The sequence continues at coordinate 418 of JALOMI010000130.1, read as the reverse complement.
ATCGCCATTCGCAAACCGCTCATAAGTCAATCTGCAAAATACTGTGCCTTTCTGCGCTCATCGGAAACCGGTGAGCCTGTTCCGGGAGCAACGATTCAATACGGCAATAACTTCACAGTTACTGATGAAACAGGATTTTTTGAAATTGAACGTCTCGAGCCGGCCACAATGACTATCCGTTCGCTGGGATATCATGCGCTGGAAGTTCCCTCAGACGAACTTTCCGAACAGTGTATAACGTTGGTCATGCTGGTAAACCGGACAACACTGGATGCAATCACTGTATCTGATGTATTAACCTCCGGCATGGAAAGAAAGTCAGATGGATCCATTACAGTCCGGAATCAACTCCTCGGTATGTTGCCCGGTTTTCCCCAACCCGATGCCATTCAAATACTTCAGTACCTGCCGGGCGTTA
>JALOMI010000333.1 GCA_025455465.1 Cyclobacteriaceae bacterium | reverse complement strand
GCCCCCGTTCCAGTTGTTACCGCCCTGTATCTTGATCAGGTTGTTACCCGAAGCTGCATTGTTTACCAGGTCAACCAATCGCCAGACCACATCCTCTTCAACAAAGTTACAAGCCGAAGCGGCCGCTGTACCGCTAGCCACCAATTCAATACCCTGGGGGGCGGCAAAAGATATAGTATAGTACGATGATTGATTACACTCAAGAATTGTTCGATCGGCAGTCGACAAAGCCGAGGGAAAGGCGATGATCTCCCCAACTGAGCCGGTGATAAAAAAACTACTTCCATTGAAACTCCCAATCCACATCCCCGAGGTGCTGGTAACGTTGGTAGAAAATGTATTTGCCGAGATCACATTTACCGAGTTCCGCCAGACATTTCCCTGACTGCCATTGCGTTGAAAACTACCGATGGAGTATGTGCTGTTCCACTGAACGGATCCTGAGATGCGTCCGCCTGAGCCAATGTTGCCGATATCAAAATAAGTGTTGCCATCCCCCCAGGGAGCATGGATATTGTATCGATTACCACCGCCATCACCACTTGAAAACAGCGATGAGTTCTGAGTCGCATTTCTAAACACTGCGCTTGTCGTAGTAATATTACCTCCAGTGGTAGCTTGCGCTGCTGTTAGTGTTGACAGTAAATTCTGGCCACCTGAAAAAACAAGCGTTGGTTTGTTGTTTTGAAATTCAACAACACCAGCAAGGACAATTCTGGGCTGTTGTCCGGAGGTTGCCTGTGTAGCATTTCGGCCAAAACCACTTTGGTCATACCAAACGGAAACAAAGCCATCGGCAGAACCAACGAAAGCTGTGAGAGCGGCCACATCAAGATCTCCCGCCCCGTTGAAACCTATGTTTTGAGTAGCATTATCAGAACTCCTCCGAACTTGTATGGCAGGACCAGTGTAGGAAGTGCTTAGCTGACGGAGTGAATAGGCAGCGGCAGCCGGGGCAGTTGCCGGTAAACCGAGGTTATCAAGCGTATTCTGACTGAATAGAAAGGGTGATCTGGCGACTAATGCAACCAGTAAAATCAATTTGAATAATCTGGTGAAATTGGTAATCGTATCGCTGGCAGAAAAATATTTACGGCTAACCGAAGTCGGAGAGAGGTTTATTGCCATACATTCACATTGATGCTGTCCAAATATACAGCAAATATTGTGTGCTGCGGGTAAACTGAAGGTTACGAGGAAGAATATATTGATCTTCGATTTATTATAAATGCAGGGTTCAGCCGATATAAGCAACTTTAAGTTTTTGTTAAATCACGGCATTTGGGGTTTGACAAGTTGACTTCCGCAATGGTCTTTCATTGAGCATCTTTTCTACTCGCCTTGCTACTTTTGCTGTTACCTTGATATAATCAGTTTTCTTGGGGAAGAGTCTGCACCGTACGCCAAACTTGTTTTCTGCCGTTCCTTTTTCTGGTGATGTGTGGGGATGAGTAATGAATGATCTGGTTTTCAGTTCTTCGTTTACTGTTGAGTGCCGAGCAATGAACGGGTAATTTCATAAGTCAGCGTCCTTAACCAATAGGCCGGTGGCTTCCTTTTGCGGATAATGAACTGTGCAATTGGTCGGGATGCTATGGTTTCAATTTTGGTCCGGGATATCTTTTAAGAAACCGTATCGGTAATGATCATTTTTCCAGGCTGATGCTTTTTGCCAGGCAATCGATCTGCTTCAGCAACACCTGATCGCTTGCATTTTCTTATGAGCGCAGATCGTGTTTCATAAGTTACCCGATTAGGTATACAACCCAGGGTATCGTGACAGACACTTTTTTTCTCCTTCTATGACCATGTTACTTATCCTTGTACACTAACTGATATTCCCGGGCTTCTCGTCCATGGCTGTGCTGTATAGATGGCATCCACCGACAGATGGTTGACTGACTAATAAAATCTGTATTCTCCTGTAAGTCTTTTTCAGTAATATGCCCTGGTCTCAGTTTTTCAACAGATAATTGCTTAAGAACGCTGCTGCGCATTTCCTCCGTGAAGGTAAGGTACCAGTTCTTTTCTCGACCTCGGCTTTCAGGTTTAAGCTGAGTCCGTCAGGGATTATATTCCATTGCTCCGCAACCTCCCATGGGCATACTCCACTTCAACGCCAGGCTAATGGTAGATTTTTGTTGTTCCAGCGCTGTAATAATTTCTTTCTTGCTTTTCACTTGGTTCGCCAGACTGCCAAGGCGATACCTTTGTTCCTGACGCTGTAATAATTTCTTTCTTGCTTTTCACTTGGTTCGCCAGACTGCCAAGGCGATACCTTTGTTCCTGACCCGCTTGGTTATGGTTGGGAATCCAACAAGGGGTATCCAACCCCAAAACACCGCGAGGGCATCAGGAAATTTGGGTTATCACCCTACCACCGGAAATCATTTCGGTTATTGCCATCACAGACTGAACTATTTACTGATTGATCTTGGTTGAATTGACATGTGCCTGATTTTTTTATCCCTAAATAACCATCCGAGGTATACACTGATTGTTGCCGGTAACCGCGATGAATTTTACCAGCGCAAAACACTGGCAGCTGATTTCTGGACGGATCAGCCTCATATCTTAGGCGGGCGCGACCTGGAGGCAGGTGGCACCTGGATGGGCATCAGCCGCCAGGGTAAGTTCAGCCTCGTCACGAATTACCGCGATCTGAGGAATTTAAAAGACGTGGCACCCAGCCGCGGTCACCTGGTGAGTGATTACCTGTTGAATGGTGATCACGCCAGTGCATACCTGGAATCGGTAAGCCAGCGCGGGCAAGAGTATAACGGCTTTAACCTGCTGGCAGGTACGCCTGAAGAACTATACTACTACTCTAATTATCGGGAAGGAATTGAACGGGTAGCAGACGGAATACATGGATTGAGCAATGCCTTGCTCAATACGCCATGGCCCAAAGTGCAGCGCGGGCTCGAAAAATTCAAGCAAATAATTTCAGCCAAGAAAATTGATTCAGATAAACTCTTTGATTTACTGAAGGACGACAACCGTGCCCCCTTTGACCAATTGCCGAATACAGGATTGAGCCAGGAGAAAGAATGGCTCTTATCCTCCATGTTTATAAGCAGCCCCAATTACGGAACAAGAAACTCAACAGTAATAACCATTGACCGTGATAGTCAAGTGTCTTTTTACGAGCGCAATTATGATTTCAAAACACTCGACTTTGTACAGCGCGATTTTTGCTTTACGCTGGCTTGATTAATGAATGATTAATTTGACCACCTCACCGAGGTCAGTGCGAATGAAATAGATGCCCGGTGCATAATTGGCGGTATCAAATCCCTCGGCATCATTGTATCCGGCAACCAGTTGCCCAAGGTTGTTGGTCACCACGACATTTACTTTTCTGTTAAATGCTACCCATTGCTTTCCAGCCGGGTTAGGATAGACCTGGAATGGCGATAATCCCTCCATTCGTACAGAGACGACATCGGAATAGGAGAATTGACCGTCAAAATCAATTTGTTTAAGACGATAGTAGGATATGCCCAGGAGCGGGAAACGATCAATCCATGAATAAGTAATGGGCTGGTTGGCATTACCGGCCCCGGGCATTTCATAAAGTTTTTGAAAATTTAACCCGTCTGTTGAACGTTCAATTTCAAAACGCTCATTGTTTATTTCAAGAGCAGTTGTCCATTCCAGATAGACTAATTTTTCAGGTGTTCTTTTTGCCCGGAAATAAACCAATTCAATAGGGAGCGGATTTTCTGGCGTAGTAGAAGCCAGCGTAAAAGGACTGAAGCTCGTTACTGCTGAGGAGGTAATAATGGTGCCGTTTACGGCTGTTCCGGTTGTTCCGCCATTGCCCTGATTAACCCAGTTGGTACCAGTCCATCTCGCTACACGTAATGTTGCCGGGTTAGTAATATACCCGGGGTTACATGCCGATTCATTCCAACTTAAGGTTACAAAGACATTCGAGGCACCGGTATTTCTGTCCAATGTCCAATATTCGCATGAGCTAACGGTGAAGAAAGAAGGATCCCATACAGCCGGACTTCCTAATAAATGGTTTTGATTAAAGTATCGGGCAGTGAAAGCATGCGTATTGGTGGTTGGCGCTGATATTGAAATCGGCCGGAAGAATCCATTATTACCTACAGGAAAAGTGAAGGCTTGGTTCCCTACTTTTCGAACCGGTCCATCGATATAGCTCAGGTTGCTGGCATTAGTAGCCGTTGATGCGTTTAACAGGGAAAGCGTGGCCTGCTGAAAAAGGATGCCGCGAGTCAAGGTAAGGTTATTCTGAATTTGATTTACACCGGTACGAACAGTCAAATTAAAATTCGAATTCACAGTAACATTAAAGAATGTCTGAGTGCCGTTGCAATTGATCTCGCTCGCATTGGAACAACCAATGAAGTGTATGCGACTGGTATTTGCTATAAATGAACCGTTATTATTGAAACTGCGGTAAACAAACAATTGACTGGAACCGCTTATGGTAAATGTTGCTCCTGAATTAATGGTGATGTCATATAGGCTGGCATCGGCATTTAAAATTGCGTTATTGGGCGTGCCCGCAGGTATCAAAACGGTCGTGAAGCGATCGGGTATGCCGTCAGACCAATTTCCCGGGATATACCAATTAGAACTTATAACGCCTGTCCAGACGGTGGTTTTGCCCGGACCATTAATTGTAATTGAATTCGATAAATAGGCAGATGCAGTACATCCTGCAATATCCGGTGTAAGCAGGCAGGTAATAACATCACCCACGAGCAACGATGTGTTCGTGTAGGTGTTGGAAGTCCCGGTTTGCACGGTAATTCCGTTAACTCTCCATTCAAAAAATGGCGAGGTACCTGCGTTTGTTGCTGTGGCGGAAAAGAATCCGGCATTTGAGTTATTCACCACCAAGGCGTTGGTAACCGTTCCGCCCACGGTGTTGATGGATACGTCTGCCAGCAGGGGCAGGGTTGGTACCACCCCGCTGCTGAAGCGGAGCACATTATTCTGGTAGTACTTCACCACGTTGGCCTCCACGGCTATTTTGAATACGTCATTGGCTGCATAGGGTGCTGTGAACAACGTTCCGCTGCCCGACTGCCGTACTTCCCACTGGGCATTGTTCCGCAGATAGATCGCATACTGGATGGAAGTCCAGTCAGCATTGGCGTTAGTGGCGCT
>JALOMI010000129.1 GCA_025455465.1 Cyclobacteriaceae bacterium | reverse complement strand
GAAACCAACCTGCGCCAGGTATTCCTGGATTTTGAGCAGGAACTGGTGCTGGCAATCACGCAATAACTAATAATCTCACGCTGAACAGTCACGAATTATTCAGCTGATCAGAATTCTGACGGCTACTGATAGGTAACTACCAGTTTAGGATGTTTGGAGGAGTCCGGATGATCGCTGGAGGCAAAGAGAATTCTTCGGTAGATGGTTTCATCGGCCAGCCGCAAAAGTAGTCCATGATTCGTGGATGGATTCTTTACCATGTTGGCCACGAACGCAGTCACATCAATCTGGTAATCCTGTATTGTTGCCATGCTGGCAGGAAGATCAATGGAGTTCGTAACAGTTATCGCAGGCTGTGTATTCCATGTTACTGTAGATTCACTCCAGCCGGCAGCAACTTGCTGAAGTTTCCACGCATTGCTGCCACTCAGGGTGGAATGCCCTGGTCCATTCACGGTATTATCAACACTGTATAAATAAAGCATTGCATTTTTTACCGAACTCGAAGGAGGTATGGATTCCAGGTTGAACTTGATCAGACTCCGGACAACAAAAGGCTCCCCTGCTGTCCAGGCAGAAGCCTGAAATTCAGGATGGTCGCCAAAGTTCCGGTTGGTGTAGTTGTTGTTTGGATAACTGGAAATATATGCATCCATACCCTCTACGCCTGGCTTAAATTCCACGGTAACGATGGGTTTTGGAGTGTCTTCTTTACATGATATGATGGTGAGTATGACCAGGAGCGTACTGATCGAGAGTAAATATGAGATGATGCGCATAGCGGTGAGGAGATGATCAGGTAACGGTGATTGAGAATGAATGTGGGACAGAATATCATCCAATATCGGCTGTCGGCAGACTCAAATGCAATTTCTTTCTGAGGAATATTTTTGGCTGAATTCGTTTGGGCAACAAATTGATCAGTGGATTATAAACGATTGGGCAGCAACACCGTGAAGCTGCTACCCTTGCCGAATTCGGCATTAACTGTAACGGCACCGTCTAATCGGTTTACCACTTCTTTGACAATGTAAAGGCCAAGGCCGGAACCTGTTCCGCGACTGGAAGCGCGGAAAAACATATCGAAGATCTGGTCGTGCAAGTCTTCAGGAATACCTTCGCCATTATCATGAATCCGGAAAATCCCTCGTTTGTCGGTGATGTCTGCTTCCACCTCAAGGTAAGGATCTTCCTTATTCAAGTCGGCATATTTAATGGCGTTGGAGACCAGGTTATTGATAATGATCTGAAAGCGCTTTACATCCGTGATGAAAGGATGACTTTGCGTGATGGTAATTTTCTTACGGATCTTAGCACTGTTTTCCATAAAGCTGACCTGGTCGAAGGCTTCCTGAAAACATTTTTCCAGATCGGCTTCCTGATATTCAACCGGTATCCGTGCATTACGCGAATGGTCCACGATATCACGGATGAATGTATCCAGTCGTTTTAATGACTTTTCCTGCATCTCAAAAAGCATGTCGAGCGCTTCCCTCGATTTTTCCATTTTCGCTACCTGTATGAGGCCCAGCAGTGAAGCAATGGGTGCCCGCAAGTCGTGGGAGGCACTATAGACAAAGCGGTCGAGTTCTTCATTGGCTTTTTGCAACGCTTCATTGTTCAGTAGCAGCGTTTGCTCGGCTTCTTTCGCGCGGGTAATGTCTTCCATGATACCGAGCATACGCATGGTGTTATTGCGGTCGCTGTCGAGAAAAAAGAAACCACGGTCATGCAAGACCTTATAATTACCCCACCGGTCGCGAAAGCGGTATTCCACATTGAATTTTTCGAGATGCTCCCGTGCGGTCATAAGCATATTTACAATTCGGTCTCGGTCATCACGATGGATGAGCATACTCCACTGTTCGATGTCACCCATTTCTTCATTGGTGTATCCAAGGATTTCCTGTGTGCTTCCAGACCAAAGAATTTTACCGGAATCCACATCATAATCATAGATCATCTGGCGGGATGACTGCACGATTAGTTCGTACCGTGTTCTCCAGTCGCGTATTTCTTTTTCGGATTTTTTTCGTGCGGTGATATCCAGGAAGAATATAGCTACCCGGTTGGTTCCGGCCTGGAATGCATGCACCTGGTAGGCACCAGAAATTTTACCGTCATTATACTGTACTTCTTCACTGTACCAGGGCACATTTTCCCGGGCGGCTTTTCGGTAGTGTTGAGGTATTTCGGTCTGTGCCAGCGGGGGAAACGCCTGTTCAATGGTAAGTCCGAGTAAGGCTGAAGTATCTACTCCCAGGATTTGGTTTGCGGAGGCATTGGTTTCAATTAACACCAGTTCATTACGGTCATTCAGTTCATACATCAGAACGCCCATGGGGCTCGACTGAATGATCTGACGAAAGCGTGATTCACTTTCACGCAGAATTTCATTGGATAGTTTTTGCTCGGTGATATCACTTTGAACGGCTACGAATTTCTCTACCTGTCCGTTTTCATCGGTCAGCGGAATCACTTCCAGCGAAACCCAATAGAGTCTTCCGCTTTTCGTGTAATTGATCAGTTCAATATTCTTGAATCCCTGTCCTTCACGAATCTTCTGGCTGATCCAGTCAGCGGTGGGTTTATCGGTAAGTTCCCCCTGCAAAACATGCCCGGGTTTTTTGCCAAGCACTTCCAGTAAGGTATAACCGGTGATGTGTTCAAAAGCCGGATTAACCCACTCCACACGTCCATCGCGGTCGGTGATGATCACCATGTTCGTAGTTGCATTGGCGACCAGTGCCAGTTGAGCGATTTTATCATGCTCCTCTTTTTCCTGCGTAATGTCGTGTACAATACCGGTGAGTTTTTCAGGCCGCCCATCATCGCCAGGAATTATTTGTCCTACTCCGCGTATCCAACGCAACTGGTTGTTTGGCGTAAAGACCCTGTGTTCAACATAATATGCTGATAGCTTTGAAATAGCTTCCTGTATCTTATCCTGTAAAAGTTTAACATCCTCCGGATGTACAGAGTCCAGGTAACTTGTATAATCAAGTGAGGGGTTTCTGTCACGAATGTTAAACAATTCATACACCTCATCCGACCAGTACACCTCATTCGTGCGGATATTCCATTCCCACACACCAGTTTTGCTGGCTGTTAATGCAAGTTTTAACCGCGATTTGGTTTCATCCAGTTGTTGCGATGTGTGAACAAGTTCGGTGATATCGCGAACCAGTACGCTGATGCCTTCAATGCCTCCGGATCCATCCGGTATCGGTGTAAACCGGCTTTCCCAATAGCTGAAACCTTCTCCGTAGTCTTCGCCTTTTTCAATCATGGAGAACTTTTCTCCGCACAAGGCTCTGTCAAAGTAAGACTGGCTTTGTTTCTGCCATTGTTCAGGTGTATGATCGAGAATATTATCGCCTATATGGATTTCTGCATGCCAGAATACCCGAAGCATCTCCTGGTATGTTCGGGTAAATGAGGTAAGGCAATAATTCCGGTCCAGCGAAAACAGAATCAGATCGCTTCGCTGTTGAATGGCCCGGATCAGGTACTCATTATCCATCACAGTAAGTTAAGAAAATTACGGGCATACAAAGTATTACAATTTCCTTCAGGCTAGTGATGGGTTTTCAGGAAAATGATACTGAACAGAAGAAGGCAATTTATTTTTTCTTTTTGCCGGTGGTAGTAAACTTCCTCGACTGCAGGGGCTGGATGAGTTTTGCCACAAGACCGGTCCAGCCGGTTTGATGACTGGCTCCCAGGCCGCGACCGGAATCACCATCAAAGTATTCATAGAACAGTATGTGTTCGCTGAAGTCAGGATTCTTTTGCAGCAGGTTATTGTTCTCAAACACAGGGCGTTTTCCTGTAGAATCTTTTTTAAACAATTTGATCATCCGGCCAGACAAATCCTCAGCAATCTGCCGAAGGGTAAGCATGTTACTGGAACCGGTAGGATGTTCAACTTTAAAATCATCACCATAATAATGATGAAATCGCTGCAGCGATTCGATGATCAGGTAGTTCACTGGAAACCAGATCGGCCCGCGCCAGTTGCTGTTGCCGCCAAACAGGTATGAGTCACTCTCACCCGACTGATATCGCACCGTGAACTCATCACCATTTGTCACCAGCTTATACGGATGATCATGATGGATTCGGGATAAACTCCGCACACCATAGGGAGATAAGAATTCTTTCTCATCGAGCATACGCTTGAGTAGTTTTTTCATGCGATGACCACGCAGCAAGGACAACAAGTGGCGTTGATTTTTTCCGCGTTCACCCCAGCGTGATATCAGGCTGGCCAGGTCAGGTCGGTTTAGCAGAAACCAGTCGAGGCGAGCGGTGAACTCAGGCATTGATTGAAAGATTTCTTCATCGAGTACTTCAACGGCAAACAATGGAATCAGTCCCACCATGCTGCGCACTTTCAACTGGATGCGCTGATTGTTCGGCAGATGCAATACATCGTAAAAGAATTCGTCTTCATCATTCCAAAGACTGATACTTTCCTGGTTGATGTTAGCCATCGCGCCAGCGATGTATAAAAAGTGTTCAAAGAATTTGGTGGCCAGGCTCTGATAGGTAGGGTTCTCTTTGGCGAGTTCCAACGACATGCGCAGCATGTTGAGGGTGAACATCGCCATCCAGCTGGTGCCATCCGATTGTTCGATATAGCCTCCGGTTGGGAGATGCGTGCTGCTGCGGTCGAACACCCCGATATTATCCATGCCGAGAAAGCCACCCTGAAAGATGTTATTGCCGTGCATGTCTTTTTTATTCACCCACCAGGTGAAGTTGAGTAACAGTTTGTGAAATACTTCTTCCAGAAATTTTCGGTCTGCCTTTCCGTCCTGCAGTTTCTGATCAATTTTGTACACGCGCCAGGTAGCCCATGCATGAACCGGGGGGTTAACATCGCTGAACGCCCACTCATACGCTGGCAGCTGACCGTTCGGGTGCATGTACCATTCTTTGGTAAGCAGCATGAGTTGGTGCTTGGCAAACTCCGGATCGACCATGGCCAATGGAATAGCATGAAAGGCAAGATCCCACGCAGCATACCACGGGTATTCCCACTTATCGGGCATGGAGATGATATCAGCACTGTGATGATGCGGCCACTCCGAATTGCGGGCATGTTTGCGCTGTGCTGGAGGAGGCGGTTGCCCCGGGTCACCCCGGAGCCATACATCCACATCATAGTAGTAAAACTGCTTGCTCCATAGCATACCGGCTAACGCCTGCCGCTGAATCATCCGCTCTTCGGCATCGGTGATAGTTTGCTGCAACTCCGCATAAAGGTCATCAGCATCCTTGATACGTTGGTTGAAAATTTTCTCAAAGTCACGGAATGGTTTATTTTGAAACTCCCGGGTCAACCGAATACGTAATACTTTGGATTGTTCCGAGCCAATAGTCCAGTCGAGACGGAAAGCTGCTTTTGTACCACGATGATTTTTATTGATTGCATTCTTTCTTCCATTAACTACATAGTCGTTGATGCCATCTTTAAAGGTGCCATCGCGATGATGCTGATAAAGCCGGATGGTATTCGTTTCATTTTCACAGAATAGCACTTCAGCCGGACTATCGCAATAGAGAAAGTAATTCCCCAGTTGTTGGTGTATGGCTTGCAGCACCTGTCCGTTATCCAGGATGATTTCCGGTTTGTGCGAGTGTTGTTCCCACGCCCAGGTGTTACGAAACCACAGGGTAGGCAGCACATCAAGGCTTGCCGTTTCAGGCCCGCGGTTGGTAACGGTGATCTGTATCAGGATATCGCAGGTATCAGCTTTCGCATAAGCAACGTCAACATCAAAGTAACGGCTGTCATCAAAAATGCCGGTATCGGCCAGTTCAAATTCTCGGTCGTGCTTGCTTCGTTTACTATTCTCATCAGTCAGCAACCGGTAGGGGAATTCTTGCTGCGGATATTTGTACAGCATATGCATGTACGAATGCGTTGGCGTGGAATCGAGGTAATAGTATAGTTCCTTTACATCCTCCCCATGATTTCCCTGCGGGTTGGTTAATCCGAAGAAACGTTCTTTCAGAATAGGATCCTTCTTATTCCAAAGCGCAACGGCAAAACACAACAGCTGCTGATCGTCAGAAATACCACCTATGCCTTCTTCTCCCCAGCGGTACGCTTTGCTGCGCGCCATATCATGGGAGACATAATTCCAGGCGTCACCGTGGGCGCTGTAATCCTCGCGTACGGTACCCCACTGGCGTTCGGCCAGGTAGGGGCCCCACTGCCGCCAGTTTTTCATGCGGTCACGGTCTTCAATCAAACGTAGTTTTTCAGCAATCATCGAAAGGAATTGAATTGCTTAAGGTACAGCATATTCCGACACAGTGCCGGAAAAAATAGAACAGGGCAGGGATTAATACCGCTTGAGTAAAAATTAAGGGGCCATCCCGTGATTACTTCTTTTTGCCCAGATTTTCCCTGACTCTGAATTTGACGATGCGTGTTATCAGGCGTATGGGAAGAGGCTGATCCAGCGGAAACTGTACCGCTCCTTTCGAATGCTTGTAACGGGCGATTTCTTTTTCAAAGGCGTTCAATCCGGATGGGGCAGGATAGAAACCGATGTGGTTTTTATAGGCTGCAAAATGTACCAGGTTGCCATTCAGTTTGAAAGTAGGCATTTGGTAGCTGATGGTTTCTTCAGCTTGCGGTGCTGCCTTGCGGATAATTTCACGAAGTTGTTGGAGCATGGATGCAACTTCCGGAGGAAAATCCCCGATGTATTCATCGATCTTTGTTTTTGCTGCAGTTTCAGAAACTTTTTTCATGCATACCTTTTGAAGCTAAAATGGTCATCAATTTTTCGGACATTACTGATGAGTAAACTCACCTTAACGATAACCAGTACAACAATGACTGAACATAAAGTTATCCTCGTTACCGGTTCGAACAAAGGAATTGGCTTTGAAGTAGTGCGCCAGCTGGCCAGGCTGGGTCATCATGTGATTTTGGCAGCACGTGATCAAGCAAAGGGACAGCAGGCAGTTGAGAAACTACTGAAGGAAAATCTGACTGTGCATTTCATAGCACTGGATGTAACTGATGAGTTTTCTATCCGGCACGCGGTGGAAGAAGTCAAACGGAAGTTTCAGCACATCGATGTGCTGATTAACAATGCAGCTGTCTTGCTCCGTGAGGATCAGTCAGTATCCGCTGGCACCAGTGAAGTATTTCACACAACTATGCGCACCAATGTGTTTGGCCCCGTGCAGATGGTTCGGAATTTCCTTCCGCTAATTTCTTCCGGAGGAAGGATCATCATGACTTCCAGCGGAGGGGGTAGTATGTCTGATCCGGTGGGTGGCTGGTCACCCGTTTACTGTGTATCAAAGTCTTCATTGAATGCAGTGACCCGCCACTTTGCCTATGAGCTGGCCGACCGAAATATTTCTGTTAATGCCTACTGTCCGGGTTGGGTAAAAACGGATATGGGAGGGAAGTCGGCTCCGCGCACGGCTGAGCAAGGTGCAGATACAGCCGTTTGGTTGGCAACAGCAGTGATCAGTGAATCCGGAAAATTCTTCCGCGACAGAATGGTGATTCCCTGGTAAGCAGAGAATGTTCCGTTTAATTGTATGTCCTACCGGTTCACGCTGGTCAGCAGTTCTCCTGCCAGCTCCAATTCTTCCCGCAAAATTGTATGCGGGCGATTGGGAAATATTTTAAGGGAAACTTCAGCCCCCATTTTCTCCAGGGTTTTTTTTGATTCTTCACTGCGGCTGAACGGTACGTGCGGGTCATTCTGACTGTTGGTCATCAGGATGCCGGTGCCTGCAAATGAACCCTGGTAATTGCCGGTATCCAGGTGTTCGCCAATCAATCCACCGGTAAGCGCCACGATACCTCCCCAGTTTCGGGCATTGCGTGCAGCAAACTCCAGCGTAAGGCAGGCACCCTGGGAAAAGCCAAGAATATAAATTTTGTCATGGGTGAAGCCGGAGGCAACCAGGTCGTTCACCACTTCCGATACCAGGGCCAAGGCACTGCTCAGCCACGGTTCATTTTGAGCAACAGGTGCCAAAAAGCTGTAAGGATACCAGGTATTGTTGACAGCCTGTGGTGCTGCGATGTAGAAATCATTTACCGGAAGGTATTTCGTCAGCGTGACAATATCAGCTGCAGAGCCTCCGCGTCCGTGCAGCATGATCAGGGCTTTTTTTGCCTCCGTTAAAGCGAGACCTGTTTCGAGTACGTTTTTGCTGTGCATGATAGTCCATTTATAATAAAGCTGACTGTCCTGTAAGTCATCCAATAAAGTCATCGCAGGCACCGATGGTAATCGGGGCGTGGCGGTCCCCCATTAAATACGGTAACCCGCTGGAGACTTTATCACGTTGTTTGAAATAACAACAGTCTTTCAAGAAAGCCTCTTTTAATTAATCCATAAATTTTTCGGTCTCCAGTTTAATGGGCTGCAGACCGGCTTCGATACGGTTGCGCACATGTTCATACCATTGCGGCAACTTCAATGCTTCACCCAGTTTATCAACCGGTTCGTCAACAGCAAAGCCGGGCGGGTTGGTGGCAATTTCAAAAAGAATTCCGCCCGGTTCGCGAAAATAAATGCTGTGAAAATATTGCCTGTCCAACACCTGTGTTACCTGATACCCTTTCGATAAAAGTTTTTCCCGAACTTCGAGTTGAGTGGCATCATCGGGTGTGGCGAAAGCCAGGTGATGAATAGTGCCGCTGCCACCCAAGCCACGCGCGCCTGTTGGCGACCATTGAATATCGACAAAGTCACCCGGCACACCACTCGCAGCATAACGGATCCGGTTTCCTTTTTCCGCAATAATCTGATGATCCATGCCTTCCATTAATAAGGCAGCCGTGCGTTCATAGCCATCAACAGAAAGCTCAACGCCATAGAATCCTTTTACGGCATATTCGGCAGGAATCTGGCCGTATGTAAAACCGGGTCGATTGTCATTGTTGTTGAAGACCAGCTCCAGCCCGAGGCCGTGCACATCCTGGAAGTAAATAAAGACTTCCCTATCGAAGCGTTG
>JALOMI010000332.1 GCA_025455465.1 Cyclobacteriaceae bacterium | reverse complement strand
ATTTCCATTATATCCAACCGATTGCCCGTAGAAATGCGGCAGCGCACCCGCAACATGGGATTGATGCTAGCCATGGGTGTGCGCATCGTACTGCTGCTGGGTATCACCTGGGTAATAGGTTTCACAGAACCCTTGTTTACCGTGGGTGATCTGGTTCCGGCCATGTTCTATGACTGGGTGAATGAAGAACACGGTTTCAGCGGCCGCGATCTTATCCTCGGCTTTGGCGGCCTCTTCCTGATTGCCAAAAGCACCCGTGAAATCAACCATGAAATTGAAGGTGAAGAAGATGAAGAAATACCCCAGTCAAAAGGAAAAATCAACGTTACCGGTATCATTCTTCAGATCATCCTCATTGACATTATTTTTTCATTTGATTCCATCCTTACTGCCGTGGGGTTGACCAAAGAAATCCTCATAATGATCATTGCGGTAATCATATCCATCGGCATCATGATGGTGTTTGCCGGAAAGATCAGCGAATTCATTGCGAAACATCCTTCAATGGAAGTGCTGGCGCTCGGTTTCCTGATCCTGATTGGCTTTATGCTTTTTCTAGAAGGCCTGGATTATGAGATACCAAAAGGTTACATCTATTTCGCGGTAGCTTTCTCGTTGTTGATTGAAATGGTGAACATCCGTGTGCGTAACCGAAGAAACCGGTTAAAGGAAGCGGAGAAGCTAAAAAGCGCTCAAGAAAAATCGACCTGAAGTACAACATGAAAAATATCGACCGCCAATACCCAATCGGTAAGTTTGCTTACCAGGAAAATTATACCGCTGAAGAATTATCAAGGAATATTCAGCGTCTCACAGACTTTCCGCAAGCCCTTGAACAACTGGCGGGTAGTCTGACTGAACAGCAACTTAATCAGCCCTATCGTGAAGGAGGCTGGACTGCACGGCAAGTTATTCACCACCTGGCCGACAGTCATATGCATGCATACATTCGCTGTAAATGGACGTTAACGGAAGACAATCCGGTTATTAAGGCTTATGATGACAAGGCATGGGCATTAACACCCGACAACGCAGCGAACCCCAAAATCGCTGTAGGCTTATTAAAAAACCTTCATGCCCGCTGGACTTTCCTCCTGGCAGCATTGACGCAGGAGCAACTGAAGAAATTTTTTATTCATCCGCAAACACAACGGCAGATTTCCGTAGAGCAACTGATCGCCCTGTATGCGTGGCATGGTGAACACCACCTCGCCCACCTGAAATTGATTTCTGACTGACCGTGAATAGCTGTAGTTTTGCAGGACTAACATGAATTCATCCCTGCATTATTCTCCTCCTCCATTATTATTCAACGGGCACCTGGAGACCATCTTTCCGGCTCTGGCGAGGCGGGTGGCAATCGCACCGTATCAGCGGGAACGCATCACAACACCCGATGATGATTTTCTGGATCTCGATTGGCTGAAACAAGGATCCGATAAGCTGGTTGTACTCTCACATGGCCTCGAAGGCAATACCACACGCGCTTACGTAAAAGGCATGGCACGTGCCGTATTCGGCAAAGGCTATGATGTTGTGGCCTGGAACTACCGTGGGTGCAGCGGAGAAATGAACCGGCAACTTCGATTTTACCACAGTGGCGCCACCGATGATCTGGATACTGTTCTGCAGCACATTAATCAGAAAACTGCATACCGTGAAATTGTCCTGATCGGTTTCAGCCTTGGAGGAAACATGACCTTGAAATACCTGGGGGAAGAGCGGTTACGACCGAACAACATCATTAAGGCAATAGTATTTTCCGTGCCGCTTGATCTGCATGCCTCGTGCATTCAGATTTCCAAACGGGAGAACTGGTTGTACGCAAAACGATTCCTGAAAAGCTTAAAAAAGAAAGTAGCGGACAAAGCTGCTCACCGGAAAGAATTGGATACTCGCGGACTGTCTCGCATTAAAACCCTGATGGATTTTGACAATTACTTCACCGGTCCGTTACACGGTTTTCAGGATGCTATTGATTACTACACGCGTTGCAGCGCCATTCGCTTTATCAGCAACATTACCGTACCGGCATTGGTCGTCAACGCTCTGAATGATCCATTTCTAAGCAGGGAATGTTTTCCCACAGATATGCTGCAGAACCATCCTTATGTAAAACTGGAAACACCTGAGAACGGAGGGCATGTGGGTTTCACACAATTCAACGGGAATGGTTTATATTGGTCGGAAGTACGTACGTTGGCCTTTTTAGAAAATCATGATTGAGCGATACAGCATCAGCGCCCTGCCTTCCGATCTGGAGACCAGTTTCTCTACCGATGTGCCGGACTATTACCACCCGCGTTTCAATGCCGCGCCTACACAATTATTGCCCGTCATAACCTCCGAAAACCCGGAAGGCTTATCCCTGTTTTACTGGGGACGGCCTGCCTCATTTGCCAAAAACAGGTCCTTGAGTGAGCGCATCATCAACCTCTCGCTGGAACATCTGCTCGAACGGCCGGTGCTGAAAAAAGCGATGATGAAATTTCGCTGCATTATTCCGGCTGACGGTTTCTATGCCTGGAAAAAAGTCGGAAAGAAAACAGCCATTCCCTACCGGATCATTACCAACAAGACTTTGTTCGCTTTTGCTGGCCTGTGGGAAGAGTTTGAAGATGAAGGTGGAGAGGTAGTGCACACCTTCAGCATGGTTACCACACATTCAACGGAAAGCATCAGCAAGATTACTGACCGCATGCCGGTGATGTTTACCCAAGGCCAGGAAAAAATCTGGCTCTCCAAAACAGCTACTGAACAGCAACTGCTTGAAGTTTTGCGCCATGCTCAACCGGAATCCATGAGCTATTATCCGGTATCACCGCGAATCCATGAAACTAAATTTGATGCGCCCTCACTGCTAATCCCCACACCTCCAACCAATCAATTCGGCAACCTGACTTTATTTGATTAGATGGTCAGAATCCATCATCCTCTTCCTCTTCCT
>JALOMI010000128.1 GCA_025455465.1 Cyclobacteriaceae bacterium | reverse complement strand
AACACAGCGTCATTTCTGGGAGAATATGAACAGGAATTAAAAGACCAGTTTGTCTGGAATTATCTTCGTCCCCAGGAAAACGGTTACCGCACTGATGTGCGCTGGGTTTCGTTCACCGATCAAGGCGGTGAAGGTGTGCAGATTACCGGTGTGCAACCCATCAGCTTCAGCGCACTTCCGTACCTGGCAGAGGATATGGATCCGGGCATCACCAAAAAGAACCAGCATCCTTCCGATTTGAATGAGCGGAATTTTATTTCTCTGCATATTGACCTCGCCCAGCGCGGTGTTGGCGGAGACAATAGCTGGGGAGCCCTACCGCATGAACAGTATCGGTTAACGAGCTCAGTATACTCGTATTCGTATACCATCAAACCCATCAAACAGTGAAGATTAAACTGTTGGGTTTCGCGACAGCGTTGTATTGGGTATGCCGACCAATTGAAATAAAAAAGCCACCTTTTCGGGTGGCTTTTGCTCCTCCTCTTGGACTTGAACCAAGGACCCTCTGATTAACAGTCAGATGCTCTAACCGGCTGAGCTAAGGAGGAAAATTTGAGAGTGCAATATTAAAGGAATGACCTTGTATTCTCCAAACTGTTTTCAACTATTTCTGGGGAAATTATCGTGTAGTTTTAACCCGCGGCAACATCAAAAACGATGACTGGTATGAGATTGCTGATTGGAGCTCTGGTGCTGTTTTATATACATTTTTCGGGCTACCGGGTCTTGGGGCAGCCAGGAGCTACAGCTCCGGTTACAATAACGGATTCCCTGGATGAAATCAATTTCATGCCGTATGATCTTACCTACCTGATTGACTCGACCAACCGGCTAACCTTTGACGAAGTAGTCTCGGAGATTAATGCCGGCAGTTTTAAAATGCATTCTTCTTACCAGAATGTTGATTTTCAAAGGAATGCCTCATACTGGATACGGCTGCCCATACGCCACAACGCTTCGGCATCAAAATTATGGCTGCTTGAATTTTATGATCAGACGATTGACAACATCGATGCCTATATTCCTCTTGCAGGAGGAGGGTATCGGAAAATGGAAATGGGTGATCAGCGGCCATTCAGTGATCGCTTTTTCAGGCATAAGAATTTTGAGATTCTTATCGATATGAAGACTGATTCGGTAATGGTCTATTATTTCCGTATTCAGTCGAAAGAATTTGCCGATTTACGACTGGCACTGCGGTCAGTTAACCGGTTTGTTTTTTACGCACTGAACGAATATTTCCTCTTCGGAACATTCTACGGAATGATCCTGATCATAAGCCTGTACAATTTGCTGGTATACCTGGCCATTCGTGAAATCAAAAACCTGTTGTATGTAGGATACATTTTAAGCGTTGGCGGTTATGCACTCGGACTTGACGGTATCGGGTTTCAGTATATATGGCCCGACAAACCATTGTGGAATGATTATGTAACAGGCGTATTTTTATACTTACTGATTGTATTTGCCCTTTTATTTACCCGTAAGTTCTTAAGTACAAAAGCCAATGCGCCAATACTTGATAGTCTTCTAAAATCACTCATTATAGGACGAACAGTCGCATTTATAGTATTGTTTTTCTATTGGCCGCAGCACCTGCCATACCGCAATTTTGACATAGTACCGCTTTCAGTAATTTTTTACACCGCCATCAAAGTCTGGCAGGATGGATACAAGCCAGCCCGCTTTTTTGTGATTGCCTATGGTATTCTTTTTACTGGGTTCTTTCTGCGAATGCTGGTGTACTTCAATATTCTTCCGTTCAACACTGCATCGCATTATAGTCTGCATTTCAGTTTTGCCCTGGAAATGCTGTTTCTGACGTTCGCATTGGGCGACCGCATACGGATTTTAAAAGATATGCGTGACAGAGCCTTACGAAGAATTATCCATCAGCATGAAATGAACATGCAACTGAAGGATAAGGTCAATCGCGAACTGGAGATGAAGGTTCATGAACGTACCCTGGAATTGGATCACAAAAACAGGGAATTGGAGGATAAAAATCAGCAGCTAATTCAGCAGGCGGATAAAATCAATAAAATAAATGCTATGCTGGATCTGGATAACTGGAAGCTAAAGACCAGTATCAAAGAGGTGCTGAACGAGCGACTCCAGGAAAAAACGATGGATTATGTACAGTTTAGGACTCTCTATCCGGATGACTTGTCCTGTTACCGGTACCTGGATTCATTGAAATGGGAAAATGGATTTACCTGCCGGAAGTGCGACAATGACAAATATTTTAAGGGGCATGCCAAGTTTGGCAGAAGATGTACACGATGTGGTTATAATGAGTCAATAACTGCTTACACAGTCTTCCGGGGTGTTAAATTCTCCATTGATAAGGCATTTTATTTGGCTTACTTAACGGTAATCGGAAGCAAAGATTACACCCTGGAAGCACTAAGCGAAAAGCTTGAAATCAGCTTGAATACAGCCTGGTCATTTAAAAGCAAAGTTCAGCAGCGTATTGAAACACTTACCCGTTACGGTAGAAGACCCTCGGCTTCATCCTGGGAGACCGTTATTCTGGATGCCCACAAGTCGACATCAATCGATAAAAAGCAACCTTCCTTGGCCAATGAATAGCTGATTCCGTAATCGATTACGGAAAATGTTTTTATTCAGTGAAGGATTACCCCTTTTGATATAAAAAACATGTCATAATGATCAAAATCAGTGTTTTTATTCTTGAAATTCCTGTCATTCAAAACTTAAGTAACTAAGCCAGTAACCTGAAGAAAGTTTCAAAAAATCTAGACTCTTTATTTGTAATATTCAAAATTTATTCTTTAGGAATGCTCTCAACCAGGCGTCAAATTCGTGAAATAAGTCAATTGACCTATGGATAAACGATTACTGCTCAATGTTTTAGTGCTGTTTCTCGCTTTCGTTGCGAGCGCACAGACACGAATAGTTCGCGGCAAGGTTACCTCATCAGATGATGGAATGCCCATGCCGGGAGTCAATGTTGTTGTACAGGGCACCTCCAAAGGATCGGCTACAGATGCTTCCGGTAGTTATTCCATCGAAATTGAAGCCAGCGAAAATACCCTGGTTTTCACATTTATCGGGTATAAAACGCAGACGATTAACATCGATGGGCGCCAGGAAATTAACGTCCGGATGGATCCGGATGCACTTTCGTTGGAAGAGGTGGTTGTAATTGGGTACGGTACGGTTAGGAAATCGGACTTAACCGGATCTGTTTCATCCGTTCGGGGCGCTGATTTAAATACTGTACCTGCTATTAACCCGATGCAGTCCTTACAGGGAAAAGTAGCCGGTCTGCAGGTTGCGAACGTCTCCGGGGCACCGGGTGCAAGCACATATGTTCGTATTCGGGGTATCGGTACGTTTAATGATGCTTCTCCTATCTATGTGGTTGATGGTGTCATACTTCAGAATATCGACTTCCTCAATGCAGCTGATATCGCTTCCATGGAGGTGCTCAAAGATGCCTCCTCAACCGCCATTTATGGCGCCAGGGGTGCCAATGGTGTAATCATCGTTACGACCAAACGTGGAGATACCAGCGGCAGCCGGTATCCGACAGTCAATGTCTCTGCCGAATTCAGCATTCAGGAACTGCCCCAAAAAATTGATTTGCTGAACGGGCGTGAATACGCCATTGTGCGCAACAAGATTAACCCAGGTACCTATAATAATGTCGATGTTGTACCGAATACGGATTGGCAAGACCTCATCTTCCAACCGGCACCTATTCAAAATTACCAGGCATCCGTAACCGGTGGCACAGATAAGTTTCAGTATTATACGTCCATCGGATATTTCCGTCAGGAAGGTATAATACCGAAATCAGATTTTGAACGCGTAACCTTGCGATTCAACAACACCTTTCGTGTAACGGATCAGATCCGCTTCGGCAGCAACATTTCATTTACGCCATTCAATCAGCAGAATACCAATGGCAATGCTGTTTTTGTTGTATACCGAGCCTGGCCAACAATTGAACCCTTTTTGCCCGATGGTTCCTATTCTCCTGTACCCGGTGTAGGTAATGTGCTGGCCGATATTGATTATACCAACAGTTTTAGCAAGGGTATTCGCAGTGTGAACAGCCTGTTTGCAGAAGTTGATTTTTTAAAGGGTTTCACCTTCAGAAGCAGTTTCGGTGCAGATCTTGAATACTCCAAATCAACCAGCTACACACCCATATTTTTTGTTAACCCGCAACAGCAAAATGCTACCGATGATCTTGGCAAAGGATATTTTGACCGCACCGACTGGCTCTGGGAAAACACGCTTACTTATGCCAAGGAGAAGGGGGTGCACCGGATTAATGTACTGGCAGGATATACCCTCCAGGAATCATCTTCTGAAACTGTCTTCTTGGGTGCAGAGAACCTCATCAGGTCGGATCCGAACTTCTGGTACGTCAATATTTTTCCCAACCTGGTGAGCCCCAACTTTGCGCGCAATGATGTCAGCGCGGGCTTCAACTATTCCATGATATCGTATCTGTTCAGGGCCAACTATACGCTGAACAACAAATATTTATTCACAGCCACATTCCGGAGAGACGGTTCTTCCAAGTTTACAGAAGCAAACCGCTATGCTAATTTCCCTTCTCTGGCTGTTGGCTGGAATGCCATCAACGAAAACTTCCTGGCACAAAGCGGTAAACTTTCCAATCTGAAAGTAAGAGCGAGTTGGGGTATTATCGGAAACGAGAAGATCAACTACCTGAGGCAGTATTCTTTGGTGCTTAACGGTATCAATGCTTTGTTCGGGGATGATATACAATATCCGGGTGCTACCTATGGGGTAAGCGGCAACCCGAACCTGAAATGGGAGAGTACCGAACAGATCAATGCCGGACTGGAATTTGGTTTCCTTGATGATCGCTTAACCGGTGAAATAGATTATTTCCACCGGATTACCAGCGACATTTTAATTGACTTACCGGTACCAGGCTATTACGGAAATGGAGACGGAGCGCTCATTACATTCAATGCAGGCGAAGTCTTGAACAGAGGAGTTGAACTGGTGCTGGGCTGGAATGGTGAAATCAAAAATTTCAAATACAACATCTCGGCCAACGCCACCACCATTCATAACGAGACGCTGAAAGTCAGCGGGACAGGAGGTACGGATGAGCAACTGATTGGTTTGTTTAACGGCCGTCAGGTCACCCGCACAGTACCGGGATTACCTATCGGATCGTTTTATGGTTACCAGGTTATTGGTGTGTTTCAGAATCAGGCAGAGCTTGATTCCTACCCGCATCTTTCGGCAACCGGTATTGGTGACTTGAAGTTTGCCGACACCAACGGTGACGGCTTTTTAACACCGGCTGATCGGGTGAATTTGGGTTCTCCAATTCCTAAACTATTATATGGTTTTAGCCTGAGTGGTGAGTATAAGCGTTTCGATCTGGCCATTGATTTTCAGGGACAGCAGGGCAATAAGATTTTTAACGGTAAAGAAATAGTGCGCCCCGATCCTTATAATTTTGAAAGACGCTACTTCTATTTTTGGGATGGTGAAGGAACCAGCAATACGGAACCGCGGCCTTCCAACGGGGGAATAAATTTTGAACCTTCATCCCGCTATATCTATGATGGCTCATTCTTCCGGTTACGGAATCTTTCACTGGGCTATACGTTGCCGGATGCACTGATGAGTAAGGTGGGTATGCGTTCGGTCAGAGCCTATACACGCATTACCAATTTGTTTACGGTCAGCAAATTCACTGGGTATACGCCTGAAATCGTCAGTGGAAACCCGGTGCTGAATGGTATCGACCTGGCCACCTATCCGATACCCAGAATCTATTCTCTCGGTTTAAACATAACTTTTTAATGGCAACGATGATGAAGCAAAGACTTAACATACTATGCCTGATCACTGCCATGGCATTTATTCCTGTAGCTTGTGAAGATTTTCTGGACAAGCCACCCCAGGGAACATTAACGCAGTCCAGTTTTCCGACAACAGCACAGGATGCCTTGCTGGCAACCAACGCAGCATACAATACGTTACGCGAGCCAAATTTTAACTCAGGCTTGTTCCCAATCATGGATATCATGTCGGATGATACCAACAAAGGCAGCAACCCGGATGATGCATCCGCGACCATTGGTCCCTTCGACCGGTTTGAACATGTCAAAACTGAGGGTGCCATTTTACGCTGGTGGAATACCCTTTATCTGGCCGTGAGGCGAGCAAACGTGGTCATAGAAAAAGTTCCGTCCATAGAAATGGATGCAACGTTAAGAAACCGGTATGTTGGAGAAGCTCGTTTCCTTCGCGCATTCTTTTACTTTGACTTGGTCCGCGCGTGGGGCGGGGTACCGAAGTTAACAACCACAGTTCCTCAGGTATTGCCACGGGCAAGTGTTCATGAGATCTATGAGTTAATCATAGAAGATTTATTATTCGCCATTGAAGCCTTGCCGGAAAAATCGCAATACGGTGCTTCAGATCTGGGCAGGGCAACCAAAGGCGCAGCAAAATCCCTGCTGGCTAAAGTGTATTTGTTTCGGGGAGATTTTCCCAGTGCTGCCAATTATGCCCTTGAAGTCATCAATTCCGGGCAGTATAATCTTGAAGCCAAGTTTGCCGATGCACATAGTGTTCAGGGCGAGCATGGCATCGAGTCAGTTTTTGAACTGGCTGCCTTTGGTGCCGAAGGCGTTCCCAATGGCGGTAATCAATATGGCAATGTTCAGGCTGTACGGGGAACACCCAACCGGGGATGGGGCTTCAATCGACCGACAAAAAATTTACGCGATGATTTTGAGCCTGGTGATCCGCGTCTACAGGCCTCGGTGATTTTTCTGGGCGAAGTACTGGATGGCGTCACCATTCTCGGTGACGGTGCCACGCCCGATATTTCTGTGGACTCCCACGGACAGGAGGAAATAGAATGCTACAACCAGAAAGTATGGACTCCGGGTATCAATGTTCCGCCCTCCTTTGGACACAACCGAAGATTTTTAAGGTATTCGGATGTATTGTTAATAGCGGCTGAAGCGTTAAATGAGACTGGAAATGCAGCGCAAGCATTGGTTTATCTGAACCGCGTCAGGCAGCGTGCTCGCGAGGGAAATAATGCCGTGCTTCCGGATATCACTGAAACGAATAAAAATCTTTTACGGGATATTATTCTTCATGAGCGCAGGGTCGAACTCGCGATGGAGGGGCACCGCTTCTGGGATCTGGTGCGAACAGGAAGGGCACCCGCTGTTTTGGGACCACTAGGTTTTATTCAGGGCACGCATGAATTGCTGCCAATACCACAAACTGAAATAGACCTAACGCAAGGAAAATTGGATCAAAATCCCGGTTGGGAGAATTAATAGATCAATCACATGTTAAACCTTTAAACAATTCTAAACAATTATGAAAACGCTAAAATGGATGTTGAGTGCGGTGTTGGCCATGGGCATGATGGTTACACTATTTGTTGGATGCAGCGAAGATGAGCCGCCAGCGCTAAGCCTGGTCTCACTTACTGCTGACGGCATTGATTTGAATGGTGCAACCAGTGCAACGGGTGTTCCGGTGGGTGCCACAATTACAGCCACGTTTAATGTTGCTGTAGATGCAGCGTCTGCAACTGCTGCTATTTCACTGGTACGTCAGTTTGACAACGTAAGTGTACCAGTAACAGTAACAGTAAATGGTGCTGATGTAACCGTCAACCCGAATACTGATTTTAGTACCGGCACACTGTTTATTATGACGATCAGTAATGCCATCAAGAGCACAGAAAATAAAACACTGGCAGCACCGGTTGAACGTAACTTTACATCAGCCGGTACCTTCGCTGTTCCGGGAGCTTTTGCACACTGGACATTTGAGGATAATGCCGTAGATATTATCAGCGGTCGTGCTCCCAAAACAAATGGAACAGTTGATATTACCTATGTGGCAGGCCGCAAAGCCGATGCCGGGAAAGCAGCAAGCTTCAATGGCACAACCAGTATCATTGAGTATGCCAATGGCGACCAACTGATGAATAATAGCAACTGGACAATGAGTGTCTGGGTAAAACCAAATTCATCCCTCGCTAAAGGACAATTCGTCTTAGGTCTTGGTGCATTCTACGGATTTCAGTTTGAAATTTTTGGCAGCTACAATGCCTTTAAATTGGCGGGCTCCTATGCTCACACTAATCCTGCCGGGGCCGGTGGTTTCAGTGAAGATATGTGGGCAGATGGTGAAGGTAACCTTGGCTGGCAAGGATGGGTATTCTCTAAAGACTTCCGTCCTGCAGGTATGAATACCGTTATTAAAGATCAGTGGGCGCATTATGTGTTTACGTATAATGCCACCACTCGTCAAGGTATCGTTTACCTGAACGGTGAACGAATTAAGGAACAGGATTTTGATCTGTGGCCAGATAACTCCAACCCACGGTTTGCTACCGGTTTGAAGTGGCGTGGAGCAGCTCCTGATGTTGTGAATGAACTGGCACTCGGTTTTGTTCAGTCTCGAGCTGGAACCATGTGGGCAAATGAACCTTGGGGTGGTTATACCTTCCCTGGTGCCAATCACTTCCACGGTTTGATGGATGACCTGCTCATTTATCATAAAACCTTGACTCCGGCTGAGATTACCGCGATGTATAATTCCGGTAAGCCGTAATCATTAAGTTTAATTTCAAAAAGGGTTCTCCCTTGTGGGGGAACCCTTTTCTTTCAATTTGATAGGATGATGAAAAATTGCATTGCTTTACTACTGACTCTTTTTCTTCTACTGGTATTCGGCTGTAATAAGGAAGAGCCAGTGTCGAACATCTCAATGCAATTAAGCCAGCTTCGAGTTGGTGGACTTACTTTAAATCTGACGGATGCTTCGCAAAATATCGAAACACCTGTTGACCAACCTATTAACGGTACTTTTACCGCAGAGCTGGACCCTGGCAGCGTATCTTCTTCAGTGACATTACGAATCAAGGATGGTGAATTAATACCGCTCAACGTTACTTTCCTTGACAATGGCCGTACCTTCTCGGCATTGCCAAATGAAACCCTTCAGCCGAACCGACAATACGAACTAATTATTTCCAATCAGCTTCGTGGTAAAAAC
>JALOMI010000331.1 GCA_025455465.1 Cyclobacteriaceae bacterium | reverse complement strand
AGTCGATGGCGTCCGGCTTCTCCGCCGACAGTGTCAGCCCCTGCTGCTTGCCGTTCCACCAACGCAGGAACGTACCCCGGGTGGTCGGCCCAATCCGCCACGGATCGAAGGCCACCACCTCCCAAGGCGTCACTGTGCCGGTAATGCCCGGAAGCGAGGCGTTCGGGTGCTTTGGTACATTTCGCCCAAAGTGTGGGCATGGAATCAAAACCGGGCATACAAACTGAAAGCGGTAATCGACCGGATGTTTGTCATTCTGCCATTCGAAAAGGAATTTTTCAAGCGCTTCGGCTGGGAGGTTGATTATGTTGGTAATCCGGTGCTCGATGCGGTTAACGATCACCAGGTTGATCACGATTTTCTGGCAAAGACCAAGGTAGTAAATGCTGCTTCTGTCGTTGCCTTGTTGCCCGGCAGTCGCAGGCAGGAACTGGTTAATGTGATTCCTGCAATGGCTGAGGTTGTTAAACAAATGCCTCAGCTGACGTTTGTTGTCGCTGCCGTAGATAATTTACCGGAGCAATTGTATGAGCCGCTGAAAGGATTTACCAACGTGAGGTTTATTACCGGTTCAACGTACGATCTTTTGGCTCATGCTCGTGCTGCCGTGGTGACATCAGGAACAGCCACATTAGAAACGGCACTATTCAGGGTGCCTCAAGTGGTTGTTTACAGAACCAGTGACATCAGTTATCGCATCGCGAAGTCATTAATTCGGGTGCCCTATATATCGTTGGTCAATCTTATTGCGGGTAAAGCAGCTGTAAGGGAATTAATTCAGCGTGACATGAATGCGAATAAAATTCAGGACGAGTTGCAACAACTGATGGCTGAGGGATCGTACAGACAATCTGTGCTGGAAGACTATGATCGGATTATTCAGTTGTTGGATACAGGCTCAGCATCGGTTAATACGGCTGCGTTGATCCTTCAGGACAGTAAGGCTCGGGCACTGACTGAGCGATAGATTGCGGGGAAGTTTGTGACGATCAGGCCACCTTTAATTTGCTGTAGTGCGAGCGGCTGAATTTTTCTTCTGCGTAGGATCGTGTGATCACCAGCTTGTCCACTTCTTTTTCGGAAGGCAATTCAAACATGGCATCGTTGATAATGGCTTCACAGATACTGCGCAGTCCTCGCGCACCGAGTTTGAATTCAACGGCTTTCTCAACGATGAAGTCGAGTGCACCGTCTTTGAACTCCACCTGAATATTTTCCATTTCAAAGAGTTTGCTGTATTGCTTTACCAGCGCGTTCTTGGGCTCAGTAAGAATTTTACGCAACGCTTCTTTGTCGAGCGGATTGAGATAGGAAACCACCGGCAGTCGTCCGATCAGTTCAGGAATCAGCCCGAAACTTTTCAGATCCTGGGCAGTGACAAATTGAATAAGGTTGTCTTTATCGACTTCAATCGGATGCAACCCGGAAGAAGAAGCAAAGCCCAGCGGACGGGTGTTCAGTCGGTTGCCGATGAACCGGCTGATGCCTTCAAATGCGCCACCGCAGATGAACAGGATGTTTTCCGTGTTCACCGTAATCATTTTCTGATCTGGATGTTTGCGTCCCCCTTGCGGAGGCACGTTTACCGCGGTGCCTTCCAGTAATTTCAGCAAGGCCTGCTGTACGCCTTCACCGCTCACATCGCGGGTGATGGAAGGATTGTCTGACTTGCGGGCGATTTTATCGATCTCATCAATATACACGATTCCGCGCTCAGCTGCTTCCACATTATAATCCGCTGCCTGCAGCAGGCGTGTTAATATGCTCTCCACATCTTCACCCACATAGCCGGCTTCGGTCAAAACGGTGGCATCGGCAATGCAGAAAGGTACCTGCAGGAGTTTGGCCAGGGTGCGCGCAAGGTAAGTCTTGCCGGTACCGGTTTCCCCGACCATGATGATGTTCGATTTTTCGATGGTAATATCCGAGTCGACTTTGCGCTGCATCAACCGCTTGTAATGGTTGTACACCGCTACTGACATTACTTTTTTCGCCTCATCCTGCCCGATGACATACTCATCCAGAAATTTCTTGATTTCGCGGGGCTTCACCAACTTGAAGTTGGGCGTCAGGCCGGCCTCCGATTTACTTTTCTTCTCCTCCTGTAAAATCTGATTGGCCTGCGTAACACACTTGTCGCAGATGTGGGCATGAATGCCGGAAATCATCAGATCGACATCCTTTTTGTTTCTGCCGCAAAATGAACACGTTACTTCGGCCATAGATCAATTGTTTTGATTGAGAGGAAGGCTTACCGGCCAACCGGTTAGCTGCAAAGTTACCATTTAATCGGGCAAACAGCCTACCGGTAACTGGGCTTAATTACTTTTTACGTTCCAGTACTTCGTCAATGAGCCCGTATTCCTTGGCATCCAGGGCGCGCATCCAGTAATCCCGGTCGGAATCTTTTTCAATTTTTTCGTACGTCTGACCGCTGTGCTTGGCAATGATGTTGTAAAGGTCCTTTTTAACTTCCAGCGTTTGCTTGAGGGATATTTCCATGTCAGAAACTTGTCCCTGCATGCCGCTCATCGGCTGATGGATCATGATGCGTGAGTGGGGCAGTCCGGCACGTTTTTTAGCGGCTCCGGAACAGAGCAATACCGCAGCCATGGAGGCGGCCAGGCCGGTGCATATGGTTGCCACATCCGGGTTTACATACTGCATGGTATCGTAAATACCCAGTCCGGCATAGACGGAGCCACCCGGGCTGTTGATGTACATGATGATATCTTTCTTAGGGTCAGCCGATTCCAGGAAGAGCAGTTGGGCGGTGATCAGGTTAGCAATCTGATCGTCAACACCCATTCCCAGGAAGATAATCCGGTCGGAAATCAACCGGGTGAAAACATCAATCGCCCGGAAATTTCCAGGCCTTTCCTCAATAACATATTGAGTCATGTTCTCAATTTTCTGCGCATAGCTGTCGATGGTGTTGCCGCTCATGCCCAGGTGGTGCACGG
>JALOMI010000330.1 GCA_025455465.1 Cyclobacteriaceae bacterium | reverse complement strand
TCCATCTCTTCAACGGGGCCGTGGCATTTTTGGCATTCGATTTTGCCGACGGTGACGTGTTGGGCGTGGTTGAAGTAGGCGTGATCGGCGAGGTTGTGGATGCGAACCCATTCGATAGGTTTTTGATTAGGACCAAAGCTCAGTGTTTCCGGTTGCCAGTCAGCGGCAGCCCAGATCTTCTGAATTTGAGGAGATTCTGTCTTTACCGAACGGTGACAATTCATACAGACATTGACTGACGGAATTGTTGCACTCTTGCCTTTCAAAACACCTGTATGGCAGTATTTACAATCAATTTCATAGGCTCCGGCATGCAGCTTGTGCGAGAAGGCAATTGGCTGCTTGGGTGCATAATCCTTTTGTATACCAACCGAATACAATCCGTTAATAACTGCTTTGAAGCCAAGTGAACCGACAATAAAAATAACGATAAAGATAAAGGCCGGACTGCTGGTCACCGATGCGAAGGAGATGGGTGAATGCACCACCTCACGGTCTTCCTCAGATAATTCTTTTTGCTCGAGGAAACGCTTGAGTGCAGAAACCAGGAACAACAAGATGATCACCAGTAAAACCAGGATGACCACCATGCCGACTAATATAATATTGAGATACTGGGCCGGAACACCCGTGCCGGTACCCTCACCTGCGGCTGCTGCTGTTGGGGCCGCAGCTACGGCCGGCCCCTTGTCTGTTTCTGACTTGATGTAGGCGAGGATGTTCATGATCTGATCATCCTTCAGGCCGGTGAAGGCTGTCATCTGAGTTTTGTTGTACTCATTATATATCTTATTGGCATACTCGTCACCACTGGCAATCACAGCAGAAGAGTTGCGGATAAAGGCTTTCAGCCAGTCGATGCTTGGGGCACGGTCGTAAACATTGGCCAAAGCAGGACCAACGAGTTTGACATGCACCCGGTGACAGGTTTTACAGTTCGCATTGAACAGGGATTCTCCGTTGGCAATAGCCTCAGGTTCAGTGGGAATGGGTTGTGCAAAGGAGGAACTGAAAATCAAAACCAGCACGAATGTAGCG
Source organism: Cyclobacteriaceae bacterium (assembly GCA_025455465.1). Lineage (GTDB taxonomy): Bacteria > Bacteroidota > Bacteroidia > Cytophagales > Cyclobacteriaceae > UBA2336. The sequence goes on along the minus strand of JALOMI010000330.1, from coordinate 1,927 downwards.
ATGCCTGGCAAAAGGGGTAACTTCGGTACTCTGATCATGATAGGTTAAAGTGTCCGTTTTTACATCAAGGTGTGCAAATCTACACGGTGAAGTGGTTTTTTCAAACTTATTTTAGGAGGGGCCAATAAATATTTGGATTGGCTTTCACGCATAAATAATTCGTTTAAGCTTTTGAGTATCAGTTAAGATTTTAATTGAACAATCTATTTAGAATGGATTTAAAATGATTCCTTGTGATGCATTATCCTGTTTTTAACTTCATCAATTGCCATTCAAGAAAATTTCAGTTGTTCATCGTCCAAATTTCTCCAACCCTAAACCGAACAAAGCGAAGTCATAACGAACAGGATCGGCAGGATCGAACTGGCGCAAATTAGAAGTCAGTTCCAGGGCGGTTAACCAATCGGTCTGCTTGCGGGTGATCAGATGAAACGACCTGGCCACCCGCTCCACATGAACATCGCACGGACAAACCAACTGCGTCATGTTGATTTTCCGCCACAGGCCAAAATCAACACCACGGTCATCGCTTCGCACCATCCAGCGCAGGTACATCGTCAACCGCTTGCAGGCCGATTTACGTTCCGGTGTGGCCACATGCTTTTTGGTTCGTGCGGGAAAATCAGGCAGGCTAAAAAAGAGGTTCCGGAAATTGATCAGGCCTTGTTCGATGGTTGCTGCCGCGGGCGGAACCCGAAATGCTTCCTCCAGCGATTCGTGCCTCCCGTAATACCAGCGCAGGAACTCAATAAAATACAACAGGTCGGTGCTGTTGAAGGTGCGGTGCTGAAAACGGATGAACACCTTCAGGTCGCTCTCCCGATGACCGGTTATAAACTGATAAGGAGCGTGATCCATCCCTTCCAGAATTTTCTGACAACTGTTGATGATGGTAATCCGCTGACCCCAGGCCAATGTGGCTGCAAACAGCCCGGCAATTTCTATATCCTGTTTCCGGGTGAAGCGATGCGGTATGCTTATAGGATCGTTGGCTATAAAACCGGGGCGGTTGTATTCATCCGCTTTGGCATCTAATAATTCTTTTAATGCTGCCAGGCGCGCTGCCCTCTTCGTGCTCATGCTGCAAGATGTAAAATGATTCAGCGATGACAAACAGCATCCGTGCTGCCGGTGAAATCATGTACATTCGGGCAGCGAGAATTCATTCCAATGGATATCAAAGGTTGGGAACTGTTGGCCGGCATCGGCATCTTTCTCTTCGGCATGTTTGAACTGGAAGAGTCGCTGAAGAACCTGTCGGGCGGCACCTTCAGAAGGCTCATCCGCAAGTTCACTGAAAACTGGTTCCGCAGCGTACTTAGCGGTATCATCTCGACAGCCGTTCTTCAAAGCAGCACAGCCGTGTCGCTGATGGTCCTTGCCTTTGCCGGTGCCGGTATCATGGGTATGGAAAATGCCATTGGCGTAATCATCGGCTCCAACCTGGGCACCACACTCTCCAGCTGGATTGTTGCCACGCTTGGCTTTAAACTGAAAATCGAAATCCTGGCGATGCCCTTCATCGGGCTGGGCGGGCTCGGCCTAATTTTCTTCGGTAAATCGACCCGCGCCACCAATATCAGCAAATTCATGGTTGGCTTCGGCTTCCTGTTCCTCGGACTGGATTATATGAAGACGAGCATCGAAGGGCTTGCCACTGCATATGATCTGACATCCCTCCGGCACTTACCCGCAATCAGCTTTATTCTGATCGGCTTTTTGCTGACGGCTATCATTCAATCCAGCTCCGCCAGCATGGCCATCATACTCAGTGCACTGAATTCTTCGGTGATCACCTTTCCGCTGGCAGCTTACATGGTTATCGGCACTAACCTGGGCACTACCCTCACCGTTCTTATCGGATCATTAGGATCACAAACCATCAAAAAGCGTGTTGCCATCAGCCACCTCCTGTTCAATGCCGGAA
>JALOMI010000127.1 GCA_025455465.1 Cyclobacteriaceae bacterium | reverse complement strand
AGTTTGCTGCCTGTATTTTTCCAGCACTTCTTCTCCTGATTGACGCGGAGGTTTGGTACCATCGGTCATCTGCAACGCAACAATTGCCTCTCCATTTTCCTGGTAAGCAGAAACCATCGTGGGATTATTGACTGAAACCCATTGTGACGGAATAATGAATGATACAGCAAGATCAGGATGTACAAATAAGCTGTCGATAAAAACGCCTTGCTTCGGATTGGTTCCGAAAACAAGACCGTCAAACGTGCGTGCAAAATGATGCTGTGACTGTGTGACCGGTGCCGGGTTCACCGGTTTATATTGGCGTGCTGAATTACGGATGGCCGAAACCCGTGAAGGGGTATAAGGATGGTCGCTCAGGTAATTATGCTCTTCTGTCTCTCCGGTTATAGCTTCAACAGCACTGGATATCCGTCCAAGAACATCCGCAAGAGCATCGGTTCTGTAGCCTGCGCTGGCGGCCAGTTGAATACCAAACCGGTCGGCTTCACTTTCATGACTACGGCTGTACCGGGCAATATATGAACCCGTGACCAGGTTGATTGGCGCATTCAGCACATTACCCAGGTTGGTGCCGGTAATGGAATTAACGAGATTGCCGGGAAGTTTCAGCAAGCCGGTAAATGCTCCCTTCTGGATTTGCTTAACAGAATGTCGCTCCGTCACATGGATGATTTCATGCGCCAATACACCGGCCAGTTCATCTTCTGTTTGCACTAAAGGAAGTATACCACGGGTAACGTAAATGTAGCCCCCGGGCAACGCAAAGGCGTTGGGTTCCTGTGAATCAACCAGGTTAAAATGAAACTCAAAAGGTTTGTTTCGTAACCGCGAGACCAGTTTTTGACCTACAGACCGCACAAGCCATTCCAGCGAGTCATGCTTATACAAGCCCATTTCCTTCACCACACGCTGCGCATTTTCTGCGCCTAACTTTTCATCCAGTGCGTAGTTCTGTGCTTGCAAAAAACTATTGCAAGAAAGTGCTGCAATACAGATCCAGAACCTCATGGCATCTCTTGCAAATGAATAAACAGAGAAACGCTTACTAATCGTTGTAATAAAAGTCAGCGTTTTTTAACAAACCAAAGTTCAGCGAAAAGTAAAAGACATTCACATCAATATTCTGATACGGCCTGATGGCGTTGCCCTGAGCATCTGTTACCTGAAAACTTTTATTGAAAAAATTGGTCAGATAGTATTTGAATTTCAGGGTGGCGCCATACGGCAACTGAACACCGGCCATCAGGGAATGATTAAAGGTGTTGGTTCGATTACTAAACCAGATGTTAAACCGGTCAATGCGATCGCCATTCACAAATGTTTTTTCTTTATAATTAATCGGTATTTCCAGTTCATAACCAACAAACAGGAATTTGTCATTCAGGTTACCCAGTTTCAGTCCAACAGGGATACCGATATTATACGTACGGAATTTTTTGCGGACATTGCTTTCATCCGGAAAATTATAATTGACAGCGGAGTTGGCCGGAACATCATAAATGAAACCCACGTTTCGGATGGACAACCCGGTGAAGTAGCCGAAGTGATCACTCTTATCAAAATTCACCCAGTTTTGAATATTCACCACGGGAGAAAACCGCAGAATGCTCCCTTGCTCATTGCCCTGATCCGTAATATTGGCCAGGGAAAAGATCAGTTCACCGCTGGTGGTTGTATATACTTTCTTTGACTCCTGAGCGCTTGTTGATGTCCAGGTAAAAAAAATAACTGACAGAAGGAGATAATAAGATTTCATAGATACTTTAAATCAAAAGGGTAAGTGATTAACGTAATTTATAATTCAGGCTTCCGCCCAGGCTAAACTGGTAAATGGTTGATCCGGTAGTAACCCCGGCACTGGCTCCACCGGTGCCGAAAAAGAAACCAGCCCCCGCCCATTGCACCGGTGACAGTAATTGCGCATGGATGCGTAAACTTACCTGTTCCGTGGCCTTAACCCGAACACCCAGACGGCCACCCCAGGCAAATTTGGTGGTACCATCTGATTGAAAATTTTCATCCGGATTGCCCCATGATGCGCCAATATCCAGGCTGCCAAAACCGGCTACCTTTTCGTTGACCAGGGCGTAACGGGTTCCTCCGATCATCAGGTAGTTTATACCAACAATACCTTGATAACGATCTATCTGACCTTGTAATGAAACATCGGCCTTCATGTTCTGATAAACCAATTCCAGAGCGGATTCTTCCGAAACGGCTAATTCAAGGCCTGCTCCCCACTGAAAGCCTTCCTCGATTCTGCCGTTACCATAGAAACCATTAGTAAGGTTAAAATTAAAGCGATCGGCAAACGCATGTCCGCCAAATGTGAGCAACGTAACCGAAGGCTGAGCAATCAATAAAGTGGCAGAGAACACAGACACAACCAGGAATGATAGTCTTTTCATAGTATAAGTAATTTCAAGGCCGTAAGGTAAGTAATTATTCACGAGTGAAAATCAGCGTTAACGTCTACCACTAATGATTTTTTTCATCCAGCTTCCGTTGGTGGGCTAATGAGAATATAATATACCGGTGCTAATCGTTATACGCTTCAGTCCCGCCAGCGAATCAGTTTTCGAGAACCGGAAAATACGGGTTTGATTTTAACGGCTTCGGCTTCTTCCAAAAACAATGACCGCGCACAGAGCTGCCAACTTTTAATAAAACCATGCAAAAAGGAATACCCTGATCAGAACAATAAGTCAACACATGGTCATGCCGATCATGACAGCCGGCAGCAAGAACGGATGTCTGCATTCTGATTTATACGCACGGGTACGATTCATCAAAAGCACCGGATGTATGTCCAGATCCATACCTGCCCATACCGAAGCAACTTTTCACAAACCGGCAACCGCTCTGCAGATATCATTTGACCGGTTTGACGACTTAAGAAATATTACCAGGGTATCTGTATCCGGTATTCTGATAACATTATCTTTGCCGGATCATTAAAACCCTTTAACCAGCATACCCTTTATGAAAAAGCTATTAGTCGTTGTCGGCATATGCCTATCCCTTTCCGCTTTCGCTCAGTCAAACAAAGAAGACATTGATTTTATCCAATCCATTTACGGCAAAGAAAAAAAGGCCATCTTCGCTGAATTCATTCAACTGGAAGGTGCCCAACGTGATGCGTTCTGGAAGATCTACGATGAATACGAAACCAAGCGCAAGGAGCTGGGCAAAAAGCGCATCGCCCTGCTCGAAAACTACGCCTCCAACTATGGCACAATGGATGATGCCACTACTTCCAAAATCGTAAAAGAAACAGCAGCATTGGGCCTGCAAACGGATAAACTGATTTCAACCTATCATTTGAAACTTGAGAAAGCAGCCGGAGCCAAAGCAGCGGCCCAGTTTTTCCAACTGGAATCGTATTTTCTCAGCGCCATCCGTGTAGCCATTTTTGAGAGCATACCGTTTATCGGTGAACTCCGTTAAGCATCTGGCATGCTCAGTAAGAAAGCCATTGCAGTTGCAATGGCTTTTTTTATGTGACGCGATGACGTAACATTACATTCGATCAGCCTGCCATGCGGTATGTCTTCCAACTTCTGTTGCTCCTGATTGCCTTTCACTCGATTGCACAGGAAAGAGACACGGCCGGTGTTGACTTATTTGATATCCTGATCGGAACGAAAAAGAAGGAACAAAAGCAGCAATACCGCGAAGAAAAGAAAGTACACTTTGCCTTGTTTCCTGCTGCCGTGAATGTTCCCGGTGGCGGACGAGCAGTGATTACCGCAGTGAATGCCGCCTTCTTTACCGGCAATCCGCAAACCACCAACCTCTCCAACATTTACCTTATTCCGTATACCAACTTTGGTGACCGGTACGGATTATACATTCGTCCGAACATCTGGCTACCCGATAATACACTGGATCTTACCGGTGATTATCGCATCGCTCATTTTCCGCAATCCACGTGGGGCCTTGGCGGTGACTCTCCGCAATGGGATGAGTCGCTGATCGACTCTGATTATATTCGCGTATACCAGAATGCGGTATTCAGAATCAGCGGCTTCTGGTTTGGCGGACCAGGGTATGCATTGGATTATCATTACAACATCAGTGAATCTTCGTACAGCGGCACCGGTCATCTTGAACGGTATGAGGATACACCCTTAACAACAGCGGTGTCATCCGGCCTCGCGGCAAACCTGTTATTTGACTCCCGCAAGAATGCCATCAATCCCATTGGTGGTGCCTACCTGCTGATGAACTGGCGGTGGAACAGCACCGGCCTGGGGAGCACCTTCACCAACCATGCCTTGTTTATTGACGCAAGGAAGTACCTGTTGTTAAGTAATGTGCATGACCATATTCTCGCCTTCCGTTCGTACTACTGGACGATCATTACCGGAGATGTTCCCTACCTGCACTTACCCGCCACCAACTGGGCACCCAATTTTGGTATCGCCAGCCGCGGATTTGAAATTGGACGCTTCCGTTCAAATGCCATGCTTTACGGAGAAGCAGAACAACGATTGCCTTTATCGCGGAATGGACTTTTCGGTATGGTGGGATTCATCAATGTCGCGTCCGCATCCGAATACCGAACACAACAATTTACCTATTGGCAAGTGGGTGGTGGTGCCGGTATCCGTGCCAAGCTGAACAAATTCTCCAACACCAACTTGTCCATCGATTTTGGATTCAGTAAAGACTTCTGGAGTATCTGGATTAACATCGGAGAGATGTTCTGAAAGCCCTCCCTGATTTTAATCATTTTAAAGTACCGTGCTTCGCTCTACTTTTCAACACTTTCCTACACCTTATGAAAGCGTTACCATTAATCATCCTGCTGATGCTTTCTGCACCAGCGTTTGCACAGGTTTTTACCAACAAAGTAGTAGGCAAAAAAAATGAAGCCGTAAAAGACAGTTTAAAGAGTACAGCTTATCCGTATTCACTTCCAATCTGGGGAGACAAGGCAACGAAAGCCGGTTACAAACTACCCTATTCGGCAGGATTAAGTGCACAGTATTTTACACAGGAATCGCTATTGATTATTGATAACCTGCAAGTTGGATTCAACAACGGCCCCATGTACAATCTTGATGGTCTTGTACGCTTTGATGAGGCCAAATCAACAGCCAGTGCATTTACCTTTCGGCCGGATGTCTGGGTGTTTCCTTTCCTTAATGTCTATGGAATCTTCGGCAGAGCATCTGCCACGACCGAAGTTAACTTCGGTGTTTGGGTACCCGATTCAACAGGTGTCGATCAGCAAGTGCTGGCGACAGGAACTGTAATTGATTTTAGTACTTCAACCTTTGGTCTTGGCTTTACACCAACGATTGGTGTAGGGGGCGGCTTTCTGGCGTTGGATATGAATATTGCCTGGACCGATGTACCCCAACTCAAGAGCCCTGCCAGATCATTTGTGTTTGGTCCGCGTTTCGGGAAAAACTTCAAGCTGAAAAATCCAGAAAGCAGCGTTGCTGTATGGGTGGGTGGATTCCGGGTTGCCTTTGCAAGCCAAACGGAAGGATCCATTTCACTATCCGATATATTTCCGGAAAATGGCGAGTTTCAGTCCAAAATTGACCAGGGGATAATGAAGGTTGAAGACTCACAACAACAGGTTGATGCCTGGTGGGCCGGATTAACAGAACAGCAACAAAACAATCCAGTTAATCAGGCAAAATATGAAAGGGCGAATCAGGCGTTGTCAACGGCTGGCCAACTATTGGATGCAGCCGATGCAGCCGCCAACAATGTCGCCAATTCAACCGTGCAATATGCCATGGATAAAACAGTGAAAGATGCCTGGAATTTTATTGTCGGTTCACAGTATCAACTTAACAAACACTTTATGGTGCGTGTGGAAGTTGGATTTTTAGGTTCGCGCAAACAGATCATGGGCGGGGTACAATACCGGTTTGGCCTCTGATTATTGATTCTTTTGTCTTTCCTTTTCTTCCATGCGCGCACGTGCTTTGGCTACGCCAATAGGAATACCCACAGCCAGGTATAACGAATTGTTAAACTGATCAGGAGACGTATCGTCAATAACAATATCCGTTAATCCGTAGTAGTAACGGAACGTAATGTTCATACCATACCCTTTGAAAACCCGATAACCGATACCGCTCAGCAACCCGAAGTCAAGCCGGTGAATCTGATCGCGTATGTCCACCGAAAATTCCAGATCGTTATTCTGAAAGGAATTGGTGAATACATCAAAAGCCCGGGCACGAAGCGCGGGCATGATGCCGCCAAGAACGAAAATGCGCTCACTTAACCTGTATTTGATGGCAATCGGCACATTGAAGTAATTGATCTTGCGCCTCACTTCACCTTCGGCAAAAACATTGTCGAGTTCGGGATTACCGAGAGAATAAACCGGCAAACCTGAAGTGCCCAACGTTGATTTTACCAGCACACCGGTATGAAAAAGCCAGTTTGGATTTTTTGTTTTGATGTCAAAATAGAATCCGATATTAAAGAGCGCCTGCCTCTGCCCCTCATCCAGTCCGCGGATGTCCGGAAAGTTCACACCTCCATCCAGGCCGAATTCAACTTTTCCTGTGTTCAGCTTGTCCCCGAAAATCAACGACATCAATACCTGGCTCCTGACCTCCGTTGCTGCCAGCAAGACAAGGATGACAGGCAATAGATAGCTTTTCATGAACAACCTGATTATACCTTCAAAGATAAAGGAAATAAATCCCCTTTAATTCTTACTTCCATCATAATCATTATGTCAATGCCCAATGAAGTCTGACCGCTGAACGCTACCTTGTCCCACATTCCGGTCATTAATCAGAATGGTACAACAATGATGAAATCGATCCTCCCTGGTTTTATCCTCTTCGTAATGCTGATGTCATGTCAGAAAAAAGAGCGCACAGAGGAGTTGAGAATTGCCGTTGCCTTTAACCAGAAACGCGATGCTTTTTTCAATAATCTGAAATCAGCAACAGAAACCGCTGCACAATTGCAGGCCGCTGCGGCAGTGTTTGATTCAGGCTTACTGCATGACCCGAAATGGGTGGCAAGTTATACGGCAGACCAGGTTAAAGCGGCCGCCAACCTGGGCATTTATCTGGCTGATTTAAACTACTGTGTTGCGTATGGTAAAAGTTCTCTAACCAGGGAATTATTTACAGCCGCCCATGATCTGAGCGTGGTAATCGGCCTGGAGCAGCAAATGCTTGGTTTTCTATTGGACCGGTATTCGGTTAACCTCAACCAAAATGATTCAGCTAAAGCAGTAATCAATGACCTGTTTGAAAAGTCGACTTCAGGACTGCAGGGTACCGACCGTGAAAAACTGGTCGGGATAGCCATGGCAGCCTACCAGATTGAAAACCTTCACCTCGCATTGGGGATACTGGACGGGTATCCGAAAAACCTTTTATCAGATGACCAAAACCTGAAGGAAATTATGCCGGTTATCCGGGTAGTTCTCGGGCAACAGGAAAATATTGAAATCACCTACCGATTCCTGCAAGCCATTGCCGATCCGTTGAATCCCAATAAAAATCCCAACTATGCCTATTATTCATCTGCCTTTATGAATTTGATCGGCATCTGCAAACGGCTGAACGCGGACGCGGGGTCATCCGGGAATGGAGGCAGGAAAATACTGAATGAGGCGGTTATCCATGAACTTCAGGATGGTGTGGAGACCATTCGCAATAAAATCATCAGCACCGAATAGTTGCTTCTGCAGCTGCCCTGATGAATGCATAACGCGCGCACAAAATATCACTGCCATGAATCGCAGGCAGTCGGTCCGTTTAGCCGGATACATTTCAGCCGGAATCAATTTTTTTGCCGGCATGCGTCATATCCACGTAAAAATCAACAGTGCGGATTGTATATCTGCCTAATCCCGAAATTGCCGTTATGATCGGGCAGACGGAAGCATCCTGCAAGGTTATTTGCAGCGCAGCGAAACCGCAGGGCAAGTGACCCTTTACTCGATTATTGAACGAGAGAATATCGTTCAGGAAAACATCAACGGCCTGTTGTATATAATCTGAAACTCTTCAGGATTGCCCGGTGGTCTTATCCGCATCAGCAGGAAGCACCGTTTCCGGTGTTGCATTCACCCATCCGGTCAGCAGCTGATAACCCAGTGACAACACAATGGCACCGGTAAACATGCCGGTGAAACCGGAAAAAATGAAGCCGCCAATGGTGCCCATGAATACCACCATCATCGGGGCCGGTGCGCCTTTACCCATGAGGATGGGTTTCAGAAAATTATCGATGAGACCCAGAAAGACCATCCAGATGGTGAGCAGGATTGCCGTTGTGGTATCGCTGTGCCCCCACACATAAATAATCACGCCAATAGAAACGGGAAATAGTCCGATCTGCATCACGGCCAGCAACAGGCACAGCAGAATCCATAAACCGGCAAAGGGTATTCCGGCCAGTACCATGCCGATACCCGCGAGGATGGCCTGGATCACGGCCACACCGATAATTCCTTTGGCCACATTGCGAATGGTGAGTCCGGCAGCAGACACCATGTTCTCGCCCATCGTACCGGCTATCTTCATTAACAGCGACTTTACAAAACGCGCGGCAGGTTCGGCATACACCAAAAGAAAACCACTGATAACAATAGATAGTGTGAACACCAGGATGCCCTTACCGGTTGTCTTGAGCAGCTCCAGCAGCGTAAGTATTACTGACTTAACCTGATCAGCATGGTCACCTATAAATGACGTCATATTGGTGGACGCTTCCGTCCAGTATTCATAGACTTTACTCCCCACCAGCGGCCATGACTTGACATTTTCTCCAGGAGGGGGAATATGCAGTTCACCGCTTTGGTAAGCAGCGCCCAGTTCCCGGAACTCGCCTACGGTGGCAAACAACAACCAGACAGCCGGCCCGATGATCAGCATCAGCATCAGCACGGTGATAATCGTTGCCGACAAACCGTTCCGGTTGCCCAGCTTGCTTTTGAGGAAAAGATGGGCAGGATACAGCGTGGCGGCCAGCACCATAGCCCATACCAACGGTGTAATGAAGGGCTCCAGAATCTGAAAGCACCAGACCAGTAAAATGCCCAGGGCCAGTAATTGAAGTGTGTAGTGTATAACCGGATTATAGACGCTACCGGTTACAGGCGTGGTTGGATTGTTTTTCATAGGTATGTTTAG